>NZ_JAKRNC010000010.1:0-110280 GCF_022347345.1 Corynebacterium sp. ACRPJ
AGGAAATGAAAAGGCGGAACCATTTGGCTTGCACGGCATCGTTATTCACGCGGGTGAAGGTGGCCTTGCAGGTGCGGCATCGCCATCGTTGGCGCCCAGCACTCGTTGTTCCGTGTTTCGTGCATGCCCCGCCGCAGACGGGGCATCGAGGATGATTTTTACTCATCCTCTCATCGTGAACCTAGGTGCCTAGCACACCGGCATGCCTTTGGCGGTATTTCATGGTCGAAGCTGGAATATCCCTCTGGATAAGTGAAATATTCCTAATATCAGCACGCCAGACCGGCTAGCCGTACAACCTCACCAACACATCCTGTCGTTTAGGCCGAAAAAGCTGCTTTCCACCCTAGTCGCCGTCATTCTCATTGCCGCCGTGGCTGCCGCCGCGGTGTTCATTTGGCAGGTGCGGGAACCGGTGGAGGTGGAGACCGAATCGAGTAATACCAAGGTCATCAAGGCCGTGGAGCGTGAAGAGCAGGTGGTGCTCGTCTCGCTGGGTATCGAGGGCCTATCGGAGGAATCCGCCACCAGCAAGCTGTGGAATTGGCAGGTCCCGGGCAGCGAGCGCACCCAGTACATCAAGTACTCCTACCGCGCGAAGATCGGCATCGAAGGTTCGCAGGTTCAGGTGGAAGAAGAATCCCCGCACCACTTCCGCGTGCAGATCCCAGAGTTCATTTTCATCGGGCACTCGGATGAGAATTTCGAAACCGCGGTGGAGGACAACGGCGCGTTGAGCTGGATTACCCCGGATATCGATAAGGCGGAAACCATCACCAAAATCCTCAATGAGGATAAAAAGAAAGAGGACATCGCGGATAATCGCGATGTCCTCCAATCCCAGGCCAAGCAGTTCTACACCGGCATTATTTCCGGAGTGGACCCAGAAGCCGAGGTGGACTTTTCTTTTCGCTAACTAGTCCACCTCGGTGAACTTGCGGTCCCACGAGGAGCGGACCGGGTTGGCATCGGCCAGCAGGATATCGAAGCGGTCGTTGGCAATTTCTACGATTTCGCCCAACGCGGTGCGGTACTCCTGCTCCGGGGAGTTGGCTAGGCGGCGCACACCGGCATCAATAACGCGGTCGACGGTGTCATTGGTATCCAAATAAGCCACAAATGGCATATCAAAGCGCTCGCGGTAGGCGGCGGAAAGTTCGGTGATGCGCTCGGTCTGCACATCATCTAGGTCGGTCAGGCCGAGGGAGCCGCGGTCGGCGGAGATGGTGGCGGCTTCGTCGGCGTCGGCAAGCAGCAGCTCATCCATGGCCGGGTAATCGTGGATGAGGGCGGCGCGGCGGGAATCATCCGCGGTCAGCACGGCCACCTGAATGGCCGCGCGCAGCTCATTGACATCGCCGAAGGGCCGCGACTCCCACGCCAGCTCCAGCGGCCAGGTTTCATTGTTAAACAGCGGGCGCAGCGCGGAGACAAACTCTTCGCGGGAGGCGCCGTTGAGCTGTTGCAGGCTCACGCTCTTGCCGACGGCCCGAGACACCTGCGTTCCCTGCTTACCCCCGGTGTGGAAGAACAAAAGGTTGAGCACGATGGCGGTAATCGCGCCGATGGACATGCCAGAAGAGACGAAGGTTTGCGCCCACTCCGGGAAGGCGGTGGCGATATCCGGCTTGAAGGTCACCAGCATGGCCAGCCCCAGCGCGGAGGTAACGATGACGGAGTTGCGGCCATCGGAAAGATCGGCCTTGGCGATGGTCTGCAGGCCCACCCACGCCACGTTGGCGAAAAGCGCCAGGGAGGCGCCGCCGAGAACGGGGGAGGGGATGGAGGCCACGACCGCGCCGGCCTTAGGCAAAATGCCCAGCACCATCATGAACCCGGCGGCGGCAACGGCCACCCACCGCGACTTGACGCTGGTCAGGCGCACCAGGCCAACGTTTTGGGCAAAGCAGGTATAGGGGAAGGAATTCATCACGCCGCCCACCAGGGTGGACAGGCCATCGGCGCGAATCGCACGCACGACGTCATCGCGGCGGATGCGCTTTTTTACAATCTCGCCGGTGGCAAAGACGTCACCGGTGGTCTCCATCATGGTGATAATCATGACGATGATGAGCGAGAAAATCGCTACCAGGTCAAACTTCGGCATACCGAAGTAGAACGGGGTAGTAATGCCGAGGGCGGGGGCGGAGGAGACCTCGTCAAAGGAGGTGTCGCCAAGCACGAGCGCCACGCCAGTGCCTAAGACTAGGCCGATGAGCACGGCCAGAGTGCCCAGGAATCCCGAGGAAAAACGCTGCACCAAGATGATGACCGCGAGCGTGCCAAAGCCATAGAGCAAGTCGCGGGTGGCCGGCACGCCCTCGGCGTAATTGACAAAGTCATTGGCCGACACCCCCAACAGTGACGTACCCATAACCAGCAGGACCGAACCGGTAACCACCGGCGGGAAGAAGCGCAGCACCTTGCCAAAGACCGGCGCCGCAAAGAAGGTAAAAAGGCCGGCGACAATAATGGCGCCATAGATGGTAGGCAGCGAGGCCACCCCACCCGCGCCGTCGGTTGCGCCCAAGCCGATGGCAATAATCGGGGAGACGGCCGTAGTAGTCACGCCCTGCACGATGGGCAGGCGCACGCCAATGCGCTTGCCGACGCCCAGGGACTGAATGATCGTCGCAATGCCACAGGTCAACAGATCCGCATTAATGAGGTGGATGGTGGTTTCCGCATCCAGATTGAGCGAGCCGGCAATGAGCAGCGGGACGATGACTGCGCCGGCATAAAACGCCAGCACATGTTGTAAACCCAAGGCGGCTAGTTTGGGGGCGGGTGGGACGATATCTACTGGATGCTTGGGCTGGGAAGCCACGAAGTCCTCCTTTGTGCGGAAGCGAAGCTGAACGGGATTAACAGTAGAGGTTCGTGCAGGTAGCGACCAAAATCTAGCGGTGATGAGGAACACGTTCGGGGCTAGTTCACCCCCGATAAAAGACGTACGTGCGTTCTGCATGAAACCACTAACCAGCTAAACAACACGACCGGTTTATTACTTGGCTTTCAAACGTTTGCGAGACTTGTTATTACCAGGCAATTGGTCAACAATTGAGGCCAGAGGGGCTTGGTGCTGTGGCTCGAAGAAAGCGGCATTTATCCCCTGCTAGAAATTCGCCCGAAAGAAGGGAATTATGACTACCGCAACGCAGCCTCAACAGTTTGAAGCTTGGAAGGGATTTGAGTCCGGTCCATGGACCGAGGGCATCAACGTCCGCGACTTCATCCAGCGCAACTACACGCCGTACGACGGCGACTCCAGCTTCCTGGCAGGCCCGACCGAGAAGACCAAGCGCGTCTGGGACACCCTGGAAAAGAAGTACCTGTCCGTCGAGCGCAAGCAGCGCGTCTACGACGTTGACACCCACACCCCGACCGACATCGACGCCTTCCCGGCCGGCTACATCTCAGAGGACGACGACGTTATCGTCGGTCTGCAGACTGATACCCCGCTGAAGCGCGCCATGATGCCGTTCGGTGGCTGGCGCATGGTCAAGCAGGCTATCGGCGAAGCGGGCAAGGAAGTAGACCCTGAGGTGGAGAAGATCTTCACCCGTTACCGCAAGACCCACAACGATGCGGTCTTCGATATCTACACCCCGCGCATCCGCGCTGCTCGTTCATCACACATCATCACCGGCCTGCCGGATGCTTACGGCCGTGGCCGCATCATCGGCGACTACCGCCGTGTTGCACTTTATGGTGTGGATTACCTGATCGAGGAAAAGCAGGCTTCCCGCGATTCCGTCGCAGATGCTGGCTTCTCTGAGCACTGGGCACGCTTCCGCGAGGAGCACTCCGAGCAGATCAAGGCCCTGAAGAAGCTCAAGAAGATGGCCGAGTCCTACGGCTTCGACATCTCCCAGCCGGCCAAGACCGCTCACGAGGCAGTGCAGTGGACCTACTTCGGCTACCTGGCTTCCATTAAGTCCCAGGATGGCGCCGCAATGTCCATCGGCCGCCTGTCCGCCTTCTTCGATTGCTACTTCGAGCGCGACCTCGCCGCTGGCATCATCACCGAGGAAGACGCCCAGGAGATCATTGACTCCCTGGTTCTCAAGCTGCGTATCGTTCGCTTCCTGCGCACCATCGACTACGACCAGATCTTCTCTGGCGACCCATACTGGGCAACCTGGTCCGACGCTGGCTTTGGCAACGACGGCCGCCACATGGTCACCAAGACCTCCTTCCGTCTGCTGCAGACCCTGGTGAACCTTGGCCCATCACCTGAGCCGAACATCACCATCTTCTGGGATCCGAAGCTGCCAGAGGGCTACAAGGAATTCTGCGCCCACATCTCCATTGAGACCTCCTCCATCCAGTACGAGTCTGACCGCCAGATTCGTGAGCAGTGGGGCGATGACGCCGCAATTGCTTGCTGTGTCTCCCCGATGGAAGTTGGCAAGCAGATGCAGTTCTTCGGCGCTCGTGTGAACGCCGCAAAGGCTCTGCTCTACGCCATCAACGGTGGCCGCGATGAGGTATCCGGCAAGCAGGTTGTCGAAGGCTACGAGCCCATCAAGGGCGACGGCCCGCTGGACTTCGACGAGGTCTGGCAGAAGTACGAGGAGATGCTGGACTGGGTTGTTGGCACCTACGTTGAGGCCCTAAACATCATCCACTACTCCCACGACAAGTACGCCTACGAGGCAGTCGAGATGGCGCTGCACGATTCCAATATCGTCCGCTCCATGGGCTGCGGCATCGCCGGCCTGTCCATCGTCGCCGACTCCCTGGCTGCTATCAAGTACGCTAAGGTCACCCCGGTACGCGACGAGACCGGCCTGATTACGGACTACATCACCGAAGGTGAGTTCCCGTTCTACGGCAACGATGACGACCGCGCCGATGATATCGCCGCTACCATTGTCCACACCGTGATGGAAAAGATTAAGGCCATCCCGATGTACCGCAATGCCATCCCAACCCAGTCCGTGCTGACCATTACCTCGAACGTGGTCTACGGCAAGGCAACAGGCGCCTTCCCGTCGGGCCACAAGGCCGGCACGCCGTTCTCCCCAGGCGCTAACCCTGAAAACGGTGCTGACAGCCACGGCATGGTTGCTTCCATGCTGTCCGTCGGCAAGCTGGATTACAAGGACGCCTTGGACGGCATCTCGCTGACCAACACCATTACTCCTTCCGGATTGGGCCGCACCCCAGAAGAGCGCATCAATAACTTGGTGGGCGTTCTGGATGCCGGCTTCATCATGGAGAAGTAAAAACCACCAACCCTCAACCATCTCGAAAAGGAGAAAATCATGGCAACCCCAACTTTCGAAGACCGCATGTCAGCAATGAAGGCAAACCGCGATGCACACCAGATGAACTCTGGTCTGTACCACGCAAACATCAACGTGCTGGACAAGTCCACCCTCGAGGACGCCGTTGAGCACCCAGAGAAGTACCCGAACCTCACCGTTCGCGTCTCTGGCTACGCTGTCAACTTTGTCAAGCTGACCAAGGAGCAGCAGCTCGACGTTATCTCCCGCACCTTCCACCAGGGTTCCTAATCATGGCAGATGGCGTTACTGGTGTCGTTACCCTCTCTCCTGAAGAAGGAGAGCGAGTCCGCGGCGCGGCCGCGGGCCTGGGAAATGACGCTCAATTCGATGACATTACCCGCCCCGAACTCATGGAGGCGCGCCGTACCGGCGATATTGCCCTCGTGCACTCTTGGGAGCTCGTGACCGCCGTCGATGGCCCGGGTACCCGCATGACGATGTTCATGTCCGGCTGCCCACTGCGCTGCCAGTACTGCCATAACCCAGACACCTGGGAGATGAAGACCGGCACGCTGGAGCGGGTCGAGGATGTGGTCAAGCGCATTAAGCGTTATAAGCCAATCTTCAACGCTTCCGGTGGCGGTCTCACCATCTCCGGTGGTGAACCCCTCTTCCAACTTTCTTTCACGCGCCGCGTGCTCAAGGAAGTTCACGATGCGGGCATTCACACCACCATCGATACTGCCGGTTACCTCGGTGCGCGTTTGCGTGACGAGGACCTGGACAATATCGACCTCGTGCTTCTCGACGTCAAGTCGGGCGACGAGGAAACCTATCGCAAGGTCACTCAGCGCGAACTCCAGCCCACGCTGGACTTCGGCGACAGGCTAAACAAGATGGGCAAGTCGGTGTGGATCCGCTTCGTGGTGGTGCCAGACCTCACGGACTCGCCAGAGAACGTGGAAAATGTGGCCAATATCGTGGCGCGTTGGAAATCCAACGTTGAGCGCGTTGAGGTCCTGCCTTTCCACAATATGGGCAAGGACAAGTGGGATAGCTTGGGCATGAACTACCAGCTAGCTGACACGAAGCCACCAAAGCCGGAGGATGTGGAGAAAATCCGTGACGTCTTCCGCTCGAAGGGCTTGGAAGTCTACTAGCCTGGGAGGACATGACCTCCTATCGCCGCTTCGGCCACACAATTAAAGAGCACCACCTAGAAGTCCCGTGGGATTATTCCAATCCCCACGGGACTTTTGGGCTTTACGCCCGCGAAATAATCCCGCCCGGCGGCGAGGGCCTGCCCGCATTGCTCTACCTGCAGGGCGGTCCTGGTTTCCCGGCGCCTCGGCCATTGGCGCCTACGGGGCTGATTGGCAAGGCACTGGAGCGCTACCGCGTTATCCTCATGGATCAGCGCGGCACCGGCCGCTCGCACCGCATTGATGCGCTTAGCCCGGCCGCAGAGCGCACTGCAGAGCACTTGGCGTTGCTGCGCCAAGACAATATCGTCCGCGATGCCGAGCGCCTGCGCGAGCACCTCGGACTCGAGAAATGGTCGCTGTTCGGGCAGTCTTTCGGCGGTTTTTGCATCACCGCCTACCTATCCCAGGCACCCGAGCGCGTCGAGCATGCTTTCTTCACCGGCGGCATCCCCACGCTGAAGGGCGCGGACGAGCTCTACCGCGCTACCTTCAGCAAACTCAAGGCCCGCCAGCAGCGTTTCTACCGCGAATTCCCGTGGGCACAAGGCCGGATCGAGGAGATCATTTCCCACCTGGACAATTCAGATGAGCGGCTTCCTACCGGTGAGCGCCTGTCCGCGCTGCGCTTTCGTACCATCGGCATTGAGCTCGGCCGTGGCACCGGCTTTGATTCGCTGGCCTATCTGCTGGAGGAGCCCTTCCGCACCGAGGCGGGGGAGAAGCGGTTGCGGGGTGATTTCCTGGCGGACGTCGGCCAGCGCGTGAGCTTTGCAGACGCTCCGTTGTACGCCGCAATCCATGAGTCGATTTATGGCGGCGCCGGTGGCCAGGCCGCTACGAACTGGGCGGCGCACCGCGTGCGCGAGGAATTTCCGGAGTTTGCTGAGGGCGGCACCTGGCTGACCGGCGAGCACATTTTCCCCTGGCAGTTCGACGAGGACCCAGCCTTGCAAGCGTTTGCCGACGCCGCCCATGGTCTTGCCCGCCACGAATTCTCCCCGCCCTATGCGTTGGGCGAGGTGCCCACCACGGCCGCGGCCATCTACGTCGATGATATTTTCGTCCCGCTCGAGGAGTCCTTGGCTACGGCCGCGCACCTGGGAGACCTGCGGCCGTGGATTAACAATGAATTCCAGCACAACGGCATCCGCGAGGATGGTGCGACCATCTTGGGGAAGCTCTTTTCGCTTATTGACGATCACTAGCATTTCGCTATTTCCTATGCGAAAATATTAGTGATCATCACGACATTTAGGGAGATTCAATGATTGCCACCATAGTAATAGTTTTTATCCTGCTGATTATCTTGGGAACGCTTTTCGATGGCTATTTCATCGTTCGCACTCGCGAAGCTGCCATTTTGGAGCGTTTGGGCAAATTCCAAAAGGTGGCGCATGCTGGCCTGCACTTTAAGATGCCGTGGGTGGACCGTGTACGCGATAAGATTTCGCTGCAGGTGCGCCAGCTGGATGTGATGGTGGAGACCAAGACGAAGGACAATGTCTTCGTCCAAATCCCTGTTGCCGTGCAGTACGAGGTAGTCCAGGGGCGCGAGCGCGAGGCGTACTACATGCTCTCCAATCACGAGCAGCAGATTGTGGCCTACGTCCAGGACAATGTTCGTTCCTCCGTAGCGAATATGAACCTAGATGATTCCTTCTCCTCCAAGGACACCATCGCCCGCAATGTTGCGGCCTCCCTGCGCGACAACATGGCCGAGTATGGCTGGAATTTTGTCAACACCTTGGTCACCGATATTCGCCCCGATTCCCGGGTGCGCGAGTCCATGAACTCCATTAACGCGGCGCAGCGCGAGCGCGAGGCGGCCGTCGCCCAGGCGGAGGCTGAAAAGATCCGCGTGGTCAAGGAAGCTGAGGGTGCAGCCGAGGCGAAGAAGCTGCAGGGCCGCGGCGTCGCCGACCAGCGTAAGGAAATCGTCGAGGGCATTGCCCAGCAGTACGAGATGCTTCGCGACGCCGGCGTGGAAGAATCCCCCGAAGCCCTCATGCTGGTCTCCCAGTACCTCGACGCAATGGTCGACGTCTCCCACAACGGCCAGGCGTCCGTTCTTTACATGCCCTCTAACCCGCAGGGGATGGGCGATCTTTTCAGCGGTATGCGCGATGTCCTCATGGCCAATCGCGCCCTCGACTCTGCCGAGGAGCCGTCGCAGCGCCGTCGCCTGCAGCCTAAGAAGCCTTCCCGCGCTGAAGAAATCGAGCGCGAATCTAAGCGACAGGCCGAACGCGCCAAGCGCGAAGCCATCGCCGCTTCCCAGCGCGCTGAGCAGCAACGCTCCGAGCACCAGCAGGCAGAGCCGCAGCCGCAGCAGGGCCCGCACTCCACTGCGCAGCCCCAGGCTGCCCGCGAGTATTTCCAGCAGCTGCGCGAGCAACTAAAAAACGAGGAGTAGCCCTGAGCATCGATAACCTCTTTGATGCCTATACCGCGCAGCGTGGCATAACCCGCCGCGCGGAGGTGATCCCCGATCACGAGTGTCAGATTTTCTCCACTGACACCCAAGCTACCTCAGGAGCCGATACCTTAGACGCCGCCCGACACCTCGTCCACGACGTCCTTTCGGCCGACCAAGAGCATGAGTCCCAGTGCGACGGGGACGATTCCGACAATAAGTAGGTAGTTCCGCTCCGCATCTGCCGAGGAAGGGTCATAGAGCGTCGATAGTGTTCCCGCCAGCGAGGTGCCGATGGCCATGGTGAGAAAGTACAGTGCTGAAAAGCGCGTCGCGTAGGCCCGTGGTGCGTGCGCGGCCGATGCCGCCATGCCCACTGGTCCGATGAATAGCTCGCCGAGCGACATCAAGAAGATGGTCAAGGCCAAAGCCGCGAACGGCGTTGAGTTTTCTCCGCCCCCGACGAACGGCAACAGCACAAACATTCCGGAACCAGCCACCATGATGCCTACGGCCATTAATAGACGTCGCGAGCGAGCCCATCGGGCCATGCCAGCAGCCAATGGGAGGGACAACACCAAGATGAACAGGGGGTTGAGCGATTGCGTCCACGCCGCTGGAATCTCAAATCCGCCTACCATGCGGTTTACACGCTGATCCGAGTACACGGCTAGCACGCCGTAAATCTGCGGTTGGAGGGTCCAATAGGCCGTAGAGCAGAAAAACAGCGGAATATATGCCACGACCTTCCGCCGCTCCGGCGCGCTGACCCGCGGCGACCGCAGCATGCTGGCGAAGAGAGCGAGGGCGGCCGTGATCGTGGTAAGGAGCAAAAGCATGGCCAGCTTATCTGGCGAGACAGTCACCGCAACGACGACGCCGCCCACGACGGCCGCCAACGCTATCGCCGCGGCCCTGCCCGGTGTGGTGGTGGGGTTGGGCGGCCGCGAATCGAATTCCGCAACTACCCGCCGGCGCAGCGTGCCGTAGAGGGCGCACCCGCAACACATGAGGATCGCGGCCGCGAGGAAGCCAGCGTGGTAACCGTATTCTTGTGCCAGCCAGCCAGTAAGCATCGGCCCGAGTAGGGCGCCGATATTAATCCCTAGATAAAAGATCTGGAAGGCGCCATCTCGTGCGCCGGCCGCGGGAGGAAAAGCCGCACCCAGAATGGTGATTGCTGCTGTCTTGAGCAGGCCTGAGCCCAGTGCAAGCGGCAAAAGCCCGGCTACGAGACCTGCCGCGCCAGGCACCAAGGACAACGAAAAGTGCCCGCAAATGAGCAGAACCGCGCCGGCAAGGAGCGTGCGTTCGGCGCCCAAGAGCCGGTCGCTGACCCACCCGCCGACGAACGTGCACAGATAGAGCAGGCTACCGTATGCGCCGACAAGCGCGGTGGCCTGTGCTTGGTCCATGCCGGGCCCGCCGGAGGTGGAATAGAGGTAGTAGGCGAGGATGGCTTGCATGCCGTAGAAGCTAAAGCGCTCCCACATTTCAATTCCGGCGACTGCTGGTAAAGCCGCCGGTAGACGCCGGATTGAACGCTGTTTAATAATTGTCATAAAAGCACTATAACGGCCGAAAGTCTGTGATAGACCTAAAATCATGGATATTTCAGCGGAGGATATTGCCGCTCTCGATGCGCGACACATTTGGCACCCCTACGCCGAGCCAGGCGAGCCAACGCTTGTGGTGGACTCGGCCACCGGCGTCCATCTAACGCTTGCGGATGGCACCACGCTTATCGACGCCATGTCTTCCTGGTGGGCCGCCGCCCACGGCCACGGACACCCGCGACTCAAGGCAGCAGCGGCCGCACAAATCGAGCGAATGAGCCACGTCATGTTCGGCGGGCTCACCCACGAACCTGCCGCGCGGCTTACCCGCAACCTCATGGAACTGACCCGGGGTGATTTCGAACAGGTCTTTTATTCGGACTCCGGATCTGTATCGGTAGAAGTAGCCATCAAAATGGCGCTACAGTACGCCCGTGGCCTAGGGCACCCCGAGCGCACCAAAATGCTGACGTGGCGATCGGGGTATCACGGCGATACCTTCGCGGCGATGAGCGTGTGCGATCCTGAAGGCGGCATGCACTCGATGTGGACTGGCACCTTAGCGCGCCAGATTTTCGCCCCAGCGCCGCCTACCCGCGGAGCTAGCCCGGCCGAGCGCGCAACCTATCTGCACGAGCTGGAAGCGTGCATCACTGAGGAGGTCGCGGCCCTAGTCATTGAACCTG
The DNA here is from genome assembly GCF_022347345.1 of Corynebacterium sp. ACRPJ. Taxonomy (NCBI): domain Bacteria; kingdom Bacillati; phylum Actinomycetota; class Actinomycetes; order Mycobacteriales; family Corynebacteriaceae; genus Corynebacterium; species Corynebacterium sp. ACRPJ. The sequence goes on from NZ_JAKRNC010000010.1 coordinate 11,095, forward strand.
TAGTCCAAGGTGCGGGAGGCATGCGCTTTCATGACCACGAGCTGGTGCGCGGGGCCCGGGATATCTGTGACCGCCACGGTATCGTGCTCATCGCCGACGAAATCGCCACCGGATTCGGCCGAACTGGCGACCTTTTTGCTACCCAAGCAGCCGGCGTCGTGCCGGATATTATGTGCGTTGGCAAGGCGATGACCGGTGGGTTTATGACCATGGCCGCCACGCTCGCTACCGCGAAAGTGTCCGAGAGAATGCGCCCGCGCGCGTTGATGCATGGGCCGACGTTTATGGCTAATCCGCTCGCTTGCGCCGTGTCGGCCGAGGCGACTGCGCTCATTGTGGAAGGGCACTGGCGCGAGCAGGTAGCGGGCATCGAAAAGCAGCTGCAGCGCGGGCTTGCAGACCTAGCCGAGGAGCCGGGGGTAGCGGATGTGCGCGTGCTTGGTGCCATCGGCGTGGTGGAAATGGAACGCGAAGTAAATATGGCCGCTGCGACGGCCGCGGCCGTGGAACAGGGCGTGTGGTTGCGCCCGTTCGGCCGACTGATTTATATCATGCCGCCGTTTATCAGCACCGCCGACGAAGTAACCCAGATGTGCCGCGGCGTGCGCGCCGCGGTAGCAGGAGGACGACAGTGATTATTTACGTGACGGGGACGAACACGGACGTCGGCAAGACGGTGGCCACGGCCGCGCTCGCCAGTGCCTTCAAGCAGCGCGGCCGTGAGGTTGTCTACGCTAAGCCACTGCAGACGGGGGAGCCGGAGGGGAAGGGGGATGCGGTGACCGTCGGCAAGCTGGCAGGCGTGGAGGTCACCGAGATGGTGCGCTTCCCGGAGCCGCTGGCGCCAAACCTTTCTGCGCGCCGGGCCGGCATGGACCAACCCGGCCTGCAGGAACTCAAGGAGTGGATTGCCGCCCTTGACGCGCCCGGCCGCGTGGTGCTTGTTGAAGGCGCCGGCGGGCTGCTCGTGCGTCTGACGGACGCCTATACGCTTGCCGACGTCGCCGATAGGCTCCTCATCGTCACCTCCCTCAGCCTAGGAAGCCTCAACGCGGCCGAGCTGACTGTGCGCGAGGCGCAACGCCACGGAATCGAGGTGCTCGGGCTGATTGGTGGCTCGCTGCCGGCCGATCCGGATTTAGCTACCCGACTGAACCTCGAGGAGATGCCGCAGGTGACCGGCTGCCCGCTGTGGGGCAGCCTGCCGGAGGGCATGGCCCGCATGACGCCCGCCGAATTCGCGCGGGTAGCCGCCGAAGTCTACGCGGACTTTTTAGAGCACGCCGAGTAGCGCTACCTCGCAGAGGCAGCGCTAACGAACCCAGCGGACCTTGCCATTGACCCGGGCAAGGCGCCCGCGCAGCGGCGGGGCATTCGGATCATCCTGGTTGACCCCGTTGTGGTAGGGGCAGCACACGGTCAGGTTCTCCATATTGGTCAACCCGCCGTGCTTCCACGCCTTGAGGTGATGGATCTGGGCCTTGTCCGCCGGATGGTTGCACGGCGGCCACGGGCAGGTGGGATTTTCGGCCGCGGCCATCTGCCGCTGTTTCTCGGTGGCGTAACGTGATGTGCGATACAGGTTGACTGGGCCCTTGACGGGGTGGATAAGGGTGGCGAGGCCGTGCTCGGTGAAGGTGCGTTCGACGAGCTCGGCGCCGGAAATGGTGGCGCCATTGCTAAGGCGCAGCGTGACTTCCTCGCCGTCGCCGTCCAGGATTTGGTCTAGGGCGTTGAGCGGGATGGTGACGTTGGTGGTGGTGCGCGCGGAAGGCGCGCCGGTGCCGCGAAGTAGGTCGCGGAGGGAATCGAGTGGACGGTCGGGGTCGAGCGCGGCGTCGAATTCAGCAAGGAAGGCCGAGGGCGCGGTAATCCGCATAGTCCACGGGCCGTTCGGCCGGCGAAGGAGTTGCACGCCTTCGCGGGGTGGCATGCGGCGCGGGCGAAGTTCGCGCAGGCGCTGCTTGGCGCGGCGGGCGATTTCAGAAGCCGGCCCACGCAGGCGGCACAGCTCCACGCGTAGGTTCCACGCCTCACGCTTCGTGCGCACCCGGGAGACGTACTTTTCAATCAGCTTGAGCGTTACGAGGTCGTGGTGGCGGGCGGCCGCGGCTGCGTGGCGTTGCTTGCGGCTGAATCCGGTCGGTCCGAAGTAGACCGCGGCCAGCGCGCGGAGGTCGCGGGCCTCGACGTCCGGCAAGCCCATCTCGAGAAGGGCGCGCTCAGACATGCCGTGGGCCTCGGCGAGGATGTCCATCGCCGAGGCAATATGGGTGGCATAGGCCTTAAGTGCGCTCATGGCTGCAACTTTAAGCAGAGCCGGTGGGTAAGCCGAGGCGAAGACGTCCGCAGCTGTGGATAACTTGTTTAAGCGTCAACTGCCCCAGTGGGCCGCAATGGCAAAGAGATACGAAACGAGCATGCGCTTAATCTCTACGACCACGGCATCAAAGCCACTGGGGTCGCCCGCAGTTGCGTAATTGAGCTGCGAGACGACGTTGTGGATAAGGAAGCCGGCCAGGTCAATGCGTTCGTCATCGCTCATGGACGGCGCGAGCGGGGAGAGGATTTCTGACAAGGGGAAAAGCAGCTGACGCTCGGTATCTGCGGCCGTCGCGCGGGTGGCGGGGGTGGATTGCACGGCATGCCACACGGCGCGCCGGGAGGGATCGTCGCGCCACATGCGCGCCAGGTGATCGATGGTTTCATCCAGCACATCGGGCCACTGCACGTCCGGGGCACGGCGGGAGAAGCGCTCGATTTCGGCCCGGCTGGCGGCCGTGTCTTGGCGGTCGAGCTCGCAGACGAGCACGTATTTATTGGCAAAGAACTGATACAGCGTGCCGATGGGCACCCCGGCGCGGTGGGCGACTTCGTCGACGGTGAAGGATTCAAAGCCGACGTCGACAAGCACGGCGCGGGCGGCCTGCAGAATGCGCTCGAAGCGCTCGCGACTGCGCGCCTGCGCTGGCCGACGCCGCGGTAGCAGAATCTCTCCCACGCGCTAGCTAAGTCCCTTCATCACGCGGGCGACGTGGCCGGTGGCCTTGACGTTGTAGTGCGTCTGGCCGATGGTGCCATCCGGCTCGACCAGGAAGGTGGAGCGGATAACGCCCTGGACGACCTTGCCGTAGTTCTTCTTTTCCCCAAACGCGCCGTAGGCGGTCATGACGGACTTATCCGGATCCGAAAGCAGCGGGAAGTTCAGCTCGTGGTCCGCGCGGAACTTCGCCAGCGCCTCCGGCTTATCTGGCGAGATGCCTACGACGGCAATATTGAGATCATTGAGCTGTTCCAGGGAATCGCGGAAATCGCAGGCTTCCTTGGTGCAGCCCGGGGTATTGGCGCGGGGGTAGAAGTAGACCAGTACGCGCTGGCCTGCGTAATCGGCGAGGGAAACGGTGTTTCCGGCGTCGTCGGCAAGCGCAAAAGCAGGGGCGGTATCTCCAACGTTCAAACGGTTTTCAGTCATGGTTTCCACCTTACTTACCGCCCGGGCTGCACGCTTTTGGGGCGGCGGGGTAGAATGACCCCGTTAAGAGCGAACCTAAGTTAAGAGGAGAACTTCGTGGCACGCAATATTGAAGACATTCAGCGCGATATCGAGCGCACCCGCCGCCAGCTGGCCGGCACCCTGGACGAGCTGGCACAGCGCAGCAAGCCGCAGAACTTTGCCAACGAGGCTAAGACCGCGGCCACCGATAAGCTGCAGGACCGCAACGTGCAGATGGCCCTGGGTGGCGTCGGCGCCGCTGTGGTTGGCCTGATTGCTTTCTCGGTCTTCCGCTCTCGCCGCCGCAAGAGCGACCTGAAGGAGCTGCAGCGCCTGCTGTCCGAGCGCCACTAATTGTGAAGTCCCCGCACACCGCGGGGACTTTTTTCGTAGGCTGGGTTGGGATGAAGACACCAATCCCTTTTTATTTGCAGGAAATCCTCACCAAGGTGCGCGATAATCGCGACGGCGCCGTGGCGGACTATATTCCGGAGCTGGCTAAGGCGGAGCCTGAATACCTCGGCGCCGCGATGTGCACCACCACCGGCCACGTTTATTCTGCGGGCGATGATGAGGTGGAATTTACCCTTCAGTCCTTGTCCAAGCCTTTTGTTTATGCGCTGGCTCTCCAGGAGCTTGGTCTTTCCGCGGTGCGCGAGATTGTGGGTATGGAGCCTTCGGGCGAGGCCTTCAACGAGCTTTCGCTCAACCGAGATGACCATCGGCCGGTCAACCCGATGATTAATGCGGGCGCGATTGCGGTCACGCAGCTGATTAATGGCGTGGATTCGGAGCCTGCCGCGCGCGTGGAGCGCCTGCGCACCTATTTTTCGCGGCTGGCGGGGCGCGATTTGCTTATCGACGACGCCATGCGTTCCTCCGAGCTGGAAGTCAGCGAACGCAACCTCTCGCTGGCGCACATGTTGCGCAACTACGACATCATCCAGGACGAGGCGCACGATGCGGTGTCGACCTATATTGAGCAGTGCTCGATTGTGGTGACGGTGCGGGATTTGGCCGTGATGTCGGCAACGTTGGCGAATGGTGGCGTGCAGCCGGTGACGGGGGACAAGATTCTCGATGCGGACGTGTGCCGGTTGACGCTATCGGTAATGAGCTCGGCTGGCATGTACGACGGCGCCGGCCGATGGATGGCCGAGGTGGGTATCCCGGCGAAGTCGGGTGTTTCGGGCGGCCTGCTGGGCACGCTGCCGGGCCAGCTGGGCGTGGCGACATTCTCGCCGCGACTGAACAAGGAAGGCAACTCGGTGCGCGGGGTGGATGCGTTCAAGCTGTTGTCGAAGGACATGGGCCTGCACCTGATGTCTACGGACGAGCGCTATGGCGTGAACCCGGTGCGCAAGGTGGAGCAGGACGCGGAGCTGACCGTGATCTACCTGCAGGGCCTGATCAACTTCAACGCGGCCGAGACTATCTTGTACGAGTTGATGGAGTCGGATTTTGGCGAGGGCACGGTGGTGCTCGAGCTATCGCATATTACGGGCACGAACCGCATGGGCCGACGCATGCTGAAGGAGGGGCTGCGCCGAATTCGCGAGTCTGGCTTCGATATTGCCATCGTGGATCCGGATGGGGAGCTGGAAGATCGCACCATGTCGGACGGCACCGAGGTGCCCAAGGGAGAGCCGGAAGACTACACGATCAACGGTGAACCCGTTTAGGTTTGGGTTACCTTACTTAGTCAGGTTAGGATGTCCTATGTAAGGCTCCTCGCGGCTGCCGCGAGGGCATCCAACAACCAAGGACTAAAAATGGCTCATACCCCCTTCAAGGTGATGGCGGTTGTGGCGGCGTCGGCAACCGCGCTCGTCGGCTGCGGCGCGGCTGAGGAAGTAGCTGGCGGCTCCAGCGGCGATGCTGAGTTCTCCTTCACCGATATCACCGGCCGTGATGTGGAACTGGATAAGGCTCCCGATCGCGTGATTTTGGGGGAGGGTCGATCGATTTTTGCCACCGGCGTGCTCAATACCGATAATCCGCTGGATAAGGTCGTCGGCATTGGCACGGACTTGAAGCAAAACGTGCCGGATTACTACAACGCGCTGGAAAAGGAGCTGCCCTCCGTTAACGAGGTTCCGGAGATTGGCGGCTTCACCAAAGGCGATGTCACCGTGGAGAAGCTTGTGAGCTTGGATCCGGATCTCATCGTGCTGTCGCTGGATCAATACGATGCCTCCCGCGAAGCGGGCCTGACCGACAAGATGGAGCAGGCCGGCCTGAAGTACGCGGTGACCGACTTCCGCCGCGACCCGCTGGAGAATACGCCTAAGACCATGGACATCTTCGGCGAAATCTTCGGCCAAGAGGACCGCGCGGAGGAATTCAACGCGGATTGGCAAAAGACCGTGGACTTGGTGGAGGAACGCGCGGAGAAGGTTAAGGATAAGCCGCGGACCTTCGTCTGGCGTGCGGCCGGCGTTTCCGATTGCTGCGGTTCGTGGAACGATTCCAATATCTCCCAGCTGGTCAACGCGGCCGGCGGCGAGAATATTGCCGATGAAATCATCCCGGGCGAGTCCGGCACAATCACCCCGGAAAAGGTCCTAGAAGCCGACCCGGACATGATCATTGCTACCGGTGGCGATTGGTCCGATATGAAGGACGATGAGGGTCACCCAGTCGGCTATGCGGCCGTCGGTTATGGCATCGATGAAAAGGAAGCCAAGGGCAGTGTGGCTAAGCTGCCGGGCAAGCAGGCCGGCTTCGATAAGCTGCGTGCGGTCAAGGAGCACCACTTCCACAGCATGTGGCACCAGTTCTATGATTCGCCGTTTAATTACCTGGCGCTGCTGCAGGTCGCCGAGTGGATTGATCCGGAGGCGTATGCCGATATGGACGTCGCCAAGCAGTGGATGGACGCGCAAGAAAAGTACTCGCCGGTCTCTGGCGAGGGAACCTTCTTTAGCACCAACTAATGGAGGGCGCAGAGGTAGCCGCGCTAGCGCGGCAGCATAAGAAGTTAACGTGGCAACGCATCGGTATTGTGGCGGGCCTGACGCTGATTGCGGCCGTGGCTTTTATCATCAGCAACTTTGTGGGCGCGATTGATATCAGCCCGGGCGAGGTCATGAAGGGCATCGTGAATCCCGCGGGGCTGGATGACCAGACGCGCACGGTGCTGTGGCAGCTGCGCCTGCCTATGGCCGTGATGGCCGTGCTCATCGGCATGGCCCTGTCTTTGGCCGGCGCGGAAATGCAGACCATCCTCAATAATCCGCTGGCCGAGCCCTTTACGCTCGGCATTTCGGCGGCCGCCGCGTTTGGCGGCGCGACCTCCATCGTGCTCAAGTGGCAGCTGATTGCGCAGCCGCAGTTCAACCTAGCGCTGGTGGCGTGGCTCGCGGCCGCAGTGGCGACGGCCATCATCGTGGTTGCGGCCGTCATCCGGGGCGCGAAGGCGGAGACTATGGTGCTGCTGGGCATCGGCTTGGTGTTCTTCTTCCAGGCCATGCTGGCGCTTATCCAGTACCAGTCCTCGGCCGAGGCGCTGCAGCAGATCGTCTTTTGGTCCATGGGCTCGCTTACCCGCGCCAATTGGGCGGCCAACGGCGTGCTGGCGGCCGTGCTGATTATCGCCCTGCCCATTTTGTGGGCGCTGGGCTGGCGCCTTACTGCCTTGCGGCTTGGCGACGCCCGCGCTACCGCCATGGGCATCAATACCTCCCGCCTGCGCGTTGTAGTGCTCATCGTGGTTTCGCTCGTTGCGGCGACCACCGTGGCCTTCGCGGGCATCATCGGCTTCATTGGCTTGGTAGGCCCGCACATCGCCCGCATGTTGGTGGGCGAGGACCAGCGCTACTTCTTGCCGGCCTCCATGGCGGCGGGCGCGGCCGTGATGTGTGCCGCGCATGCGGTGAGCCTGATGATTAAGCCGGGCCTGGCTATTCCCATTGGCATTGTTACCTCGCTTCTGGGCGTGCCATTCTTCATTGCCATCGTTATGACCCGAAGGAGGGCATTGTGGACGTAGAACTGACTATTTCCGGGCTGAGTGCGGCCTATGGCAAGCACCGCGTGCTGGAGTCCGTGGATGTGGAAAAACTCCACGGCGGGCAGTTGGTGGGCCTGTTGGGTCCGAATGCCTCCGGCAAGACCACGCTTATCAAGTCCCTGGCCGGCGTGCACCGCGGCTGCGATGGTGAGGTGGATTTCCGCGTCGATGGCACGGCCCCGCGCGGCAAGCGTCGCCGGCAGCTCATCGGCTACGTGCCGCAGGATCTCACGAGCACAGCCGCGCTGCGGGCATTTGAGGCCGTGCTGATCTCTGCGCGCCGTGAGGCCTGCGAGGACCCGATTACGCGCACCGGTGAGGTGCTGCACTCGCTGGGCCTGGACGCGATTGCCTCGCGCTACCTCAATGAGCTTTCCGGCGGCCAGCGCCAGCTGGTGGCGGTGGCGCAGATGTTGGTGGGCAACCCAGGCCTGATGCTTCTCGACGAACCTACGTCCGCCCTCGACCTGCACCACCAGATCTTTGTATTGGATGAGGTGCGTGTGAAGGCGAAGCGCGACGGCAGCCTAGGCCTAGTGGCCATCCACGACATCAACCTGGCTGCGCGCATGTGCGACCAGCTGGTGGTGCTTAAGAAGGGCCATATTCGCGCTCAGGGCGCGCCGTCGGACGTTCTCACGGGGGAACTCGTGGAAGGCGTGTATGGGGTAGAGGCGGACGTCGTCCAGCATGGCGGCGCTCCACTCATTGCGCCGCTGCGGGTGAGATAGCAAAAAGGCCGGGCGATTGCCCGGCCTAATTTTTTAATTTAAATTTTTAAGTGGTGCGCCATCAGGGAATCGAACCCCGAACCCACTGATTAAGAGTCAGTTGCTCTGCCAATTGAGCTAATGGCGCATTGTTGACTTCCTGCCGTGTGGCTCTCTGTGCAACGAGTAGATACTCTAGCAGCCATTCTTGAAAAGTGTAAAATCGCCTGGTCATCGCATGTTTTTAGGAGTGTATAACGAATTGGTTAATGCCTGAAGTGGCTTCTGGTAATTGCTGGAGCGAGACGCTAATCTAAATTGGTCTTTGAAAGCAGCAATAACGTGTCTAAGGGCAACTCAGTGAAACATTCCCTCCCTAGTGCGCGCCGCCTCATCGCGGCCGCGGGTGTTGCGTGCATTTCCCTAGCCGCCGCCTCCTGCTCCTCCGATTCCTCTGCCGAGAATCAGGCCGCTGACCAAGAATCCACCGCCGCCGCAAGCGCGAACGGCGCGAAGGATGGTGGCAAAGAGTCCGAAAAGAAAAAGGATGGTCTGAAGGCTTCCGTGAAAGACGGGGCGCAGAACGTGGATCCGTCCCAGCCCGTCACCGTGAAGACCACCGGCAAGCTCAAGAGCGTCACCATGACCAATGAAATGGGCGTGGAAGTCAAAGAAAAGCTCTCCAAGGATGCCAAGACGTGGTCTACCGCGGAGGACTTGGGCTATAACCACACCTATTCCATCGTGGCCTCCGATGTGGATGGCAACAAGAAGCACCTCAGCTTTTCCACCCCGCAAGCAGCGGGCGTTGCCGAGGTCTCGCTTAGCCCAATCCCGGATTCTGAGGTTGGCGTAGGCCAGGTCATTGGCGTGAACTTCGGCGTGCCGATTACGGACCGCAAGGCGGCCGAGAAGACCATTACTGTGACCACCAACCCTGAGGTTAAGGGCGCTTTCTACTGGGTCAACAACCAGGAGGTGCGCTGGCGTCCAAAGGAATACTGGGAGCCAGGCACCAAGGTTGAGGTAAAGGTGGACCAGTACGGCAAGGACCTGGGTGGTGGAATCTACGGCGGCGAGAACGCCAAGACCAATTTCACCATCGGTGACCGCACCGTGGCGATTATCGATAACGCCACCAAGACCATGAAGGTCTTTAAGAATAAGAAGTTCTTGCGCGCCATCCCGGTCTCGCTCGGCCGCGATTATCAGTACGATACGCCAAACGGGCGCTACATCATTGGCGATGAGCACCCGCAGCTGCTGATGGACTCCGAGACCTTTGGCCTAGCCCATGAGGCAGGCGGCTACCGCACGACCGTGGACTGGGCTACCCAGATGTCCTATTCCGGCATCTATGTTCACTCCGCTCCGTGGTCCGTAGGGGCGCAGGGCAATACCAATACCTCGCACGGCTGCATTAACGTGACGCCGGAGGCCGCCCAGTGGTTCCAGGAGACGATGAAGCGCGGCGACGTGGTGCGCGTGTTCAATACCTACGGTGAAACGCTTAATGCGATGGACGGCCTGGGTGACTGGAATATGTCCTGGGACGAGTGGTCCAAGGGCAACGCGGATGCCAATCAGTAGCGCCCAAGAGCGGCGCAGGCGATGAGCGCATGGCTACAGTGGTGGCCATGCGCTTTTCTGTTTTAGACCGCGCGGCGGCAGGGCCGTTGGACCAGGTGGCTGAGCACGCCCGGCATGTAGAGCGGCTTGGTTTCCGACGATTTCTCGTGGCCGAGCACCACGGCGTGCCGGGCATTCCAGCGGGCCAGCCGGGCATGCTGGCGGCGCACGTGGCGGCGCACACGCAGCGCATTCGGGTGGGCACGGCCGGCATCATGCTGCTGAATCATCCGCCGTTTCTGGTGGCCGAGCAGATTAATCTCCTCGAGGCGCTGTATCCTGGGCGCATCGATATTGGAATTGGTTCCTCTGTCGGCTTTACCGGCCCGGTGCGGCGGGCGCTGCGCCAGGGCGACCCGGCCGAGGTGAAGCAGCGCTTTGAGGCGGAGCTGGCGACGCTGTTGCGCTACCTGCGCGGCGAGGAAGCGGTGACGGTGCGGCCGGAGTATGCGGGCACGCCGATCTACGTGTTGGCGGGCTTTCGATCGGCCATGGTTGCGGCCAAGATGGGGCTCGGCGTCATCCTAGGCGGCCCAGTGGCCATACAGGAGGCAGCCGCGCGGGTGTATCGGGAGCATGCGCTTGCCGACGCCCCACCTATCATCTCCTCGCTCAATATCGCCGTTGCCGATACGTCCGCGGCCGCCCGTGATCTGTTGTTACCGGAGGCCTATGCCAAGGTACTCGCGCAATCCAACGGCGAGTTCGCGGCCCTGCGGCCTGCAGGAGAGCTGGATATGGATGCGCTGACGGGGCAGCAGCGCCGGCGCATTGAGGAGGCCCTGGCCCATGACGTGTGGGGAACGGTAGAGGAGGTGGGGGAGGAACTAAGGGACGTCGGCAAGCGGCTGGGCGTGAGTGAGTTTGTGGTGACCGGAGATATGCCAGATGTGGCCGGTCGGGCACGCTCGGAGGAGCTGCTGGCGAGCATGCAGGTGGAAAACTGAAAAAGCCCGAGCGCAAGGCTCGGGCACTTGGGGTGGCTGACGGGACTCGAACCCGCGACACCCAGGATCACAACCTGGTGCTCTACCAGCTGAACTACAGCCACCATCGCTGCGTGAAAGCAACGAGATATAGGTTAACTCACGCCGCCTAAATTACAAAAACGCCTGGTAATCTGCGGTGGTTTCGGCCTTGATCTCCTCCGCCTCGGGGGAGGTGGGGCCCTCGTCGGTGCGGAAGACGCTGCGGCGGTAGAAGTCCAACTCGCGGATGGATTCGATGATGTCCTGCAGTGCGCGGTGGGCCATGCCCTTATCGGGCTGGTTGAAGTAAGCACGCGGGTGCCACCGGCGGGCAAGCTCCTTGATGGTGGAGACGTCGATCATGCGGTAGTGCAGGGCGCTATCGAGCCGCGGCATATAAGTGCGGATGAAGGTGCGATCCGTGGCGATGGAATTGCCGGCCAGGGGAGCGGGGTGCTCGGGATCGCAATGCTCATTGATGAGCGCGAGTACGGCATCCTCGGCTTCTCCGATGGAGGTGGTGGACTCGCGGATTTCCTTATCCAGCCCGGACTTAGCGTGCATCTGTGTAACAAAGGAATCCATCTGTGCCAGCTCATCCTCGGTGGCGTGGACGACGAGGTCGATGCCTTCGCCCAGGATATTGAGGTTGCCATCGGTGATGACGGCGGCGACCTCAACAATGACGTGGCGCTCGGGGTCGAGGCCCGTCATCTCCAAATCGATCCAGACGAGGCGGTCGTGTTTTGCGGCTATCTCGGAATGTGGCATGCGGCCCATTCTACGCCCGCGTGCTTTTACCCCTGTATGGGGTACGAGCCGGGCTGCCCTGGAGGGGCGATTACTACTGGGCAGCGCAACCTTTTAGAAAGTGTGGCACCGTACTGCATAAAATTAATCGGTGATTTGCCTCACTCGCAGATGTGAGTTAGGTCACACTCTGGTTAATCGCTCTTCATTCGGGAGGTGCGACAGACTTAGGAGAGACTAGATGGCAAACTTCCTCGATGCCCTCAATACCGTAATTTGGTCCCCCGTCTTGGTGTTTTTATGCCTCGGCGCGGGTATTTATTTCACCGTGGTGACACGCGGCCTGCAGGTGCGCTGCATACCGGACATGCTCAAGCAGATCGTTAACGGAGAAAGGTCCGCCGATGGCGTGTCTTCCTTCCAATCCTTGATGGTTTCGCTCTCCGGCCGCGTGGGCGTGGGCAATATCGCCGGCGTGGCCACAGCCATCGCCTTCGGTGGGCCTGGCGCCGTGTTCTGGATGTGGGCAGTGGCGCTGTTGGGCTCGTCCACCTCGTTCATCGAAAGTACGTTGGCGCAGATTTACAAGGGGAAGGACCAGGACACCGGTGAGTACCGCGGCGGGCCCGCCTATTACATCGAAAAGGCCTACAAGCACACTAAGGCGGCGCCGTTCATGGTGGTCTACGGCATCGTGTTTGCCGTCGCCATGATCTTGGCTACCAGCTACTTCTTGCCTGCCATCCAGGCCAATGCGGTGGCCGCCGCGGCCGATACCGCCTGGGGCATCAACTCCACCTGGGCAGCCGTCGTCTTGGCGGGCATTCTGGCCATCATCATTATTGGCGGCGTGAAGCGCATTGCGACCTTCGCCACCATTGTCGTGCCATTCATGGCGGTCATTTATATCGTGATTTCCGTGGTGGTCATGTGTATGAACTTCTCGCAGATTCCGGAGGTCTTCGGGCTCATCTTCAGGTCCGCATTCAATATGGAAGCCGGATTCTCCGGCATGCTGGGCGCGGCCATCATGTGGGGTGTTAAGCGCGGCATCTACTCCAATGAGGCCGGCCAGGGTACCGGCCCGCAGTCCGCTGCAGCCGCCGAGGTCTCCCACCCCGCTAAGCAGGGCTTTGTGCAGTCCTTCGCGGTGTACGTCGATACGCTCTTTGTCTGCTCGGCCACCGCGTTCATGATTATTTCTACGGACATGTACACCGTTTTCCGCGGCAGCTCCGAGGACGGTGAGGTGGTCTACAACGGCTCGCTTCCTGATGGCGTCGAGGTTGGCCCTGGCTACGTGCAGTCCGGCCTCGATAGCGTCTTTGCCGGTTGGGGCCCAACCTTCATCGCCGTCTCCATTGCCTTCTTCGCCTTTACCACGGTCCTGGCGTACTACTACATGTCCGAAGTCAACCTGACCTACTTCAACCGTTGGGTCCGCTCCCGCACGGCCCGCCGTGGCCTGATTTGGGTGCTGCGCGCGCTGATTATTGTTTCCGTCGTGGTTGGCGCCACCACCACTCCGGGTGCGGCGTGGGCGCTGGGCGATATCGGTGTCGGCACGACGGCATGGCTTAATATCATCGCCATCCTCTTCCTGCAGGTCCCTGCGCTTAAGGCACTCAAGGACTACGAAAAGCAGAAGAAGGCCGGCAAGGATCCGCAGTTCGACCCAGAAGCTTTGGGCATTAAGAATGCGGACTTCTGGGTAGAGCGCAAACGAGCACGCGGCGAGGGCAGCGTGCTCAAAGACAAAGACAAGGACTTAGAAGGCGCCGGGGCCTAGCCCATCTTGGCGTAGAAGCTGCCTACCAGCGGTGCAATCACCGGGGTGGGCAGCACCTGGCTGAGGGTATTCATCGCCTTAGATAGCGGGCCGGGCACCACGCGGCGCTGATTGCGGCGCATGGCCTCGATGGTTTCTTGGGAGCATGACTCGTAGGTGGTCCACAAGAAGTCAGGTACCACCTTATCCACGATCGACTGGTCTTCCTCTGCGATGGTGGCCTCGCGCACGGGGCCGGGGGCGAGCAGGGTGCACGAGACGCCAGAGCCCTTCAGCTCATAGTGCAGGGCCTCCGTAAACGCATTAACGCCCGCCTTGGTGAAAACGTAGGTGGCGTTATTGGGGATGGGGATATTGCCCGCGGCAGAGCCGACATTACAGATAGCGCCGCTGCGGCGAGGCAGCATCTGTTCCAAGGCGGCTCGCGTGAGGTGGTGGACGGCAGTTCCGTTGAGCTCGAACTGAGTCGTCTCGTATGACCAGTCCTGGTCCATGAAGGGGCCGAAGCTGGCGATGCCGGCGGAGTTGACCAAAATCGATACCTCGCGGGTGGCGATGGTCTCGGCCACACGGGCGACGTCGTCAGCTACCGCTAGATCCGCCGGTAGAGCAATGGCCTCGATATTATGGCGCTGCTCGAGCTCGGCGGCGATGGACTCCAGGACCTCGCGGCGGCGGGCCACAAGGATGACGTTATAGCCCAGGGCTGCGAAATCCTGCGCCATGGCCTTGCCAATGCCTTGGCTGGCGCCCGTAACGAGGGCGTAGGACGTGCGGGAAGGGACGGGAAGTGACATGGTTAAGCCTTTCCTGGGTGGGGCATGGTGAGTCCTAGCGTAAACAAAAAGCCTTGAAGCGGCGAGAAACTCGGCGCCTCAAGGCTTTCGCGCGGTGCCCCCAGCAGGATTCGAACCCGCGACACATGGGGTAGAAACCCACTGCTCTAATCCACTGAGCTATGGGGGCTTACAACGCACTCATAGTAGCCCACGAGGGCGGGGAAACCTAAGCCAGGGTGCGCTGCGGCGTGCGCAGGATGTCCACCAAGTCTTGGGCAGCTGCGGTCAGCTCGCGATCCGTGCGGTAGGCCACGATGGCGTAGTAGCGCGGCAGGTCATCAGCAATGGGGCGGGTGACGATGCCGTGCGGCTGCACAGTAGGTGCGCAATTGGGCACGATGCTGACGCCGAGGCCACTGGAGACCATAGGGATCGCGCTATTGAGGCTGGCGACCTCCTGGGCCTTTTCCGGCTTGAGGCCCGGCCGGCTATTCCACAGGTCATGGTAGAACTCGGCCAGTTCAGGAAGTTCGCGGCTGCGCGGTGGGACAAGCCATGTTTCCTTCTTCAGTTCGGCGAGGGAGACGGGGGATTCCAACTCGGCGAGGCGCTGGGGAAGGGCGACGGAGTAATCGAACGTGGCCACCTGGTGGACGGTGAGTTCGGGGGAGTAGCGGCGAATGAAGGCCTTCGGATCGGACGTCGGCAAGAGCGCTAGGTCCACCTGGCCATCCAGTAGGTGTTTGATGGCGGTGGCCGGTTCGGCGTCGTCCAGCGAGATATTGGCGGTGGGGTAAATCCGCTTGAGCTCGGCCAGGGCGGAAGGGGTAAATTCCCAGTTCAAAATGGCGCCGGAGGTTAGCGACACGGTGCTGGCCTTGTCGCCGGTGATTTCGCTGATATGGCGCTGGGTTTCGCTCAGCAGCGCATCAACCTTAACGGCCGTTTCGTAGACATAATCGCCAGCCTCAGTGGTGGAGACACCGGAGCGACCGCGCGAAAGCAGCTGGGCGTTGAGCTCCTTTTCTAGCTTCCGGATGGAAAGGCTCAGAGATGGCTGGGTCATATCGAGTGATTCGGCAGCGTGCGTGAAGGAGCCATTGTCTACAACGGCGCGAAAATAAAGAAGTTGACGGGTGTCCATAAGCTCCATAATGACACATGTAAAGACAAAATGTGTGTTAGGTGAGAAACTAGGTCGCGCTATACAATGCGCACTATGGCAAATGAGCAGGTTAACAGTGTGAACGTAGCGGGTAAGAAGCCCCGCTCTTCCTGGGGAATTTATATCGCAGCGATGCTTATTGCCGGCCTGCTTGCCGGTTTTATTTCCCTGTTCCTCCTGGCCGATTCCCTGGCGGCCCTGGGCATCCCGGACCCCGGCCGCATAACCACCTTTGGCCTGCCGCTCTTTCGAGGTGTGGCGTGGATTCTCATGGCTTTGTCCGTGGGCTCATTCTTGGCCTCGTCCTTCCTCATCGCTCCGCGCGGTGACAATGCCACGCTTATCGATGCCCCCTTGTCCGTCGACGGCCACATCGCCGCCCGCACCGGCACCTGGGCCTCCTTTGGTATGGCGGCCGTAGGTCTCGTGGAAATCCCGCTCATTATGTCCGACCTCACCGGCGCGCCCTTTTCCCAGGTATTCGAGCCTTCCATCATGAAAATGGCGCTGACGGAAATTTCCACCACCATCGTGTGGGCAATCTCCGTGCTCATCGCTCTAGTAGTGGGCGTTCTCGGTCTCGTGGGCCGAGGCTGGTCCATGCAGCCGGTCCTGCTTTTCTTGTCCATAATGCAGGTCGTACCCATTGGCATGGAAGGCCACTCCGCGGCGGGCGGCGACCATGATTACGGCACCAATTCGCTCCTGTGGCACTTGGTCTTTGTCATGCTTTGGGTAGGCGGGCTTATGGCGCTAATCGCCCATGGTCGGCGCCTTGGCCCCAACCTCGCCTTTGCGGTGAAGCGCTACTCCGGTATCGCCTTTATGGCGATTGTTGTCTTGGCAGTATCGGGCTTGATAAACACGCTCATCCGCATGAATATCTCCGATCTGGTGGATTCTGCGTACGGAATCATTTTGATTACCAAATTCGTGCTGACGATTTTGCTGGGCATTTTCGGCCTCGCTCACCGCGAGCTCACCATCCCGCAGCTGGGCAAGAACCCGCGCCTTTTTATTCGCATTGCCATCGTGGAAGTAGCGGTGATGGCCGCCACCATTGGCGTAGCCATCACGCTGGGCCGCACTGTGCCGCCCGCACCGCGGGATCCCAACCTCAACTCGATGCAGATTCTGATGGGCTATGAGCTGTTTGAAAAGCCCACGGTGCTCAACGTATGGACCATGTTCCGCTTTGACATCATGTTTGGCACCATTGGCCTGCTTTTGGCTGCGGCCTATGGCTACTGCGTCTACCGTGTACACAAGCGCGGCCTGACTTGGAGCAAGGGGCGTACCGCATGGTTTATGTGCGGTGCGCTGGGCCTGACCCTTGTGATGTCTACCGGCATGGGTCTCTACATGCCGGCGATGTACTCCATGCACATGTTGGTGCACATGATTTTGTCGATGGCGGTCCCGCTCCTGCTCGTTCTGGGTGCGCCACTGACCCTGCTTATGGAGGCCTTTGAGGCAGGACCGAAGGGGAAGCCCAGCCTGCACGACTATGCACTGGCGGCCACCCAGTCCAAGATCGTCGCGTTTATTACCAATCCGTTTGTCAACCTCGTGCAGTACCTATTTTTCCTCTACGTGCTGTATTTGTTCCCGGGTCTATATCAATTCGCTATCTCCGAGCACGCCGGCCACCTCATTATGAACTTTACGTTCATCATCTCCGGCTGCTTCTATTTCTGGGAAATCATCGGGCCGGATCCGCTGCCCAAGCGGCACTCCACCCCGTTCCGATTGGCTGTGCTGTTCCTTTCCATGCCATTCCACCTCTTTGCCGGCGTGTACCTGATGCAGCTGCAAAGTGTGCTGGGTGCAGACTTCTACCAGTATTTGGAACTGCCCTGGGATCAGGATCTGCTCCAAGATCAACGCGTGGGCGGCGGCATCGCGTGGGGCTTTGGCCAGTTCCCGCTGGTTATCGTCTTTGGCAAACTCTTCCTGGATTGGCTCAGCGATGATCGCGCTACGGCTCGCCGCCACGATATGCAGGCGGATGCGGACGATGATGCCGAATTGGAACGCTATAACGCGATGCTCCAGGATATGGGCCACGGCGATGAATCGAGCTTCCGCGGGCGCTAGCCTGTGGATAACCGGCCCAAAATTGCCCCCAAACCCGAGCTTTGTTGACGGGTACAACAAGTTATTCACAGGGTAGGGGTCGCCGGCATGGTGCAGCTTGCGCGCCGGCATCAGGATATGGAAGCGAGCGAGGAAAACCGAACTCGCCTATCCAACTATCCAGCAAAGGATTTTCTAGCACCATGTCCCAATACCCAATTACTTTGACCGGTCGCCTTACTCGCGATCCCATCCTGACCAAGACCTCAACTGGGGCCTATAAGGCTAAGCTGCGCGTCGCCTCTTCCCGCCGAATTCCGGACCGTCAGGTCGATGCCGGCGCTAATGACCCGGAAGGCAACAACCCCAAGGCCCCGCAGTGGCGCGACGTGGACCACCTCTACATCGACGTCGAAATGTGGAATCAATTCGCCATCAATGTGCGCAAATCCTTGGCTAAAGGCATGCCACTGGTCATCGTGGGATCCTTAGTTACCGAACAATGGCGCGATGACCAGGGCACCGATCACTTCCGCACGTTCATTAAGGCACAGTATGTGGGCCTGGACCTGAACCGCCACGTTATCGGTACCAAGCGTCTCGCTCCGCAGTACAACCAGGAAAATATTGCGGTCCCAGAACTGGGGGACAACGCCATCGAACCGGATGTGGACCACAGCCTCCCACCGCAGCAGGCGGGGCAGGGAGATACCGCTGCCGATACCGCGGCGGACCGCTATCTAGCCGAGCGCGCCGCAGCCGCACGTGGTGGGGAAGAAGATTCCTTCGACGACGCCGAGGTGGAAGAGGAGGCTGCCGAGGCAGAATCCGCCCCAGTGAACGCTTAAGCGTTTCCCCACCGGCTTGATCGCCTCGGGTGTACCTGACCCGAGGCACTTGGGCGGTGGTTCTGATGTAGTGTTTGTGTAGATAAATACGTCTCCCAAATTTTTGCAAAGGGGTAAAAGTGGGCGAATTCATCTACACGATGAAAAACGTGCGCAAGGCAATTGGCGATAAAGTCATCCTTGACGATGTAACAATGGCGTTCTACCCAGGTGCCAAGATTGGTGTGGTCGGCCCTAACGGTGCCGGTAAGTCCTCCATTCTGAAGATTATGGCCGGCCTGGACCAGCCTTCCAACGGCGAGGCTTTCCTGGATCCGGGTGCCACCGTGGGCATCCTGCAGCAGGAGCCGCCACTCAATGACGAGAAGACCGTGCGCGGCAACGTCGAAGAGGGCTTGGGCGATATCTTTGAAAAGAAGCAGCGCTTCGAGCAGATCGCCGAGGAAATGGCCACCAACTATAGCGATGAGCTCATGGAAGAGATGGGCAAGCTGCAAGAAGAGCTGGACGCCGCCGATGCTTGGGAGGTTGATTCCAAGATCGAGCAGGCCATGGAAGCTTTGCGCTGCCCGCCTTCGGACGCCCCAGTGACCAACCTTTCTGGTGGCGAGCGCCGTCGTGTAGCGCTGGCTAAGCTCCTGCTCACCGAGCCGGACCTGCTGCTGCTCGACGAGCCTACGAACCACTTGGACGCCGAGTCCGTGCAGTGGCTGGAGAAGCACTTGGCCGATTACCCGGGTGCCGTTTTGGCCGTGACCCACGACCGCTACTTCCTCGACCACGTCGCGGGCTGGATTTGTGAGGTTGACCGCGGCAAGCTCTACCCGTATGAGGGTAACTACTCCACCTACCTGGATAAGAAGCAAGAGCGCCTAGAGGTCGCCGGCAAGAAGGATGCGAAGCTGCGCAAGCGCTTGAAGGACGAGCTGGAGTGGGTACGCTCCGGTGCGAAGGCTCGCCAAGCCAAGAATAAGGCTCGTCTGGAGCGCTACGAAGAGATGGCTGCTGAGGCCGAGAAGTACAAGAAGCTCGACTTCGAAGAGATCCAGATTCCTACCCCGCCGCGCTTGGGCAATAAGGTCGTGGAAGTCAAGGACCTGCAGAAGGGCTTCGATGACCGCGTCCTGATTAAGGACCTCTCCTTTACCCTGCCGCGCAACGGCATCGTGGGCGTTATCGGCCCGAACGGTGTGGGTAAGACCACCCTGTTTAAGACCATCGTTGGCCTGGAGCAGCCGGATGCCGGTTCCGTCGAGGTGGGCGATACCGTCAAGCTGTCCTACGTGGACCAGAACCGTGAGAACATCGACCCTGAAGCAACCGTCTGGGAGGTTGTCTCCGGCGGCCTAGATTACATTCACGTTGGCCAAAACGAGATGCCTTCGCGTGCTTACCTGTCCGCGTTCGGCTTCAAGGGCCCGGATCAGCAGAAGCCATCCAAGGTGCTTTCTGGTGGTGAGCGCAACCGCCTGAACTTGGCGCTGACCCTGAAGGAGGGCGGCAACCTGATCCTCCTTGACGAGCCGACCAACGACTTGGACGTGGAAACCCTCGGCTCGCTGGAAAACGCGCTGGAGAAGTTCCCGGGCTGCGCCGTGGTCATTTCCCACGACCGCTGGTTCCTGGACCGCACCTGTACCCACATCTTGGCCTGGGAGGGCAACGTGGAAGAAGGCCAGTGGTTCTGGTTTGAGGGTAACTTCGGCGATTACGAGAAGAACAAGGTCGACCGCCTCGGTGAAGAGGCAGCTCGTCCTTCTCGCGTGACCCACCGCAAGCTGACCCGCTAAGTAGCTGAAGCCTTTATTGAGGAGAATGATGGCAACCCCAAGTGTGCACACGTATCGTATTCAGACCCGCTGGTCGGACTTTGATATGTACGGCCACATGATGAACGCAAACTACATCGAGCTTGCCCAGGAAGCGCGCCTGGCTTTTGCGAAGGAACATATCTATTCCAAAGGCCTCGATTTCATTGCGTTCGTGCGCCACCTCGATGTGGATTTCCTGCGCCCGATGGAGTTTAAGGACACCACTACGGTGGAGGTAGAAACTACCATTTCGCAGATTGGCACCACCTCGTTTACCACTACCCAGCAGGTCAAGGATGACCAAGGGGAAGTCGCGGCAACTGTGGAGTGCGTGCAGGTAGTCGTCGACCGCCAGCAGCAGACCCCGCGCCCGCTGACGGAACAGGAAAAGGATATTCTGCAAAATACCGCAGCCAACTAACTGCGGCGCAGAGCAAAGAAAAGAAAGGCAGGGCCCGAAGGTATGGTCACCGAGACTCTAGAAATTGGAAGCGGTGGACCTGGCCTTCGGGCCCTTGTCACGCGCGCAGTCGGCTTGGACGCGGGTGCCTCGGTACGGCTGCGCCAGCTGACTGGCGACGTCGTCGATGTCTTTGTCACCACCCCCTTCGAGGTGGTTGCCTCCCGCCGCGTCCAAGGCGTTGCTTCCCGCGATGGGGCGGTGGTTTCTGCCGGCACGCTGGCCGAGCAACTCAAGGAACATGAGTCAACCGGGACTCTCGATTTGGGCCCCGCCCGTGATCCGTCATGGCCAGGAGCCCTGCCGCCGGCCACTGGTTATAGCGTGGTCGATACATTGCCGGTCACTGTGGTGCGCGAGCTCTCCGATAAAGGCCAACAACTGACGCGACAATTTTCTGGGCCCATGGGCCCGCCGTCCAGCCTCTTGAATCAAACCGTCGTTACTGTAGAAGACGATGGCGCCACAGTGGAAATCCCTATGCGCATGATCTTTGCGTGTACCAATCTGGGCCTTATCCCTGGATTTTCCGCCCCGATGGACGTGCCGCGCCACTTGCGCGTGGCTCAGCTGGGCCGCTGGGTGCGTCTCGACGCCCCCTTCGGCAGCATTTATCGGTCCACCCGACTCTCGCTGTTTTAAGCCCATCCATCTACCGCAAGACTCGGCGAGGGCCTCCTCCTCGGAGAACATGGACCCCCAAAAGCGGTCCACCTTTGGGAGGGTGAGGAGTGGTGCTTATCTCGCAAAACCCTCGTCTAGCAGGACAATAACGGTAGTCATATAGGTTCGTGCTTTTTCGGCTATGTGAGTTTTAGATTAGACATCCAGCTAAACGTGTGCTGCGTTACTCTGGAACTGTAAAAGTAATTTCCTGCACCTACAAGGAGACGGTGTAATGCGTATTGCGGTACCAAAAGAAATCATGAATAACGAGAACCGCGTGGCTCTCACTCCTATGGGAGCGCAAACCCTCGTTGCTGATGGCCATGAAGTGTACGTTGAAACCGGTGCCGGTGAAGGCGCATCCTTCCCCGATTCTGCCTACAAGGATGCCGGTACCACAATTGTGGACTCAGCGGAAGAGACGTGGTCGCAAGCGGAACTGCTGCTCAAAGTCAAGGAGCCACTCGAGTCCGAGTACAAGTACCTGCGCTCGGACCTTACCGTCTTTACCTACCTTCACCTCGCTGCGGACCGCCCGCTGGCGGAGGCACTGGTGGAGGCCGATACCACCTCGATTGCCTATGAAACGGTCACCGATCGCCACGGTACTTTGCCTCTGCTGACTCCAATGTCCCAGGTGGCTGGTCGCCTTGCCGTTATCGAAGGCACCCACCACCTGCTGTCCACCCAGGGCGGTCGCGGTTTGCTGGTCTCTGGCGTTCCGGGCACCCAGCCGGCACGTGTCGTCGTGATCGGCGGCGGCCAAGTTGGCGCCTCCGCCGTTGCGATGGCCCACGGCCTGCGCGCCGAAGTCACCGTGCTGGACCTTGATCCACACGTCTTGCAGCGCTTCGATGACCAGTACGCCGGTGGCGTGCGCACTCTGATCTCGGATCCGGCCACCATCGAAAAGGAGCTACAGGAAGCTGACCTTGTCATCGGTGCCGTGCTCATTCCAGGTTCCGCTGCGCCGAAACTGGTGCGCGAGGAGACCGTGAAGAAGATGAAGAAGGGCGCTGTTCTCGTGGACGTGGCCATCGACCAGGGCGGTTGCTTCGAAAACTCGAAGAAGACCTCCCACGATGATCCCACCTTTAAGGTGCACGACACCTTGTTCTACTGCGTGGCTAATATGCCAGGCGCGGTGGCTAATACCTCGACCCGCGCGCTATCGTCTGCGACGTTGCCGTATATCCGCGCGGTAGCCAAGGACAACTTGGATGCCGCCATCAAGCGCTTCCCAGGCCTAGAAGGCGGTGTGATGACCCGAGGCGGTCGTCTGGTGTCCGAGCCTGTGCGTAAGGCTTTTGACTGGGACGACTAAGCACCGCGTTGCATCCCGCGCGCTAGATAAACCATGAGCCCGGCTCTCCGTCAAAGGGGGCCGGGCTCATGTTGTGCGCGGGCGACAACGGGCGGCTAGGGCGCTTTGTTGATCATCATGGCTGCTACGCGCTGCATATGATCCCAGATCATCTCGCGGTAGGCCGGTGGGATGGTTTCCTCGTCGATCTTGGCGAGGGAGTTACCCATAAGCTCTAACCACCGGTCATGCGCGGTTATATCGATGGGGTAAGGGGCGTGGCGCATGCGCAGGCGCGGGTGGCCGCGGTTTTCAGAGAAGAGCTGCGGGCCACCCCAATACTGTGCCAAGAACCAGGTAAGGCGCTGCTCGGCGCCTTCCCAGTCATTATCGGGGTACATTGGGCCGATGATATCGTCCTCTTTGACTTGGGAATAAAAGCCGTGGACGAGGCGCTCAAAGGTTTTCATGCCGCCAATGGCCTCATAAACAGAATCCATTTACTCTTCTTCTTCCTTGCGGGGATCGGGAATGCCGATGCCGTGAGGGTAGGGGGTAGTAATACCTTTAGTGTGCATGACATTGAGCACGCGGGACTGCAGGAAACGCTGAACGTCCCACTGCTTGCCTGGCAAGGTCTTGGTCGAGACGCGGAAGGATACATAATCCGGCTCAAAGCCAGACATGCCGTCCACACGTGGCGTGCTGAGGATGAGCTTGCGCACCTTATCGTCCTGTGCGGCTTCTTTCACTGCCTTCTCAATGACTTCGCCAGCAACCTCTGGGTCATTAGAAAGACCTACCGGAATCTGGATGCGGGCAACGGAGTACTCATCAGAGTGGTTGGCCACCTGGAGAATTTCACCATTCCGCACGTACCACAGGGCGCCATCGATATCGCGGACCGTGGTGATGCGCAGGGAGATGGACTCGACATCGCCAAAGACGCCATTGCCCAAATCAACCACGTCACCAATGCCGTACTGGTCCTCAATGAGCATGAAGATGCCGGAAAGGAAGTCCTTCACCAGCGCCTGTGCGCCAAAGCCGAGGGCAACGCCAATGACACCGGCGGAGGCGATAAGCGGTGCTACGTTGACCTCTAACTCATCCAGGATGGCGATAATCGCCCACACCCAGACGAAGATGGCGGCGGCAGAACGGGCTACGCCGGCAAGTGTCTTGATGCGGGAGGCGCGCCGGGTCTCGCGGGTTTGGCGCATGGCCTCTTCTTGTTGGCTGAGCTCGGGGCGATTGGCGCGGTCCTTGAATTTCCCGCGCAGGCGCTGCTTATCTAGTCCGGAGGATTTAATGCTATTTTCGGCCACTTTGTTGATGACTCGGCGGAGGAGCCAGTGGGCGATAATGGTCAGAATAAGGATGATGGCGATGCGAATGGGGCGCTCGATAAGCCAGCTTTGCACCTTCTCGTCATTCCAAAAATTGGACACGGACTCGACGGCCGAGTCCGTGGTGGAAGCGGCGGAGGCTAAGAATTGCGTATTCATCATTCTTTCTTAGTCGTGGACAATGGGAACCACGCCCATTGTAGGGGTTGCTCCTGAAAGTTCGACGGGCCCCAGGCTAAGGTTTGTGAAAATAAATACTCATCTGCCCGTAGGAAATGAACAGCTTGGTCTAGACTGTGTGGCTATGACAGAAGGCAGCACGCAGAACCTCGCTCAAGGCTTTACGTCCCGTTCCATCCACGGCGGCTATCACCCGGATCCGCACATGGGCTCTATCAACGTGCCCATCTATGCCTCGACCACGTTTGCGCAAGACGGTTTGGCGCACCTGCGCGGCGGATTCGAATACGGCCGAGTGGCCAATCCGACCGTGCGCTCGCTGGAGCGCACTCTAGCGGCACTGGAAGGCGCGGAGTATGCACGCGTGTTTTCTTCCGGCATGGCCGCCGCCGATACCTTGATCCGCATCCTGGTGCGCCCAGGGGACCACGTCATTTTAGGCAATGACGCCTACGGTGGTTCCTACCGCCTGCTCAATGATTTCACCGAGTGGGGCGTGGAGATGTCCATCGTGAACACCAGCGATACCGCAGCGGTTGCGGCCGCGGTTCAAGAAAATACCAAGCTCATCTGGCTAGAAACGCCCACTAATCCGGCGCTAAATATCACCGATATTGCCGCGGTGGCCAAGATTAAGGGCAACGCGCAGGTACTGGTGGACAATACTTTTGCTACGCCCTACCTGCAGAACCCGCTGGAACTCGGCGCCGACCACGTGCTGCACTCGACCACCAAGTACTTAGGCGGCCATTCCGATGTGCTCGGTGGCGCGGTAGTTACTAATGACGCCCACGTGGACGAGCGCCTGCTCTACTTCCAGGGCAATGTGGGCGCGGTGAGCTCGCCTTTCGACGCCTACTTAACCGCCCGCGGTATTAAGACGCTGTCCGTGCGCATGGACCGCCACTGCGCGAATGCGCAGCGAGTAGCGGAATTCTTGCAGGCGCGACCCGAGGTCAAGCAGGTGCTCTACCCGGGCCTCAAGGAGCACCCGGGGCATGAACTGGCGGCACAGCAGATGCGTGGCTTCGGCGGCATGATGTCCGTGCGCTTCCACAGCGCGGAGCATGCCAAGCAGATCTGCCTCAATACGCGGCTTATCTGCCTGGCAGAATCGCTGGGCGGGGTGGAATCGCTCATCGAGCACCCAAAGAATATGACACACGTATCCGCGGAAGGGTCCGAGCTGGTGCCGCCGGAGGATCTGGTGCGTATCTCCATCGGTATCGAAGACATCGATGACCTGCTCGCGGACTTGGAGCAGGCCCTCGACGCTCTATAGGCCGCGGCACTGGGCCCATAGCGCAGGTGCGGTGGCTAGGAGCGCACCACGGCAAGGAGGGAACCGGCGGCCTTGTCGGTTTCCTGCAGCATGAGCGGGTCCGTGCCCGGCATGGGGGAAATGGTGGTGTCCGGCCACTGGGAATAGGTGGGGATGCCCACGATATGCAGGCGTGCATCCAACTCGCCGTCTGGGTGGACGGTGCGGCGGGTGGCCCCATCCGTTTCCGGCGAACCGGTGGGCTGGCCGTGATCGGGGAAGGGGCGCACGCGGCCGGAATCCACCAAGCAGCGCG
The DNA here is from genome assembly GCF_022347345.1 of Corynebacterium sp. ACRPJ. Classification (NCBI taxonomy): domain Bacteria; kingdom Bacillati; phylum Actinomycetota; class Actinomycetes; order Mycobacteriales; family Corynebacteriaceae; genus Corynebacterium; species Corynebacterium sp. ACRPJ. Next base: position 36,660 of record NZ_JAKRNC010000010.1, read on the forward strand.
TCATGGCATCGCCGGCGGTGCGGATGTCGGGGCGGTGCATAAAGGCGTCGACAAGCGTGGGCGCCGAAGCCGAGCGCGGGCCGGAGGTCAAGGTGAAGTGATCAGCCTCGATGGACACGGTGGGGTGATCGCCTAGGAAGTGGGCCAGGCCGGCATCGACAAGCGCGAGCAACTGGCGCACGCGGAAGAGCGGCGGGCCGGAGCCGATCATCTGGCCAAAGGACATGACCTGGCCGTAGCGGCCGGTGCGAGACTCGCGGGTGTAGCGGCCCTCTGCGCCGAGGATGGAGGCCGGCTTGCGCGATTGCGAAAGCGACCACAGCGCGGCTTTGATGGGGGAGTCGTGGCCGGCGGCGGCCTCCCGAATATCGCCTTCCATGGATTGGGCAATGTGCTCGGTGAGCTCAGCGATGTCCCCGGTAAACCCGGCAATCTGGTACATGAGATCGTTCATGTCCCATGGTTCGGTGACCATGGGCGCAATGGCTGCGCCCAGCTCATCGGGGGCGGTGGCATCGATGACCTCGAGGATTTCCGCGCGCGGGCGCAGGAGGGAATCCGGGCGCACGCGTTCCAAGGTGGTGATATAGGCCTCGTAGCTATCGCGCGCGATGGCGGGCCAAACCTGGGCGTCAAAGTCGATGTCCTGGGTGCCACTGAGCTCCGCAATGACATTCTTCAGGCGGCGGCGCGGCATGGTAGGCGGCAGCTCACCGTATTCGGACTTGGGGTGGTAGGGGTAGCCGCGGCCGGAGGAAATGATGAAGTGGGGCTCCTGGCCGCAAGGCTCATAGCGCAGGCCGGAACGCGCGGAAGGATCCTCCACGAATGTGCCGCCGCGCTCGATGGTGGTCAGCGCCAGGATGTCATAAAAGCCCATGCCCAGACCGCGCACCAGCACGTCCTCGCCGCCCGGAATGGCGGCGTAGTCCTGCTCTACCGGGTTATTAGGGGCGATCCAGTTCAAACCGGAAGCGGCCAACTGCTTTTCTTGTTCGGTGTATTCCGGAATCATCCAGCCATAGGCCAGTACCGTGGCATCGGCGTGCACCTCGGAGCCATCAGCCAGGTGGAGGACGTCTTGGTGACCGTCCTCGGCGATGGTTTCCAACCGGCTGAAGTGATTCACGGTGGAAATGCTCTTGGGCAGGCGCGCAATGACCACGTCATAGACCCAGCGCAGGTACTCGCCATACAGTGCGCGCGAAGGGTTGGACTCGGGGCGGGTTGCCGCGAGCTCTTCGCGGTAGTCCTGGGCAATATGTGCGGCCGGTGGGTGCTGCTCGAAAAGCTCGCGCTTGGCGGCGGAGATATTCTCACCATCGCCGCGCAGGAGCTGAATCCATTCGTACTGGATGGGTCCCTCGAGCACCGGGGCATCAACGGTGGAGCCGGGCTCGGTAAAGAGGGTGACCGCGCCGGCGCGAGTATTCATGCACAGAGTCTTGGTTTGATCCGTTTCCCAGATGCGGCCGGCGCCGTGTTGGGCATCATCGATGAGGTGGACGGTAATGGGGTCGCTGGAATCGTCCATGCGGGCGGAGAGGCGTTCCAAGATGGAAATGCCGCGTGGGCCCATGCCGACGATCGCGATTGCTGGAGTAGACATACCTCCTATCGTGCCACATTCAGGCCCTTTCAGGATCATCGGACCTGGCAGTTAGAATAAAATAGACTAGTCGGTCTACGGTATTCTTGTCATGGCGCCGTTTTGGCAGGTAATGCGGTAGACTGTCCAGTCTTGTAATTGGGGGTATGAGTGTGGTCTAATGGGCGAGTACTACTTAAGACTTAAAGGAACTCGAGCTTTTATGAAGCAACTTTCTCGGCTCCTGCGGCCCGTGGCCGCGGTCCTGGCCAGCGGCGCGCTAGCTCTCTCGCTTACCTCGTGCGCCTCTACTTCCCACGCCGCGGAAGATGGCATGGTCACCTATGTCGAGCCCAATATGTTCAACAACCTCTATCCGCCCTCCGGCGGCTATTACCCCAACGGTGGTGTGCTCAATAACATCACGGACCGCCTGCTCTGGCAGGACCCGGATACCCTCGAGCTGCACCCGTGGATTGCGGAGGAGATGCCCAAGGCAAACAAGGACAATACTGAGTTCACCTTCAAGATTCGCAAGGGCGTGACCTACTCCGATGGTTCCCGCCTGGATGCCGCGAACGTGAAGAAGAACTATGACCTTTATGCCCTGGGCGACGAAGATCGCATGCTCACTCCATCGGAGCAGCTGCCCAATTATGAAAAATCCGAGGTCATCGACGACTACACGGTGAAGTTCTACTTCAGCGAGCCTTCCCCGGGCTTCCCGCAGTCCACCTCCGTGATGAACCAGGGCCTGCTTTCTAATGCCACCCTGGATTTGGATGACACCGGCTTCGCGCCGGGCAATGCCACCGCGATTTCCGGTTCTGGTCCCTTCGTCATTGAGGAAGAAGAGCTGGGCACCAAGCTGGTGCTCAAGAAGCGCGAGGACTATGACTGGGCGCCCCCGGCCCGAAAGGATCACCAAGGCCCGGCCGATATCGAGGGCATCAAAATCGTGCTTGCGGCCGAAGACTCCGTGCGTGTGGGCTCGCTTGTAGCCGGCCAGTCCGATGTCGCGCGCCAGATCGAAGCCCCCGATGAGAAGCACCTGAAGGATCAAAACCTGCAGATTTTTGCCGCCCCCACTCGTGGCGTGAACAATAGCTTCCACTTCCACTTCCGCCATCCACTCTTGGAAGACAAGCGCGTGCGCCAGGCCATCATCCATGCCATTGACCGCGATAACATCCTGGACACCCTCTTTTCTGATTCCTACCCCAAGGGAACATCGATCCTGGCCAAGACGGCTATTGGCTATAAGGATCAGTCCGCGAACTATGCCTTCGATCCGGAAGAATCCAAGCGCCTGCTCGATGAGGCCGGCTGGCGCCCAGGTGAAGATGGCATTCGCGAAAAGGACGGCAAGCGCCTGTCCGTGACCTTCAATGAAGCCGTCCCACAGCCGCGCTCTAAAGAGATGTTCACCAAGGCTCAAGAGATGCTCAAGAACGTCGGTATCGAGGCCAACCTCAACCCGGGTGACCGCTCTGCGCAGCAAAAGGCCATGAAGGACCAAGACACCGTGCAGGTACGCCATACCATGACCGGCCGTGCCAATGTGGACACCTTGGCCACGTGGCTGGATGGCACCGGGCGCAATTCTTTCCTCAACTACGACGAGAAGACCGATAGCTTTGGTGATGAGAAACTGCAGAAACTGGTGGAGGATTACTTCGACCTCAGCAGTGAAAAGGATCGCCTAGCCATGACCGGCCGCATGCAGGACTATCTGTCCGAACAGGCCTATATCCTGCCCATGTTTGAAGAGCCGCAGGTCTATGGCTTCCAGCCCTATATCGAGGGCTTTAGCACCGAGGCCATCGGCCGCCCATCGTTCTATGCGGTAGACATCAACCCCGCAGAAGGGGAGGACTAAACCATGAGCCTGAAAACTATTGCCCTGCGCATCGGCCAAGCCGTGCTCGTTATCTGGGCAACTTTTACCCTTTCTTTCATCCTCTTGGCGGCACTGCCTGGTGACGCCGTCGCGACCCGCTATGACAACCCCAACTTGGGGCTCAACGCCGAGCAGCTGGCCGCCATCCGCGAGGTTTATGGTGCCGATGAGCCGATCTTAAGCCGCTACTTCAGCGCGCTCGGCGGATTCCTCACCGGTGATTTTGGCTTTTCCGTCGCCACCGGTACCGCCGTATCGGAGATGCTGGCAGATGCCCTTCCCTCCACGCTGGCGCTGGCGGTCTTCGCCTTCCTTGTAGGCGTGGTCCTGGCCTTCCTGGTGGCTATTGTCTCCACCTTTGGCCCATTTTCTTGGCTGCGCAGCTTTTTCCGCAGCCTGCCTTCCGTGATGGTTTCCCTGCCCACCTTCTGGATCGGCATCATTTTGATCCAGATTTTCTCCTTTGGCTTGGGCTGGGTGCCGGTCATCGGCGCAAGCGATGCCCAAAGCCTCATCCTGCCGGTAATTACCCTGGCCATCTTCGTGGCCGCACCGCTGGCGCAGGTGCTGCTGCGCTCCATCGATGAGGTCATGGATATGTCCTTCGTGCAGGTTGTGCGTGCCAAGGGTGCTAGCGGTGCCTGGTTGTTGTGGCGCAACGTCCTGCGCAATGCGCTGCTGCCGGCGCTGACCATGGCCGGCCTTACCTTTGGTGAGCTCGTCGGCGGTTCCGTGGTGACGGAGGCGGTCTTCGCCCGCCACGGCATCGGTGCGCTGACCGTAGATGCGGTGGCTAACCGCGATACCTCGGTGCTGCTGGCCATTGTGGTGCTGGCCGCCGCCGTCTTTGTCCTTATCAACCTGATTGTGGACCTGCTCTACCCAGTGCTTGACGTGCGCCTGCGCGAGCGCGAGCACGAGACCGTATCTAGCTCCGCCACCGCCGATACCACCGCAACGAACGAGAAGAAGGTCCAAGCATGAAGCTTAAATCCACACAGCTGAAGCTCACCCCGGGCACCATCATCTCGCTGATTGTGCTGGGCCTGGCGGTGCTCTGCGCGCTGTTCCCCCAACTATTTACCTCCCAGGACCCTAACCAGGGCGGGGACACCACGGCGCTCTTGCAACCCAGCTTCCAACACTGGTTCGGCACCGATGCCGTTGGCCGCGATCTCTATACCCGCGTGGTCTATGGCGCGCGCCAATCCCTACTCGGCGCGCTCCTGGCCGTTCTTTTCGGCCTCATCGTCGGCACCATCTTGGGCATCATCGCCGGCGTGCGCCGCGGCTGGGTCGATGCCGTCATCATGCGCATCGTGGACGTGCTGCTGTCCATCCCCGGACTCTTGCTCTCCCTGTCCGTCATCATCGTGCTGGGCCACGGCATCTTCAATGCCGCCATCGCCGTAGGTATCACCTCCGTGGCCACCTTTGCGCGCCTTGCACGCTCCCAGGTGCTTAGCGTTGCCGGCTCCGATTTCGTCGAGGCCGCCTATGGCTCCGGCGGTTCTTCCTTCCAGGTGCTCGTGCGCCATATTCTTCCCAATTCACTCACCGCGGTCTTCGCCGTAGCAGCCCTGCAATTTGGCCTGGCCATTTTGCAGCTAGCCACCCTAGGCTTCCTGGGCTATGGCGCACCGCCCCCAACTCCGGAATGGGGTCTTCTCATCTCTGAATCGCGCGATTACATCGCCACGGCCGGCTGGTTGACCATCGCCCCGGGCATTGTGATCGTCGCCGTGGTCCTCGCGGCCAACCACCTCAGCCAGACACTGCGAAAGGCGGCCTAATGTCCCTGCTTAGCATTAGTGATTTATCCATTACCTACCGCACCGCGCACGGTGAGGTAGAAGCGGTCAGCGGCATTGAGCTCGAGGTAAACCCTGGCGAAATGACCGCCATCGTGGGCGAGTCCGGTTCCGGCAAGTCCACTTCCGCCATGGCCGCCATTGGCCTGCTGCCAGACAATGCGTCGATCGTTTCCGGCACCATTACTTTCGACGGCCGGGACGTGACCCAATATTCTCAAAAGCAATGGCGGGAGCTGCGCGGTCGCCGCATCGGTCTGATTCCGCAGGATCCCAATAACTCGCTTAACCCGCTCAAGACCATCGGTGCCTCGGTGGAGGAAGGCATGGCCATCCACGGGCAGGGCAATAAGGCCTCCCGGAAGAAGCGTGCACTGGAGCTTTTGGAGCGCGTGGGCATTGATGATCCGCAGCGCCGCTATCACCAGTACCCGCATGAGCTATCCGGCGGCATGAAGCAGCGCGTGCTCATTGCCGCGGCCGTGGCATTGGAGCCGGAGCTCATCATCGCCGATGAGCCCACCTCCGCGCTCGATGTCACCGTGCAGAAGATCATCCTGGACCTCCTGGATGAGATGCGCGAAGAGCTCACCATGGGCATCCTTTTCATTACCCATGATCTGGCCGTGGCGGGCGACCGTGCCAATAACATCGTGGTGATGGAAAAGGGTACCGTCCGCGAGTCGGGCGTTGCTGCCCGCGTCCTCACCGACCCCCAGCACGCCTACTCCAAGCGCCTGCTTGCCGACGCCCCCTCGCTCACCGCCCCCACTTCCTCCCAGGCCGCATCTCCTGTGCGGGCCGCCGCGCCCGCACAACGCGAAACCTTGCTCGAGGTGGAGGGGCTGAGCCAACGCTTCGGGGATTTCACCGCGGTGGAAGACATCAACTTTTCCGTGGCCCGCGGAACCACCCATGCATTGGTGGGGGAGTCTGGCTCCGGTAAGACCACCACCGGCCGCGCCATTTCCTTGTTGAGCACGCCCACCTCCAGCAGCATTCGCTTGGGCGGGGAAGACATTAGCTCTGCCCGTGGCAAGCGCCGTCGTGAGCTGCGCCGTTCTATCCAGATGGTTTACCAAAATCCGTTTGGCTCGCTGGATCCGCGCTTGAGCATCGGCGATACCATCGCCGAACCGGTGCGCAATTTCACCGGCGCTTCCAAACGTGATGCGCGTGCCAAAGCACGCGACTTTCTTGATTTGGTGGCCTTGGATTCTTCCATGGCTTCCCGGCGCCCCCGCGAGCTCTCCGGTGGTCAACGCCAGCGCGTGGCCATCGCCCGCGCCATGATCATCGAACCCGATCTCGTGGTGCTCGATGAGGCCGTGTCCGCGCTCGACGTCACCGTGCAGGCGCAGATCCTGCGGCTGCTCGACGAGCTGCAGCGCGAGCTGGAGCTTACCTATATCTTCATCTCCCACGATCTGGCGGTAGTTAATCAAATTTCCGATACCGTTTCCGTGCTCTCCCACGGCACGCAAGTGGAATCCGGACCTACCGCGCAGGTCTTTGCGCATCCGGAAACCGAGTACACGCGCCAGCTAATTGACGCCATCCCCGGCTCCCGCTATCGTGCCGGAGACCTAAACTTGGGGCTATAACCGCGCCCCAGAAAGGTTGGACTGAAAATATGACTGACATTATTAATGAGCTCTCCCACGCCAGCGCCGAGGTGCAACAGCTGCGCCGTGCGCGCCATGATGCGCAGGACAATGCGCAACTGAGCTTTAGCGCTTTGCTCGAGCCTGCAGAACCAGGCGAGTTCTCCTATACGGAGCGCTATGCCGTTGCGGCTTTTACCGCTGCAATCTACCAAGCGAGCGAGGCTGCGGATTTCTACTTCGACTTGCTGGAAGATGAGGCCGACGAGGACCTTGTTGCCGCCGTGCGCGCCGCGAGCCAGCGCGGCGTGTCCACCGGCCCGTATCACCAGGGTGATTTCCTTATCTTCGGCGATACCTCAGCGGAAGCCGCGCTGGGCACGCGCCTAGCTGCGGCCTTTGATTGGGCGCACCTTCTGGCCTTCCACCCCAAGGATGCCTCCCCGCAGGCCATCGGGCACCTCGATGCCGCAGGATGGTCCGCCACGGATATCGTCAGCCTGTCCCAGCTGGTGGCATTTTTGGCCTTCCAGCTGCGCGTGGTCCACGGCCTGCGTGTACTTTCTGGCGAGGATCCCGCATCCCACCCCGCAGCCGAGCGCGCCGCCGGCGTGGCCGATCCGGGTTGGGAGGTTACTGCGACTACGTTGCAGCCCGATACCGTGCTGCCTGATCGCTTTGCCAACCACTCCCTGGGCTGGAAGCCCTGGGTAGAGGCGCTGGCGAAGGAGGATTTCACCGCGGTGCATACCGATGCCCTCATTAATCCAGAGCGCATCGATTCCGAGTACTTCCGCTTGCTTGCCCGCGACCCTGCGGCCTTGAAGGCGCGCACGCTGACTGACCTGGACATCTTCTATAACACCGAGGGCGGCCTCTCCCGTGCGGACCGCGAGCTCGCCGCTACTGTGGCTTCGCGCTACAACGGCTGCGAGTACTGTGCCTCCGTGCACCAGGCGCGGTGCGTCCAGGAAGGCGGCGACCGTGAAATCGTAGACCGCCTCTTGGACGAGGGCATCGACACCGACCTTGGCTCAAAGGAATGGGACCTTATCCGTCGCGCCGCAGTGGCGCTGACGGAAACCCCGTTTGCCTTCGATGCGGCCCTATGCGCAGACCTGCGTGCGGCCGGATTCGATGATCAGTCCATCCTGGACCTGATTTATGCTTCCTCCTTCTTCAACTGGGCTAATCGTTTGATGCTCACCCTGGGCCAGCCGGACGTGCCTAAGCGCTTCCGTTAATCGGCTACCGCCGGTGACTGGTTCGGTGCGACGCTTAGAGCAAAGGATCCCTATGATGGGGCGGCATGACTGATACAAAGAACGCCACCGCACCAGCACTCTCGGAGAGCGAAGCCCCGCAGAAGGTCGCCGTCGTCACCGGCGCTACCGGCGGCATGGGCCGCGAAATCATCGCTGACCTGGCCGGTGATTACCACGTGTATGCACTGGGCCGTAGCGCGGCGGAACTGCCCGAATCGGACTCCATTACGCCGGTGGCCATCGACCTCGTCGCCGGCCTCGATGAAGGTATGAAGCTGCCGGAGCTAGACCGCGTGGACGTACTCGTCCACGCTGCTGCACGAGCTACCAAGTACTCCGTGGAGGAAGCCACGCCGGAAAATTGGCGCGCGCACATGGACCTCAACGTGCATGCCCCTGCTGAACTGACCCGCGCCTTGCTGCCGCAGCTACGCAAAGCGGAAGGCACCGTGGTCTTTATCAACTCTGGCGCTGGACGCCACAGCTACGGCGATAACGTCATCTACGCGGCGACCAAGCACGCGTTGTATGCACTCGCCGATGGACTGCGCATCTCTGAGCCGGGTATCCGCGTATCCACGGTGGCTCCGGGGCCTACCGATACCCCGATGCTGAAGGGTCTGCAGGATTATGATCCCTCCCAGGTCATTGCCCCGGCTGAGGTGGCTCGTGCCATTCGTACCGTGGTAGAGGCAGGCCCCACCACCCAGCTGACGGAAATCCAGGTCAGGCCGCGAATCGAGTTACATCTGCGCAAGTAGGAACGCAAGTTGTGGTAATGGACATCACACATTAATGGGGTTGGTCTCCAGGGGTGTCCATTACACTCGGGGGCTGTGACTTCCCAAAGCCGAAAACGGCCCGCCTATCTCCGTATCTCGGATGCCCTACGCGACAAGATCGAACGCAACGAACTAGAACCCGGTCAGAAATTTCCTACCGAACGCGAATTGGTCCGGGAATTCCATGTCGCGCGCATGACCGTGCGCCATGCCTTAGACATTTTGGAAGTAGAAGGCCTCATTGACCGCCGCCGCGGGCGCAGTGGCGGCACCTATGTGCGCACGGTTCCCCCTACACTGAGCCTGACCAACAAGGACAATATTGTCACCCAGCTGCGCGAGCGCGGGCACGACACCGCCGTGCGCGTGGTCTCCGTGAACAAGGCCCACGTGCCCAAGCATGTGGCAGCGGTACTGGGTGTTAGCGATTCCACCTTTGCGTGGGATATCAAGCGCCTCTATACCGTCGATGGCAAGCCCGTCATCCTTTCGCGCTACACCATCCCGGTAGATATGGCTCCCGATCTCAATCAGCACGATCTGCGCGAGCCCATTATGGAAATCCTGGCTGGCTACAACCTCAAGCCCGTCTTTAAGCGCGAGAGCATGCGTGCCGCTACCGCTCGCACCGAAGAGCAGAAACTTTTGCACGTGAGCCGATCGCACCCGCTGCTTCGGTTCGTGCGGCTGCTAAAGACTAAGTCGGGCGCGGTCTTTGCCTATGTTGAAGAGTCGCTGCGCTCTGATATCGCCAACGTCGAGGTTATCCTGGGAGAGGATCCCGCGCCGCAACCCCTACCGGGCAAGGGCAACGGCGCGGGAAAGCCGGCTTAGCTAGCGTCTACCTGGCGATTGCGCAGCGCGCGGGCCACGCGGTCACGCTGCTCGGTGACCGTGCGGCGCAGACCACCCGGCAGATCCTTCTTCAAAAAGGCATCGGCGCGGTCCAGGCCCTTGTGCGTGATATCCCAGGAAGGGAAGAGACCCGTCACGGTGGTCAGTGCCACCTCGGAGGATTGGGAAGTCCATACCTTTTCTGCGATATCGAAGAACTCCGCGGTGGGCAGGAATTCATCGCTATGTGGGTAGAGCAGGCCTTCCAGCTTGGAGGTGAGCTCGCGGTTGGTGAGATTACCCGCCACGATTTCTTCCCATACCGCGCGTTTGTTCTCGGCGGTTGCCACGGCTGCGCGGGCACGCAGGGAAGAGTAGTAGCCGGTGGCGGAGTTATCGCGCTCGAGTTGCGCATCCGCGGCAGCAGGGACGTCCTCTACCGCGCCATCGGCGGCAAGTGCCGCCAGTGCGGACCAGCGCAGCCCCGCATCCGCGGAGGACTCGAGCACGCCGCGCAGATAGTCGCGCGCGCTATCGTGCAGGCGAATCTTCGCCAGGGCCTGGGTGCAGATGATGGAGCGCTGGGCATCGGGGCTGTGGGCGCCGTCGAGGAGGGCGTCGGCAAGCAGGGTGCTCTGAGCCGCCCACTGTGGATCGGCATAGTTCTTCAGCGCGCTAGAGGCCTGCAGGACAATGCGTTCGAGGACGGCGAGCTCCGTCTCCGCCTGCATGCCGCGGGCAACCAGCTGGATGAAATCGCGGGCGCGCATAATACCGGCGCGGGTCATCTCCCAAGCGGTAGACCAGCACAGGGTGCGGGCCATGGGATCGGCGAACTTATCAATATTATCCAGCAGGAATTGCAGGGAACCCGCGTCCAGCTCGATGAGGCAATAGGTCAGGTCATCGTCGTTGGGTAGCAGGAAGTCAATGTCTGCCAACTGGCGGCCGATGAGCTCTGGAATCTCGGTAGACGCGCCATCGATATCCATCTCGATGCGATCGGTGCGCACCACCTTGCCATCCTGCAGGTTATACAGGCCTACCGCCACGCGGTGGGTGCGCAGGGTATCGCCGGCCTGGGTGAGGTAAGCATGGGTAATCGTGCCGGACTCATCCGCGTTGAGCGCTACGCTGAGCGTATTGATGCCGGAGGTCTTGAGCCACTGCTGCGCCCAGAAGGAAAGGTCGCGGCCGGAGGCCTCTTCCAGGTGGCGCAACAGATCATCAAAGGTGGCATTGCCCCATGCATGGGCGGCGAAGTGGCGGCGCACACCGGCCAGGAAGTTCTCGCGGCCGACATAAGCCTGCAGCTGCTTCAGCACTGAAGCGCCCTTGGCGTAAGTGATGCCATCGAAGTTTTGCTCCACCGTTTCGATATCGCTGGCATCGGTGGAAATCGGGTGGGTGGTCGGTAGCTGATCCTGCTGATACGCCCAGGACTTTTCCACATTGGCAAAGGTGACCCACGCGGTATCGTATTCGGTTTCCTCTGCCTGGGAGATGGCGGCGGACCAGGTGGCGAAGGACTCATTGAGCCACAGATCGTCCCACCACTGCATGGTGACCAGGTCACCGAACCACATATGGGCCAACTCGTGCAGGACGGTATCGGCGCGGAGCTCATATTTATAGTGCGTGGCCTGGGAAGTAAAGACGTACTCATCGCGGATGGTGACGCAGCCGGCATTTTCCATCGCGCCGGCGTTGAACTCCGGCACGAAAATTTGGTCATACTTGCCAAAGGGGTAGGGGAAGCCGAAGTTGCGGTGGTAGAAATCAAAGCCCTGCTTGGTCTCAGTAAATAGGCGCTCGGCATCCAGCGCGTGGGCGAGCGAAGCGCGGCAGTAGATGCCGAGTGGCACCTCGAGCTTTTGGGCCGGCTTGCCCTCTGGGTGTGCGGTCAGCTCGCCGCGCCAGGTATCGGTGACCTCGTGGTACGGGCCGGCGCAGAGGGCTACCAGGTAGGTGGACAACGGGTAGTCAATAGTCGTGCTGGCCACATCGCCCTCCCAGCTCACCGGGCCATTGCTAATGATGGTCCACTCTTCGGGCGCCTTGAAATGCAGCGCGTAGGTGGCCTTCATATCCGGCTGGTCAAAGCAGGCGAAGACGCGCTTGGCATCGGCAGTTTCAAACTGGGTATAAAGGTAGACCTTGTCATCGGCGGGGTCGACAAAGCGGTGCAGGCCCTCACCGGTGCGGGAGTACGGGATTTTGGCGGTGACTTCCAGCGTGTAATCGGCTACCTGAAGGCCAGACAGTGGAATGCCGTAGGTGGGGTTATAGGACTCAGTGGGCAGGGGATTGCCGTTGAGGCGTACCTCCTGGATTTCCTCGGCGCGCAGATCAATAAAGGTGGAGCCGATCTCCTGCGAGGTAAAGCTCACCTTCGTGGTGGACAGGAAGTGGGTGTCCGAATACTTGAGGTCTAAAGTGACATCGTAGTGGTCCACCTCGATCATTCGGGAGCGCTGAACCGCTTCCTCGCGAGTCAGGTTTATAGAGGTCATGGCCTATATTCTCCTTCTAAGCCGAAAATAGTTCTGCATCCACAGTAGTCGTGCACCTAGGCTGGTGGGGCAAACTTTTTCAATCAAAGGAGTATTTATGGCTGACGCAGTAAAGTTCTGGTTCGACGTATCTTGCCCCTTCGCGTGGGCCACCTCGCGCTGGATTAAGGAAGTAGAAAAGGTGCGCGACATTGAGGTCGAGTTCGAGCCTATGTCCCTGTCCGTGCTCAATGACGGCCGCGATCTTGACTCCACCTATATGGACATGATGAAGGCTAACTGGGGCCCAGCCCGCGTCTTTGCCAAGGTCAAGGCCGAGCGCCCGGAAAAAGTAGACGAGCTCTACACCGCAATGGGCACCCTGATTCACGCCAAGGGCAACGGTATGCGCACCGGTTTTGGCGCTTATGATGACATCATCGCCCAAGCCCTAGCGGAGGTAGACCTCCCAGCCGAGTTCGCCGAGGTAGCTAATACCGAGGACTATGACGAGAAGCTGCGCGAGTACCACCACAACGGCATTTCCGCTGTGGGCGATGAGGTAGGCACCCCGGTTATCAAGCTGGGCGAGACCGCCTTCTTTGGCCCAGTTATTACCCGCATCCCTACCGGTGAAGAAGCAGGCGAGCTTTTCGACGCCTCCCTGCGCCTTGCCCAGTACCCCTACTTCTTCGAGCTCAAGCGCTCCCGCACTGAGATGCCCCAGGTGGAGGAAAACTAAACGGTCTTTTTACGTCGGCGCAGCTGAATCGCAGCGCCGACGCACAGTGCGATGGTCAGCGGGGTCAAGATGAATGCCGGCAGACCTGCGATATTGATAGAGGGAAGTTCCATGCCAGCCCGAAAGTCGTCCCACGCGACCAGTGCCCAGGATGCCCACGAGGCACCGGCAAGAAGCGCGATAATGCCGGCCGCAATTGCGCCCCCGTTGGCCCGCGGATTCCCGCGCACCTTTTGCGCAATCCACCAGACTCCCAGGCCCAGGTGAGCCAAAGTGGCGAGAATGCTCGCGATAAGCGGGAGGAGGAAGCCCCCGCTGCCGGAAACCTGAACACCAAGCATAATGATGCAGGCGAGAAGGCTCCCGCCGTAGAGCGCGAGGACTGGTTTGGTTATAGGCATGGCTTTCCTCCTTTATAGCGATAGTGGTTGCCCGCGAGCTTATCAGGACAATGTAATACGAAACAGGGTGGGCGCTAAGCCTCCTCAAGGCGCGCCGGGCCGGTAGGATGTGGGCCATGCGCGTATATCTAGGAGCAGACCACGCAGGTTTCGAAACCAAGAACCTGATCGCTGAACACCTCACCAAGCAGGGCCACGAAGTCATTGACTGCGGCGCCCATATCTACGATGCCGAGGATGACTATCCGGCATTTTGCATCGAAGCGGCACAACGCACCATCAATGACCCAGGCTCCCTGGGCATCGTGCTGGGCGGCTCCGGCAACGGCGAGCAGATTGCCGCCAATAAGGTCAAGGGTGCTCGCTGCGCACTGGCGTGGTCCGCAGAGACCGCCCGCCTTGCCCGCGAGCACAACAATGCCCAGCTCATCGGCATCGGTGGCCGCATGCACACCGAGGAGCAAGCACTGGAAATCGTCGACGCCTTCCTGGACCAAGAATGGTCCCGCGCGGAGCGCCACCAGCGCCGCATCGACATCTTGGCGGAATACGAGCGCACCGGCATCGCCCCAGAGCTGCCGGAGGCTTAAGCCCAGCAGAAGAAACGCCGCGGACCAAAGTTGGTTTCGCGGCGTTTCTGTGTGCGCACCGGCCGGGTCGGCCGAGACGGGCGCTAAGCCTTAGGCGTCATTCATGTCATTCGGGTGCGGACCGCCGCGTCCCTCTTCGCCTTCATCCAAGGCGGTGATGGCAGACATCTCGTCCTCGGTGAGCTCAAAGCCGAAGACGTCGAAATTCTCCGCGATGCGCGATGGCGTGGCGGACTTAGGGAAGAGGATGACGCCATTTTGCAGGTGCCAACGGATGACGACCTGCGCTGGGCTGACATCGTGCGCCGCAGCGGCGTCGGTGACCTCGGGGGCATCCAAAATATCGCTCTTGCCCTGGCCCAAAGGCCCCCATGCCTCAATAGCTACGGTGTGGGCGCGGAAGGCATCCAGCTCGCGCCAGCGCTGCAGGTAAGGGTGAAGCTCGACCTGATTGACCGCCGGCTTAACGTCGGTCTTGAGCTCCAGCTGGTCCAGGTGCTCGAGCTCGAAGTTGGAGACGCCGATGGACTTTGCCTTGCCCTGCTTCTGCAACTCGATGAGCTGCTGCCAGGCCTCGACGTAGGTTCCCTTCGCCGGGGTCGGCCAATGGATGAGGTAGAGATCCACATACTCTAGGCCGAGCTTGTCCAAAGACTCATCAAGAGCTGCGGCGGCATCGGTCTGGCGGTCATTCCACAGCTTGGTGGTGACAAAAAGTTCCTCGCGCGGGATGCCGGACTTCGCAATAGCCTTACCTACGCCTTCTTCATTGCCATAGATAGCGGCGGTATCGATATGGCGATAGCCCACGCGCAGGGCCTCGGCTACCAGCTCTTCGGTCTTATCCGGATCCATCTGGAATACGCCAAAGCCCAGCTGCGGGATGGTATTGCCGTCATTAAGGGTGATGTTAGGTACGCTCATGCGCCCCAGACTACCTGCCTACTGCAGTGGGCCGAGCGTGATGAATTTATTCCACGTATCCCACTCATCTTGCAGGCGGGCGCGTTCGTGGGGTGGGGTAGCGGTGTCGTCGATAAGCGCGGCGTCAATCATGCGCACGCCATTGTCAAAGAACAACGCGGCGTGCCCCGAAGCGCCATGGCGCAGTACCGGAACCAAGTTCAACCCATCGAAGGACAGGCGCGCATTAGGCCGCACATCCAGCCCGGCAATGGCGGCGAGGGTAGGAGCCAAGTCAATAGGGGAGACCAGCTCGTTATTCTCCCCGCTTTCCGCCACGCCCGGCCATAGCACCGACATCGGGGCATTTCCACCTAGCAGGGAGCAGACGGCAATGACGCCTTCAACCTGGTCGAGTTCCTCCAGGCTGGGCTGTTCTAGCAAGCGAAAGACGTCTTCACCGGCCGGTTGCGTGTCTTCGCGGACCTCATAGCCCACCCCAGCAAAAACCTCGTTGATGCGCGTGGTGGCCTGTCGCTGCGGGTACTGGCCGGTCAGGGTGCCGCGGCGGGAGTCCGCATAGGTTTCCGAAGGCACCCACGTGTTTTTAAAACGAACGCCGCGCAGTGCGGTTTCCGGCGCATGGTCAAAGGTCGCAAGAGTGATATCCATGGACTCAATTCTAGGCTTGCCGACGCCCCCTTCGGCCAACTTTGCCCACAGAAATCACCGCCGCGGTTCTAGTTGAGCTCAAGACCCTCGATGCCGTGCACCGTTACGGTCTCTGAGAGCGGCGCGCGGCCTGGAGCTGTGTTAAAGACTGGGCTAGATTCATCGGCCGTACCAAAGGTAATGGCGGTGACCAGCTTGTAGTCCTCGTCCACGCCGAGGAATTCACGTGCGGTTGGCGCAATCAGGGAAATCATGCCCTGTGGAATGCCGTGATAACCATGTGCCTCGAGGGAAAGCAGGAAGTTTTCGGTGTAAGTTCCCTGGTCAAAGGCGGCGCGGATGCGGTCTCCCATCGGCGGGATAAAAAGCAGCACCGCATGGGGCGCACCAAAGAAGCGCAGGTTTCCCGAATGAACTCCATGCGGCCTTCTTTATCCTCGCGCTTAATGCCAAGCAGACCGTACATTTTGGCGGCCAGTTCCTGGGAACGCTGGGGATGGATGCCCTCACCATAATCGGTGGTGAAGTCTGGGCTAAGGCCGTTGGTATCGAATTCCTTGATCAGTGCGGCGCTAAGCTCCTTGAGCTCTTCTCCGCCCACTACGTGCACGTTCCACGGCTGGGTATTGGAGTTGGACGGTGCGGATTGAGCGTCCTCCAAGACCTGTTTGATGTCTTCTACCGGCATGGGCTCCGGCAGGAACGCGCGAGGAGAATGGCGACTGCGGATGAATTCGGAATACTTATTGGATGAAGTCATGCGCGCCACCATACACATCGCCGCATGTGTCCGCCTTACACCAAGCGTGGCCAGCGCGGGTGAGCGGGTCTGGGGTAGGTAAAACGAAAAATCGCCCATCTGAACGATGGGCGAAAAATGGAGGGAATGACGGGAATCGAACCCGCGTCTTCAGCTTGGAAGGCTGAGGTATTAGCCACTATACGACATTCCCACAGCGCGCTATTGAAACGCTGCGCCATACTTTAGCGCACGCGGGGGCAAAAATGAAAATAGGGAACTAGGGTGGCGCTTGAGCCGTTGTTATAAGAGGAATGGCCCTACCAATAGAAAGCGATGATCGTAGTGGGAATTTTGCTCCTTGTGCTGGCAGTCGGCGGAGGCGCGTGGTTTATGTCTTCGCACAACTCCCAAAAACGCCGCGAGGAACGAGAAGCACAGCAATTGGCCGATGCACAAGCTGACGCTCGCCGGTGGATTGAACGCCTGGGCGGCCAAGTAATGCAGATTTCTGGCACAGACTCTGCCTCCCAGCAGGCAATGGCCGATGCGTCCGAGCGTTTCACGGCAGCTAACTCGGCGATTTCGCGCGCCACCACCGCAAAGCAGGCGAACCTAGCGCGCGAGTCGGCCTTGGAAGGCATGCACTATGTGGATGCCGCGCGCGAGATTATGGGCATGAACCCAGGCCCAGAGCTGCCGCCGCTCGAGGGGCAGCGCGCCGCCGGCAAGGTGACGGAAAAGCGCACGGTGGAAGCGAATGGCCAGCAGATTACTGCCTCGCCGTATGCTTCCGCGGATACCCCGAACTACTACCCAGGCGGAACCGTCGCAGGGCGCCCAGTTCCGGCAGGGTGGTACTCGCGTCCGTGGTGGGCTGATGCATTGCAGACCGGCGTGTGGATGGTTGGCTACTCCATGATGTTTAATGCCCTGTTCTCCGGTATGTCTGGCATTGGCTATTCCGCGGCCGCTGCTGAAAGCGGCGACTGGGGTGGCGGTGATGGCATGGGCGATGCCGGCGACATGGGCGGTGACGCTGGCGATGCTGGCGACGCCGGTGACATGGGCGGCGGCGATGACGGCGGCGGCCTGTTTGATGGCCTTGGCGATGGCGATGGCGGCGGATTCTTTGACGGAATGTTTGATTTCGATTTCTAGCCGCTAGACTGTCAAAAGTGGCCTCTGTGCTGCGTTGATTCCATTAAGTGGGGGTCCGTTTAGGAGATTTAAAACGGACACGGTACACTGTCTCAGGTATGCAACGCAGCCAAGGCAACTTGGTGGCCTACATACGGGGCGTGGCGCAGTTTGGTAGCGCACCTGCTTTGGGAGCAGGGGGTCGCAGGTTCAAATCCTGTCGCCCCGACGTATGGGGGTCTGGAAATGCCCTAATAAGGATTTCCGGACCCCCTTTAAGTTTATGTACGTAAAACAATGAAGCCAGGGAGATTCACTCGTGAAGACCACCGTAGACAAGCTGAGCGATACCCGCGTTAAGCTCACCGTCAACGTTCCGTTTGCGGAGCTGGACCAGGAAATCGATCAAGCTTACGCGGCAATCGCGCAGCAGGTTTCTATTCCAGGTTTCCGTAAGGGCAAGGCACCGCGCCAGCTTATTGACGCACGCTTCGGCCGCGGCCCCATCCTGGAGCAGGTTGTCAACGACATGCTGCCTTCCCGCTACGAGCAGGCAGTCAAGGAAAACGATCTGAAGGTCATTGGCCAGCCGGACGTTGACATTTCCAAGATCGAAGACAAGGACTTCGTGGAGTTCACCGCCGAGGTTGATATCCGCCCTGAGTTCGAGATCCCGGACTTCTCCAAGATCTCCGTTACCGTCCCGGCCCTGAAGGCTGACGAAAAGGACGTCGACAAGGCTCTGGAGGAACTGGCAGAGCGCTTCGGTGAGCTCAAGGACACCAAGCGCAAGATGAAGACCGGCGACTACGCCATCATCGACATCACCGCTGAGATCGACGGCGAGAAGATTGAAGACGCTTCCACCGAGGGTCTTTCCTACCGCATCGGTGACGATGACCTCATCAAGGGTCTGGATACCGCCCTGCGCGGCATGAAGACCGGTGAGGATAACGAGTTCACCTCCACCATCCAGTCCGGTGAGCACAAGGATGAAGAGGCCACCATCAAGGTCCACGTCCAGCAGTCCAAGGAGCGCAAGCTGCCGGCTATGGACGATGAGTTCGCTCAGATGGCTTCTGAGTTCGACACGATGGACGAGCTGCGTGAATCCACCAAGACCCAGGTGGAGGAGACCAAGAAGGCTGAGCAGGCTGCACAGATCCGCGATGAGGTTCTGAAGTCCGCACTGTCCGAGGTTGAATTCGAGCTGCCGCAGTCCGTAGTTGACGAGCAGGCTCACTCCCAGCTGCACCAGATCCTGGGCCAGCTGGCTCACGACGAGAAGGCACTGGCTCAGCTGCTTGAGGCGCAGGGCACCTCTCGCGAGGAGTTTGATAAGCAGACTCGCGAGCAGGCAGAAGAGTCCGTCCGCACCCAGCTGTTCCTCGACGCTGTAGCAGAGAAGGAAGAGCCGGAAGTTTCCCAGCAGGAGCTGACCGACCACATCCTGTTCACTGCTCAGTCCTACGGCATGGACCCGAACCAGTTCATCCAGCAGCTGCAGTCCAACGGCCAGATCGCTAACCTCTTCTCTGACGTGCGCCGTGGCAAGGCACTGGCTGCCGCTATCTGCCGCACCACCGTCAAGGATGAAGAAGGCAACGACGTGGACGTTGACCAGTACTTCGGTGAAATCGAAGAAGAGGACGCTGCAGAAGCTTCCGAGGAGAAGTAATCTCCCGCTTGTAACGCGCTGCTGCCACATGTGTGGTGGCGAGCGCGCATGAAACCCCGGATTCAGGTAACTCAAGGATGAGCCTGAATCCGGGGTTTGTGTCATTGTGAACGCCCTCTAGGAGTCTTTGAGTACTTCGAAGAGGGCGTGATGTGTGTTGGCTGGGGATACCGCTAGCCGTTCTTGGCTCTAAAGACCTCGTCGGTCAACTGCAGGAAGCGCATAACGTAATCCTTGACAAAGTCTGCGGTACGTTGATTGAGATGTCCGGACTCTTCGAAAAGGGTGGGGGATTGGCCCAGAAATACTTCGGGCTGACCAGGGAGCGGCATGTCGAAGTAGGACAGAGCGAGGCGAAGGTTCTTCTGTGAACTGTAGCCGCCCATGCGGCCTACAGAGTGGCTAATGATACCTGCGGGAAGGTTCTTCCACGCCACATCTGAGTTGGGTTTAGAGCCGATGTCCACTGCGTTTTTGAGGCAGGCAGGGATAGTGCGGTTGTTCTCTGGCGTAATGAAGAGGATCCCGCTCGAGTTCTTGATGGTCTCGCGAAAGGTGGTGTACTCAGCCGGAGTGGGCTTGTCCGTGACGGCGGGGTCATCGTAGTCGAAGTCATAGAGCGGCAAGTCACGGATTTCCACGATGTTTGCCTCGTAGCCTTCAGGGATCATCGTGAGCACCTCGTGTGCAATCTTGCGGGCAAATGACTCTCGGCGCAGGCTGCCGACGATAACGCTGATACGTGGGGTGGTCATGGTAAACCTTCTTTCTTAGTTGGGTGTAGGGAGACGTGGTCAAGGGAGAAAAGGCTTGCAGCCAAAGGCCGGTGGTGGGCCGGCAGCGTGGGCGGCGGTGAGGAAGCCATCTACTTTGTCTCCTTCTTCATGGCGGAAGTACAGTTCGATGAGTCCTAGAAGCCCCCGAGGACGGCCTCTCGTGCGGCGGATGCATTCAACAGCCGCATGGCTGCGGGTTGGTTTCCTTCGCGGATGGCTTCAAACAGCGCGATGGTCTCAAGCCAGCTTCCTTGGTCCGGTCGCGGAAAAGGTTTAGAAATCCCAGTCATCATCACTCGTTTCTTCAGCAGTACCAATGACATAGGAGGAACCAGATCCGGAGAAGAAGTCATGGTTCTCATCTGCTCCGGGGGCTAGGGCCGCGAGGATTTCTGGGTTCACTTCCGTTTCTTCGGGCGGGAAATAATCCGGGTAGCCCAAATTCATGAGTGCCTTATTGGCGTTATAGCGAACGAACACGGCTACATCATCCATGAGTCCCAAAGGCTCATATAGCTCGCCGGAATAGTCCAGCTCTAGTGCATAAAGCTCTTCGAGCAAAGAAATGGTGAAATCATGCATCTCCTTCTGCCGTAGCGGGGTCGTGGATTCCAGACCGCGCTGATATTTGTAACCCGAGTAGTAGCCGTGCACTGCCTTGTCACGCAGAATGAGGCGGATCATGTCTGCCGTATTTGTCAGGGTGGCGTGGACAGAAAAGTGCAAGGGAAGATAGAAACCCGCGTAGAGAAGCAGCGAGGAAAGCAACGTCGATGACACCTTGCGTTTGAGTGGATCCGGCCCAAAATAGTGCGCGAGAACTTTCTTGGCGCGTGCCTGGAGAAGGTCGTTATTCACCGCCCAGCGGTATGCTTCATCAATTTCCTTTGTACTGCTCAGGGTAGAAAACACTGAAGAGTATGAACGGGCATGGACTGACTGCATGAAGGCGATGTTGGTATACACGGCCTCCTCGTGTTCGGTGCGGGCATCTTGAATCTGACAGATTTCACCCACGGTGGCCTGGACAGTATCCAGGGTGGTGAGTCCCGTGAACACCCGCATGGTGAGGTTGCGTTCCTCGGGTGTCATCTTCTGCCACGCCGGGAGATCATTAGAAAGCGGGACCTTCTCTGGCAACCAAAAGTTGGCGGTTAGACGGTTCCACACTTCAAGATCCTTGTCATCGCTCACCCGGTTCCAATTGATGGCGCGGATGCGGGCTGAAGGATCATGCCGGTAGCTCGGCGGAGTAACGGAAATGCTGGTTAGTTCAGCACTATTCGATGTTGACGACATAGCTTCTTTCTTTCTGAGTGAATGGTTGTGGACAAGGGGGAGGACCGTGCTCCTACAAAGCACAGGAGACGCAGCCTTCGACCTCGGTTCCTTGGAGCGCGGATTGGCGTAAACGGATGTAGTAGAGGGTCTTGATTCCGGCTTTCCAGGCATAGATTTGTGCCTTGTTGATGTCCCGCGTGGTGGTATCAGCGGTAAAGAACAAGGTCAGGGAAAGCCCTTGGTCCACGTGTTGGGTGGCCATGGCGTAGGTGTCGATGATTTTTTCGTATCCCACGGCGTAGGAGTCATCGAAATACTCCAGGTTGTCGTTGGTCATTTCCGGCGCGGGGTAGTACACGCGCCCCAAGCGGCCTTCCTTGCGTATTTCAATTTTGGAGGCAATTGGGTGGATGGACGCGGTGGAGTCATTGATGTAGGAAATTGATCCAGTGGGTGGAACTGCCTGCAAGTAGGCGTTGTAGATGCCGTCTTGCATCACTTGATTCTTGAGCCGTAGCCAATCCTCGCGTTGAGGGATCTGCACGCCTGCTTCGTGGAAGAGCTGTTTTACGTGTTCAGTGGCTGGCGCCCAGTCTTGGTCGATGTATTTGTCAAAGTAGGCGCCAGTGGCATAGGTGGATTCTTCGAAGCCTGTGAATCGTTGACCTTTTTCAACCGCGAGTGCATGGGATGCGCGGAGCGCATGGTAGGTCACCGTGAGGAAATAGATATTTGTAAAGTCCAGTGCCTCGGCGCAGCCATAAGGAATACGCTGTGAAGCAAGGAAGCCGTGGAGATTCATTTGGCCCAGACCAATGGCATGCATGGAAGCATTTCCGTGAGCGATGGAGGGAACAGCTTCGATATTCGTCAGGTCTGAAACCTTCGTGAGGGCACGCACTGCGGTTTCGACGGTCTCCCCGAAGTCCGGCGATTCAAAAGCCTTCGCAATGTTGAGCGAACCTAGATTGCAGGAAATATCCTGGCCAACGGTGGTGTAGTCACCCGAAGCTCCGTAGGTCGATGGCGTGTTGACCTGGAGGATTTCGCTACACAGGTTGGACATATTGATATGTCCTTTGAGGGGATTAGCGCGGTTGACCGTATCCTCAAAGAGGATGTAGGGGTATCCGGATTCAAACTGAAGCTCAGCCAGCGTGGTGAAAAACTCGCGGGCCTTAATGGTCGTGTGAGAGATTCGCGGATTGGCAACCAGCTCGTCGTAGTACTCGGTGATGGACATGTCAGACATGGCTACGCCGTACTCGCGAGCGATGTCATACGGGCTAAAAAGATGCATATCCTTGTTCTCTTTGGCCAGACGGAAGGTTATATCTGGAATAACAACCCCCAGCGAAAGAGTCTTGATGCGGACTTTCTCATCGGCATTTTCCCGCTTGGTATCCAGGAAGCGAAGAATATCTGGATGGTGCGCATGCAGGTAGACGGCTCCAGCGCCCTGCCGGGAGCCCAATTGGTTGGCATAGCTGAAGCTATCTTCGAGAATCTTCATGACTGGGACTACGCCGGAAGCCTGGTTCTCAATCTTTTTGATCGGGGCTCCGGATTCGCGCAGATTGCTTAGCAACAGGGCCACTCCACCACCGCGCTTTGATAGTTGCAGTGCAGAGTTCACGCAGCGGCCAATGCTCTCCAAATTGTCTTCGATTCGCAGGAGGAAGCAGGAGACCATTTCGCCGCGCTGGGCTTTGCCTGCGTTGAGAAAAGTAGGGGTGGCGGGCTGGAAGCGTCCGGTCATGATGTCATCCACCAGCTTTTCTGCGAGCTCTTCGTCGCCCTGTGCAAGGTATAAAGCTGTGGTGGCGACGCGTTCTTCGTAGCCTTCTAGGAATCGGGAGCCATCAAAGGTTTTCAGTGCATATGAAGTGAAGAACTTAAATGCGCCGAGGAAGGTGCGGAACTGATGCTTAACTCGATGTGCTCTGTCGTACATGGCGCACAGAAAGGCGTCATCATAAAGCTCAAGGAAATCCCGCTCGTAGTACTCGTTATCAACCAACCATTCCAAGCGTTGCTTGGTGGAATCGAACTGATGCATGCGGGGAGCGACATGGTGCGTGACATAGTCTTGTGCTGCCTGAATGTCCTTGTCAAACTGGATTTTTCCAGAAGCGTCGAACAAGTTCAGCTGCGCGTTGAGTGCGTGGTAGCTCTTGCGCTTGCCGACACCGCCGGCATTGTCTGCTGAAGCGGTGCGGGGCGTAGCGCCAATAGTCTGTGTGGGGGTGGCATCAAGAGGCCACATTGTGTTTTCCAATCTGTGTGATGCGGATGTGTTCTTCATCTTGTGGGGGATTAATGGGGTGTCATCGTTAGCTGCTTTTGCTGCTCCCAAAACTTCTGAAGGCCCTGCTTTACGGCGGCGATGTCCTTCTGGGTGCCGAGAAGCTCGAAGTGATACAGCTCCGGTACGTGGCACTTGGCGGAAATGATGCGTCCGGCGACGCAGTAAGCACTTCCGAAGTTGGTATTCCCTGAGGTAATAACGCCCCGGATAAAGGAGCGGTTGATTGGTTCATTGAGGAAGTCGATGACCTGTTTGGGGACTGCGCGTTTGAGCGAGCCGCCGCCGTAGGTGGGAACGATGAGTACGTACGGGTGTGAAACCTGGATCATCCCGGTTTTCTTGGGGCGCAGTGGAATGCGCACCGCGGGTCTATCTAAGCGTTCGACGAATCTTTTCGTGTTCTCTGAAACGCTGGAAAAGTACACCAAATCTGGTGAGTCTGACATGGCAATCCTGCTCATCCTGGCCTTAGCCATAAGTGGGGTAGGTGATATTCGAAAAGACTAACTACGCAATGCCGTAGTTGCAACTACGGTCTAACGTAGTTTTGAAAAGGGCAGGTGAGAGCAGGATTAATGCAAAGGGGGATGTCTAAAGGTTGTGGTGTGCTACAAACACTGCGTCGGTAGCTGGGCGTCCAAGTACTACCCACTGAGTGCCGCCGGCCACCTGTATTTCGAGAGAATCTGAAAAGGGCGCTCCCTCGCGCGTGCTAAGAACAGCCCCAGTGACAATGCCGCGCTCTTCAAGGAACTTCAGCAGTTGTGGGTCGGAATCAGAAATGCGTTCCACGGTCACCTGCGATTGTGCACCGCTGTCGGTGAGGCGATGCGCACTGGGGATGGTGATCTGTCCATCAACCGTAGGGATAGGATCGCCGTGCGGATCCCTAGTGGGGTAATCAAGGAACTTATCCACACGTTCTATGAGCATGTCAGACACCGCGTGTTCGAGATTTTCGGCTTCATTATGGACTTCGTCCCAAGTGTAGCCCAATGCTTGAACCAAAAAAGACTCAAGCAATCGGTGACGGCGCACCATGGCCAATGCGTACTGCCTGCCAAGTTCGGTTAACTCCACAGAGCCATAGGGCGTGTGTGACACGAGCCCTTGCTTCGCCATTTTGCGCACTGCATCGGAAACCGAGGAGAGCTTGAGTCCCAGCTGTTTCGCTATAAGTGTGGCGGTAACGGGCTCGGATGACCATTCCTTTAGCCCCCAGATAGCTTTCAAATAGTTCTGGGTACTGGTGGACAGCTCGGAAACAGACATGAGTAAATGTTAACCCAGCTTCCGTGTGCGCCTTTGGCGCTGTGGCCCAACGCTCATAGCGAACAGAGGCCAAGTTTGAGAGGAATGCCGGTAAGGTGGGGCCAGTTAAAGCATTCTTCACTTGAAGGAGAACCACTAATGTCTGAGAAGATTTCAATGAACTCGTCGTCTACGGGTATGAATCTGAGCGATAGCGTGTACGAGCGCCTGTTGCGCGAGCGCATTATCTTCCTGGGAACCCAGGTCGATGATGAGATTGCGAACAAGCTGTGCGCCCAGATCCTCCTGCTGTCCGCCGAGGACCCCACTCGCGACATTTCGCTCTACATCAACTCCCCGGGTGGCTCTGTCACTGCGGGCATGGCTATTTATGACACCATGAAGTACTCGCCGTGCGATATTGCCACGTACGGCATGGGCCTGGCTGCCTCCATGGGTCAGTTCCTGCTTTCCGGCGGCACCAAGGGCAAGCGCTACGCTCTGCCGCACGCGCGCATTATGATGCACCAGCCTTCCGCTGGTGTCGGTGGTACCGCTGCGGACATCGCCATCCAGGCTGAGCAATTTGCTCAGACCAAGCGGGAGATGGCGGAGCTCATTGCCGAGCACACCGGCCAGACCTTTGAGCAGATCACCAAGGACTCCGACCGTGACCGTTGGATGACCGCCCAACAGGCCAAGGACTACGGCATTGTTGACCACGTCATTGAGTCCGTTAACGGCCCGCTGAGCAACTAGGGAATAAGGAGAAAATCACTATGAATCAGTCCCAGATGCCAAGTTCCCGCTACGTTCTGCCGTCCTTCATTGAGCAGTCCGCACAGGGCACTAAGGAAACCAACCCGTACTCCAAGCTGTTTGAGGAGCGCATCATCTTCCTGGGTACCCAGGTCGATGACACCTCCGCTAACGACATCATGGCGCAGCTGCTGGTCCTGGAGTCCCAGGACCCAGACCGCGATATCACGATGTACATCAACTCCCCGGGCGGCTCCTTTACCGCGCTGATGGCCATCTATGACACCATGCGCTACGTCCGCCCGGACGTGCAGACCGTGTGCTTGGGCCAGGCCGCTTCGGCGGCAGCTGTGCTGCTTGCCGCCGGTGCGCCGGGCAAGCGTGCAGCTTTGCCGAACTCCCGCGTGCTCATTCACCAGCCGGCAACTCAGGGTACTCAGGGTCAGGTTTCTGATCTAGAGATCCAGGCCGCCGAGATTGAGCGCATGCGCAAGCTGATGGAAACCACCCTGTCTGAGCACACCGGTCGTACCGCTGAGCAGATCCGCATTGATACGGATCGCGATAAGATTCTGACCGCTCAGGAAGCCGTTGAATACGGCATCATCGATACGGTCTTTGATTACCGCAAGCTCAACGCTTAATTTGGAATAACTCATTCTAGGTAGCCCCTGCCGCTCAACCGAGTTCCGGTTGTGAGGCAGGGGCTTTCAGCATTGTGGGGCAGGGAAGGGGCAATGCCCGGTAATTCTTGCTGCACCCGAATGGGGTAAGTCTCTCTGCGCAATATCTGCAGGTCGTTAGGTTAATTTCTATCGTGCGACACTAAACCTATAATGGTCGATTTGTGATTTAGACCTCTAAGTGGTCATATATTCTTATGGAGAAACACACATCCGACGCGGCAGCTCAGGCCGCTGCGCCCACGCCGCAGAGCGGCGAACGCACATTCTTTGGGCACCCTTGGGGATTGGCCAACCTCTTCGGCGTGGAAATGTGGGAGCGCTTTAGCTTCTATGGCATGCAAGCCCTTGTCTTGCTGTACATGTATTACGCCACTACCGATGGTGGCCTCGGCCTAGACCGGGCGGACGCAACGTCTATCGTGGGAGCCTACGGTGGCTTGGTCTACATGGCCTGCTTGTTGGCTTCTCTTGTTGCTGACCGAGTCTTGGGTGCAGAACGCACACTGTTCTACTCGGCCAGCATGGTGATGCTTGGCCACATTGCTTTGGCGTTTATTCCCGCAATAACTGGTTTGGCCATTGGCCTCGTCCTTATCGCCATCGGCTCCGGCGGTGTTAAGACCACCGCGCAGGTCGTGCTTGGTGCCATGTACAGTCGCGATGATCCGCGCCGCGATGGTGGCTTCTCCATCTTTTATATGGGCGTTAATATCGGCGCTCTCGTTGGTCCACTGCTCACCACTGCCCTGTGGGGCTGGCAGGGTTTCCACTGGGGCTTCGGTATCGCGGCGATTGGCATGGCGCTCGGCCTGATTCAGTACTCCGTAATGCGCAAGACCACAATTAAGGACGCGGGACACGAGGTACCAAACCCGGCTAGCCCCAAGCAGCTACTTATGGGCGTGGTGGCAGTTGCTGCCGTTGTCGTGGTCATGGTGGGAGCATTGGCTATCGGAGCCATTCAGGTTGATTGGTTGTCCAATATTGTTACCGCGGTGGCTCTTGTAGCTGCAATTTATCTGTGGGTTCAGATGTATGCCTCGAAGCTGGTGACCCGCGAGGAAAAGAACCGCCTGCTCGGCTTTATCCCGATGTTCGTTTCCGGCGTGTTGTTCTTCGGCATCTTCCAGCAGCAGTTCACCGTGATGACGATTTATTCGGATGTGCGCTTGGACCGTCACATGTTTGGTTGGGAAATCCCTCCATCACTGGTGCAGTCCATTAATCCGATTTTTATTGTTATTTTCTCTGCAGTCTTTGCGACGATGTGGACGAAGCTAGGAGATAGGCAGTGGTCCACCCCGGTGAAGTTTGGTGTCGCCAATATCGTCATCGGCATCTCCCTGTTCTTCTTCCTTCCTTTCTCGGGCGGGGAAGCGAACTCCACTCCGATGTATGCCATCATCTTCATCCTCTTCCTTTTCACCATGGCGGAGCTTCTCCTATCGCCGGTGGGCAATGCCCTAGCTACCAAGGTGGCGCCGGTAGCGTTCCCGTCCCGTATGATGGCGGTATGGATGATGGCGGTCGCTATGGGTACGTCGCTGGCTGGTTCCTTGGCTGGCTTTTATACCCCAGACGATGCGGGCGCGGAAAACACCTTCTTTATCTCCCTTGGCGTTGCGTCCATCGTGCTGGGCGGCATTCTGCTTGTTCTCAGCCGCTGGGTGGTAAAGAAATTTTCCACCTTCCGTTAGGAGGTTCAAAAGCGCCCTTGAATGGGAGGTATACCGGCTCCATGGTGGTATACCTCCCTTAGTGGTTTTCATCACTTGGGCTGACCGGTCGGGCTGAGGGGATTGCTCGGTATGAGCTGGGAAAATCTATCTATTCTGAGCTTTCAAGGCGACAATTCTGCCCTCGGGTAGGTTAATTAAAGGTTGACCAAAGAAAACATTAAAGAAAAGCAATTGTCTGTAGTTTCGCGCAGGAGTAATCTGCATTTCGTCCGCGACGCGTGAAGGCGCCGTAGATGCGTACCGTGTTCATCTGTTTTCTTTCCAAGGGGCCAACGCTGTGACAGCGACTCTGATTATCCTCGGTATTGTGGTGGTAACCGCCCTTGCCTTTGACTTTACGAACGGATTTCATGACACTGCCAACGCGATGGCTACGTCCATTGCCACCGGTGCTTTGAAGCCTTTTACTGCGGTGGCAATCTCCGCAGTCCTCAACCTTGTCGGTGCTTTCCTTTCGGTCAACGTTGCTGCGACCGTGGCAAAGGGCATCGTTAACCTTGATTCCTACGACCTGTCTGGCGCCGCCGCTGACACCGATGGCCAGGCGCTTTTGATGGTCGTCTTCACCGGCCTTATCGGCGGCATCATCTGGAACCTGTTCACCTGGTTGCTGGGTATGCCGTCCAGTTCCTCCCACGCCTTGTTCGGTGGCCTCATCGGTGCCGCCTTCGCTGCGATGGGCTCGACTGGCGTGGAGTGGTCTTCCATTGCCGGCAAGATCATTATCCCAGCCGTTGCCTCGCCTATTATCGCGGCGCTGGTTTCGGCGTGTGCCACGTTCCTTATCTACTGGGTAACCAACACCATTCCCAACAAGGCGAAGAACGAGCACTTCCGCCACGGTCAGATCGTCACCGCCTGCCTGGTGTCCCTGGCGCACGGCGCTGGCGATGCGCAGAAGACCATGGGCGTTATTTTCCTGGCGCTAGTTGCCTCTGGGCATGCAGTTGCCGACGCCCGCATTCCTACCTGGGTTATCGTTTCTTGTGCTGTGGCCATCGCGGCCGGCACTCTGTCCGGCGGCTGGCGCGTTATCCGCACTCTGGGCAAGGGTCTGGTGGAGATTGAGTCCCCGCAGGGCATGGCTGCTGAAGCTACCTCCGCAGCGATCATCTTGACTTCTGCTACCGGTGGTATGGCGCTGTCCACTACCCACGTGTCCACCGGTTCCATTTTGGGTACCGGCCTGGGCCGTCGCGGTGCTGAGGTTCGCTGGGGTGTGGCCATGCGCATGGTGTCCGCATGGCTCATCACCTTGCCGTGCGCTGCGTTCGTGGGCTTTGCTACCTGGTGGTTGGCACACGGCGTCTCCTCCTTTACCAACGTAGCAACCGGCGCCATCGTGGACTTCGTCTTGCTGCTGGCAATGGCCGCACTCATCGTTATCCGCTCCCGCATGAACCCGGTGGATGCTTCCAACGTCAACAACGACTGGGATCCAAACTCCGAGTCCGTGGATTCCTCCATGGGTGCGGGCTCTGACCGCAAGGAGCCAGTTGCTGCCGGCGCCGCACCAGTGTCCGCAACCAAGGCGGAGGATGCCTCCGCGCCGTCTACTGCTCAAGAGGAGCGCTAAACCATGACTGCTGCAGAAATCTTCCAGTCCCTCATTCACGTTGCAGGCTTGGCGCTGGTCTTCGGCGCTGGCATTCCGCTCCTGTTCTCTCTGGGCATGCGGTGCATGACCGGTGACCCAATTCGTGACGACAACGGCGTTGTCGTGGGCGATACTCCGGCAAGTACGCAGATGAAGGTACTGGGCTGGACCGTCTATGCGGTGTTGGCCGTAGTCATTCTCGTGGCCATCATGTGGATTGCTCGCGATACGCTGGACCACTACTTCGGCTTTACGCCGTTCGGTGACCTATAAAGAATCCTCCTGCCCGAGGGTAAACCTTCCGTGTGATGCGCGGCACACTTTTCTAAAGTTAACAAAAGGTTAACTTTAAGCGACCTAGGGGTTGCTTAGTGGAAGTGTGCCGCGTATATTCTTCTCTATCAAACAGAGAGAAAGCCACATGGAGGTGTGAGAAATGAACAAGATGCGTACTTTGATGGACGGCATCGCTGATGCGTTCAAGGGCTCCACCACTGGAACCGGCCTGGACACCGTTTCAGAAGCTCCGGTTCGCGCTTTGGTGGCAGAAACCCTGCTTGACGCTGATAAGACCCCTGCTACTACCAAGGACGTAGCAGAGGCACTAGAAACCGTCACCGGTCATGCTCCGGATGAACACGAGATGCTCGATGCAGAACTTTTCCTGCTCGACTTCGATTGGCTGCAGTAAGCAGCACCTGAATGAAATCCCCACGAGGCCCCTTGCCGCACACTGTGTAGCAGGGGGCTTTGTGCTGCGTGGGGCACACGGGGGCGTCGGCAAGCGCGGCTAATCGCGCGGCGGCAGGATGGCCTCAGGGGTTTCGGGCAGGAGCTGGCCGCCATCGATAATAAGGGTTTGGCCGGTGATATAGCCTGCCTCTTCCGAAGCCAGGAAGGCCGCTGCGTTGCCAATATCGCGTGGGGTGCCCAGGCGGTGCAGCGGTACCGAGCGCGTCATTTGATCGAGGTACTCCTGGCCTTGGGCCTCGAGGCCCTCGGTGAGGATATTGCCTGGGAGAACGCCGTTGATGGTGATGCCATCGCGGGCCACTTCGAGCGCGGCCGAACGCATAAAGCCTTGTTGCGCGGCCTTGGAAGCGCCGTAGTGGGCCCAACCGGGAAAGCCCGTGTGCGAGCCGGTGATAGATGTGGTGATGACGATTCGTCCATAGCGGCGTTGCTTGAGGTAGGGGAGCGCCTCTTGGACCACCTTGAAAGTGCCGTGGGTGTTGATGGCAAACATCGCCTCCCACTTATCATCGGTCATCTCTGCCAGCGGGCAGTTGGGAAAGACGCCAGCATTGGAGCACACAATGTCGAAGCCGCCGTGCTCGGCAGTGACCTGGCGGTACATGTCCTTAACCGAAGTGCGGTCGGTGACGTCCACGCGAATGGCGCTGGCACCCAACTCCTTAGCGGTAGCGGTGGCGTGGTCTAGGTCGATATCGGCGATGACAACGGTGGCGCCGGCCTCTCGCAGCGCGGCGACAATGCCGCGGCCAATGCCGGAGGCGCCGCCGGTGACAACGGCTACCCGGCCTGTGAGATCGAACATGATGCTCCTGTTCCTAAAAGGGGTGGGATGAGGGTGATTTCACCTTCTAGTTTAGGCCGCAAGAGCAGGAAAGGCCTGGGAAATTCGCCACGCGGGAGGGAATGAATGAAGGGCCTGTCGGGTTGATTTACTAAGGTAGAAACAGATGAAGATTAAGCCGCTCGGAAGGGTAGAATCATCCTTCCAACTGTGAATAGCGGTACGAAAAGCGAGTGTGAAAGAACTTAATGGCACGTATGCAAGAAAGCGCTGACCTGCTCAAGTGTTCCTTTTGTGGCAAGAGTCAGAAGCAGGTGAAAAAGCTCATCGCCGGCGGCGGTGTCTACATCTGCGACGAGTGCATCGAGCTATGCAATGAGATCATCGAAGAGGAACTGGGCCAAGAGCAGGCGCAAGAATCCTCTGATGCAGAGGTGCGCCTGCCTCGACCCTCGCAGATTTCCGCCTTCCTAGACAAATATGTCATTGGCCAAGACAAGGCCAAGCGTGTGCTGTCTGTGGCGGTCTATAACCACTACAAGCGCATCAAGGCCGAAGAGTCGGCCGCGTTGGAGGCCCGCCGCAAGAAGGCCGAGGGCGATGAGGTGGAGATCTCTAAGTCCAATATCTTGATGCTGGGCCCCACCGGTTCCGGTAAGACCTACCTGGCGCAGACCTTGGCCCGGCTTCTCGATGTCCCCTTTGCCATTGCCGATGCCACCAGCCTCACCGAGGCCGGCTACGTAGGCGAAGACGTGGAAAATATCCTCCTGAAGCTGCTGCAGGCCGCGGACTTTGACGTGGAGCGTGCCCAGCGCGGCATCATCTACGTCGATGAGGTGGACAAGATTTCCCGTAAGTCGGAGAACCCGTCCATTACCCGCGACGTCTCCGGTGAGGGCGTGCAGCAGGCGCTGCTGAAGATCCTGGAAGGCACCGTGGCGGCCATCCCGCCGCAAGGCGGCCGCAAGCACCCGAATCAGGAGTTTATCCAGCTGGATACCTCCAATATTTTGTTCATCGTGGCCGGCGCATTCGCGGGCCTGGATCAGGTCATTGCGGATCGCGTGGGCAAGAAGGGCGTGGGTTTTGGAGCCAACCTGGATACCAAGGACGAGCGCGAAAAGGTCGATCTCTTCTCCCAGGTACGGCCTGAGGACCTAGTGAAGTTCGGTCTTATTCCAGAGTTCATCGGCCGCCTGCCGGTCGTGGCCACGGTGGATAACCTGGACCGTGAATCTTTGGTCAAGGTGCTCACCGAGCCCAAGAACTCCCTGGTTAAGCAGTACAGCCGCCTCTTTGAGATGGATGACTGCGAATTGGACATCGAGCCAGCGGCATTGGATGCCATCGCGGAGCTCGCCTTGGAGCGCAAGACGGGTGCGCGTGGCCTGCGCGCCATCATGGAAGAGCTTTTGGTCCCAGTCATGTACGACCTGCCAGACCGCGAGGATATTGCCACGGTACACATCACGTCGGAGTGCGTGACCGAGGGAGCGGAGCCGCAGTTTAGCTATAAGGATGAGGCAAAGGAATCCGCTTAAGCCGGCGCTATTACTCCTCGTTGTAGATATCCTGCGGGGAGGCCTCGTCGCCTTCCTTGGTATCGAACGAGGACGAGGTGAGGTAGGACTCGTGGCCTGAGTCCGGAATATTGGCGGTCAAAAACGCCAGCACAGCATCGACGGTGAGCCTATGCATGCCGTCGATATTTTCTTGGGTATTGAAGTTCACGCCCAGCATGTTTTCCACCATCACCTGGTTTGTCACGCGGTAAACCGTCAACGAGGAAATCAGGGTGAAGATGTCATTGGCGGAAATGCCGGGGCGGAAGGCGCCGGCGTCTTGGCCCAAGAGCAGCAGGCGGTCAAGGTGGAGGGCTACCCCGGCGACGTCGGCAATAGCCTGCTGTGCCGGGTCCACAATCTGCTGGTTAGTTTCCCATACCAGCATGCGAATGGCCTCCGGGTTGGCTACGCGCTCGCGGAAGAGCCAATCCACCAACTTGCGCACGCCTTCGACCGGAACTGCGGTATCGATTTCCAGGGCATCCTCAGGTGGATTAAGGCGCTGCGCGGCGGTGCTCAGCGCACGCAGGTACAAGCCCTTCTTATCGCCAAAGTGGTAATGAATCATGCGCTTGGACATGCCGGATTCTTGGGCGATGGTCTCTAGCTTGGTTTCTGTAAAGCCAAAACGGGAGAACTGCTTGATCGCAACGTCCACCACGGAGTCAATGCTGACGGATTCCGCGTGGGCAGCGTGAGGAGAATCCGCCTGGTCTGCAGCCTGCAGTGGGTCAGTATTCTCAGTGCTCATTGCGTAAGTCC
Source organism: Corynebacterium sp. ACRPJ (assembly GCF_022347345.1). Lineage (NCBI taxonomy): Bacteria > Bacillati > Actinomycetota > Actinomycetes > Mycobacteriales > Corynebacteriaceae > Corynebacterium > Corynebacterium sp. ACRPJ. Next base: position 70,065 of record NZ_JAKRNC010000010.1, read on the forward strand.
TTAATCCTTGCGGCGCGGCGGTGGCGCGGTGAACTGATGTCTAATAGTGCGGGAGTTGGCAATCCCTCTGCATTCTGGGTGTGCAGCGTGGGGGAGTGTCCCGCATTTCCTTTTCCTATCATGCCCGATTAATCACCCCGTGCGGGAGTATCTGGCCCATTGGGGGCGCTAATTTGGAGGTGAATGGGGGTAATTTAACGCAAGTGCCCTAGATTTTCCCTCCAAAAGAGGGGGCCAGATTCACAGCGCGGAGGCTGGCGGTGGGGCTAAGCTCGGGGATGAATTACATTGTCGCAGCCCTGATTGAGGAGGCTTTTACATCATGACTCAGCCCGTCAAGATCACTGTCACCGGCGCCGCCGGCAACATCGCGTATTCGCTGCTGTGGCGCATCGCTGCCGGCGATGTGTACGGAAAAGACACCCCGGTAGACCTAGCATTGCTGGAAATTCCCGCTGCGGTGGATAAGGCCCAAGGCGTAGCCATGGAGCTCAACGACTCCGCCCTGCCGTTGGTTAACTCCATTACGGTTACTGATGGTCTTAAGGAAGCCTTTGAAAACACCTCGGCCGCCTTCCTTGTCGGCGCTCGCCCGCGCAGTAAGGGAATGGAGCGCGCCGACCTGCTGGAGGCTAATGGCGCCATCTTCACCAAGCAAGGCAAGGCCATCAATGACTACGCCGCGCGCGATGTCCGTGTGCTCGTGGTGGGCAACCCGGCTAATACCAATGCCCTCATCGCGGCGAATAATGCTCCCGATTTGGATGATTCCCAGTTCACTGCCCTCATGCGCCTGGACCACAACCGCACCCTGAGCCAGCTCGCGCTAAAGACGGGCAAGTCCACCACCGATTTCACCAAAGTGGCGGTCTGGGGCAACCACTCCGCCAGCCAGTTCCCGGATATCACCTACTCCAACGCTGAGGTGGACCAGGACTGGTACCGCGAGGAAATGGTCCCCAAGGTGGCCAAGCGCGGTGCGGAGATTATTGAGGTACGCGGCAGCTCCTCGGCCGCATCGGCGGCGTCGGCAGCCGTGGAGCACATGCATGACTGGATTCATGGCACCGAGGACTGGCGCACCGCGGCGGTGCCATCGGACGGATCCTACGGCGTCGACAAGGGCCTTATTTGCGGATTCCCCACGGTCAGCCGCAACGGCCAGTGGGAGATCGTGCAGGGACTGGAGCTTAGCGAGTTCCAAAAAGAGCGCATCGAGGCCTCTGTGGCCGAGCTGCGCGAGGAGCGCAAGGCCGTGGCGGACCTGCTCTAAAACCCGCTTGGTGCGCACCTCATACTCGGTGCGCACCCTGCCTGGCTGAGCCGGTTGACGTGCAAGGTAGAATCGGCCAGGTGACTGAGCAAAATAATGAGCAATTAGTTGGTACCAACCGCGCCGATGCGCTGCCCAAGTCGTGGGAGCCGCAGGCCGTAGAGAAGGACCTCTATGAGGGCTGGGTAGAAAAGGGCTACTTCACCCCGGATGCGAATTCGGAGGCCGAGCCTTATTCCATCGTGCTGCCGCCGCCAAATGTGACCGGCCAGCTGCACATGGGCCACGCCCTGGACCACACGCTGATTGATTCCATTATCCGCCGCAAGCGCATGCAGGGCTACGCCACCCTGTGGCTGCCCGGTGCCGATCACGCCGGCATTGCCACCCAGACCAAGGTCGAGGCCAAGCTCAAGGAGACCGAGGGCAAAAAGCGCTGGGACTATGAGCGCGAAGAATTCATTGGCAAGGTCTGGGAGTGGAAGGAGCAGTACGGCGGCACCATCCAGAACCAGATGCGCGCCATCGGTGACTCCGTGGACTGGACCCGCGAGCGGTTCACCTTGGATGATGGCCTCTCCCGCGCCGTCCAGACCATCTTTAAGAACCTCTACGATGAGGGCATGATCTACCAGGCCAACCGCCTGGTGAACTGGTCGCCGGTGCTTGAGACCGCCGTCTCCGATATCGAGGTGGTGTACAAGGACGTCGAGGGCGAGCTGGTGTCCATCCGCTATGGCTCGCTCAATGACGATGAACCGCACCTCATCGTGGCCACCACCCGTGTGGAGACCATGCTGGGTGACGTCGCCATTGCCGTCCACCCCGACGATGAGCGCTATGCCGACTTGGTGGGCAAGGAGCTGTCGCACCCGTTCCGCGATGACCTGACGCTCAAGATCATCGCCGATGATTACGTGGACATGGAATTCGGTACCGGCGCGGTGAAGATCACCCCGGCGCACGACCCGAATGACTACGCGATGGGCACCCGCCATGACTTGGATATGCCCACGGTCATCGATACCACCGGCCACATTGCCAATACCGGTACCCGCTTCGACGGCCTGACCCGCGAGGAAGCACGCGTGGAGATCCGGGAAGCGCTGCGCGAGCAGGGCCGCATTGTTAAGGAAATCCGCCCATACGTCCACTCCGTGGGCCACTCGGAGCGCTCCGGCGAGCCCATCGAGCCGCGCCTGTCCCTGCAGTGGTTCGTGGACGTGGCCAAGATGGCCAAGGCCTCTGGCGACGCCGTGCGCGAGGGCGATACCACCTTGCACCCGCAGTCGCTCGAGCCGCGCTACTTCGAGTGGGTCGATGACATGCACGATTGGTGCATCTCCCGCCAGTTGTGGTGGGGCCACCGCATTCCTATCTGGTACGGGCCAGAAGGCGAGGACGGCCAGCGAGACATCGTCTGTGTCGGCCCAGACGAGGAGCCACCGGCAGGATACGAGCAGGATCCGGACGTGCTGGATACCTGGTTCTCCTCCGCGCTGTGGCCATTTTCCACCCTGGGCTGGCCAGAAAAGACCCCAGATCTGGAGAAGTTCTATCCCACCAACGTGCTGGTCACCGCCTACGACATTTTGTTCTTCTGGGTGGCCCGCATGATGATGTTTGGCACCTTTGCCGGCAGCCACACCCCGGAGCTTTTGGGTGAGGGCACCGATGGCCGCCCGCAGGTTCCGTTCAAGGATCTGTACCTGCACGGCCTGGTCCGCGATGAGCAGGGCCGCAAGATGTCCAAGTCCTTGGGCAACGGCATTGACCCGATGGATTGGGTGCGCGATTACGGTGCGGATGCGCTGCGCTTTACCCTTGCCCGCGGCGCCAACCCCGGCGTGGACCTGCCGCTTGGCTCCGACGCCGCCGCGGCCGCCCGCAACTTTGCTACCAAGCTTTTTAACGCCACCAAGTTCGCGCTCATGAACGGCGCTGGAGTGGCCACGCTGCCGAACCGCACGGAGCTTAGCGACGCCGACCGGTGGATCCTCGACCGCGCCGAAGAAGTCCGCGCCAAGGTGGATGCCTACCTGGATGACTACCAGTTTGCTAAGGCCAACGAGCTGCTCTACCACTTCACCTGGGACGAGCTGTGTGACTGGTACCTGGAGATTGCCAAGACCCAGATCCCGCGCGATGGCGTAAGCGAGCAGGGCCGCAATACCCAAATCGTGTTGGGCCGCGTGCTCGACGTCGTCCTGCGCCTGCTGCACCCGACCATGCCATTCGTTACCGAGGTGCTGTGGAAGGCGCTGACCGGCGGCGAGTCCATCGTCGTTGCGCCGTGGCCTACCGTTGCCGATACCAATGGTGGCGCTACCAAGGATGAGGTAGCCGCCCGCCGCATCGAGGACGCCGATAAGCTCATCACCGAGCTGCGCCGCTTCCGCTCCGACCAGGGCGTAAAGCCTTCCCAGAAGGTGCCGGGCCGCCTCGACTTCGCCGCAGCGGATCTCGCCGGCCAAGAGGAACTGGTGCGCAACCTGGCCAATACCACCGCCCCGGGCGAGGATTTCGATCCTTCCGCCTCCATCGAGGTGCGTCTTTCCCAGGCCACCGTGGAGGTCACCCTGGATACCCACGGCGCCGTGGATGTAGAAGCCGAGCGCAAGCGCCTGGAGAAGGATCTGGCCAAGGCGAATAAGGAACTGGAGCAGACGGGCAAGAAGCTGGGCAACGAGAACTTCTTGTCTAAGGCGCCGGAAGAAGTGGTCAATAAGATCAAGGAGCGCCAGCAGGTTGCCCGCGAAGAGGTCGAGCGCATCACCAGCCGTTTGGAGGGCCTGAAGTAGTGGCGGACAAGGACAAGGAGACTGAGGACTTCGAAATCGTCGATGCCCTCAAAGAAGGCACCGATGGTGGCCCGGTGGAAATCACCGAGTCCGGCCTGACTCTCAACTTGGGCATGGGCAGCGAGGACGAGTACAACGAGGCCGCACCGCAAGAGGTGTCGGCCGAAGAGCTGCGCGCCCTAGCGGAGGTAGAAGAAGAGCTCAATGAGCGCTGGCCGGAAACCAAGATTGAGCCTTCCCTCGACCGCATCGAGATGCTCATGGATCTGCTTGGCCACCCTGAGCGTTCTTTCGATGTCATCCACATTGCCGGCACCAACGGCAAGTCCTCTACCGCACGCATGGTGGATTCGCTCCTGCGCGCCTTCCACCGCCGTGTCGGCCTTGTCACCAGCCCGCACCTGCAGCGCGTCACGGAGCGCATCGGCATCGATGGCCAGCCTATCCACCCGCGCGATTATGTGCGCATCTGGCACGAGATCAAGCCTTTTGTGGAGATGGTCGATGCCCAGTCGGACGTTCCCATGTCCAAGTTCGAGGTCCTTGTCGGCTTGTCCTATGCCGCGTTTGCCGACGCTCCCGTGGACGTCGCCGTTGTTGAAGTCGGCCTCGGCGGCCGGTGGGATGCCACCAACGTGGTCAACGCGGACGTCTCCGTCATTACTCCGGTGGGCTTGGACCACACGGATTACCTGGGCGATACCCTCGCAGCGATTGCTGGTGAAAAGGCCGGCATTATCAAGCCGCGCGAGGATGCCGATGATCCGCTGACTCCCAATGAAAACATCGTGGTTATCGCGGAACAGGACCCTGAGGCAATGCGGGTTATCCTGCAGCAGGCCGTGGACGTGGAGGCGGGCGTCGCCCGCTCCGGCTCCGAATTTGCTGCCCTCGAGTCCCGCATCGCCGTCGGTGGTCAGCAGGTCAACATCCAGGGCCTTGGCGGCCTGTACGAGGATATTTTCCTGCCCCTGCACGGCGAGCACCAAGCCAAGAATTCCGCCGTGGCTCTTGCTGCGGTGGAGGCGTTCTTCGGCGCCTCGGCCGGCCACCCGCTGGATGTTGCGACCGTGCGCAATGGTTTTGCCCAAGCGATTTCACCCGGCCGCCTGGAGCGCGTGCGCACCTCACCAACGACGTTTATTGACGCCGCCCATAATCCACATGGCGCCAAGGCCCTCGGGTCTGCGCTGGACCGCGATTTCGATTTCGCCCGCCTCATCGGTGTGCTCTCTATTTTTGCGGATAAGGACGCCACCGGCATCCTCACCGCACTAGAGCCTTACCTCACCGAGGTCGTCATCACCCAAAACTCCTCGCCGCGCGCCCTCGATGCCTACGACTTGGCAGAGACCGCCCGCGATATCTTTGGCGAGGAACGCGTGCACGTAGCCGATAACCTGCCGGGCGCCTATGCCCAGGCCGTGGAGCTTGCCGAGGACGCCGAGGTCCAGTCCGGCTCCGGCATCATCATCACTGGTTCGGTCGTCACCGCTGGTGATGCCCGCGCGATGTTTGGAAAGGAACCTGCATGAGCCGCGATAATCACCACCCGCGCGGGGAACACCAGCCTCGCCCGCCCCGCCGCACCCGCGGCCGTGGCCGCGAAGAACAGATCCCGGAAAGCGAGATCGGCCCGCTTGGCATGGGCCAAGCCCCAGTCAAGGACCCACTCAAAAGCTTCAACGGGATGGTCATTGCCAGCTCTCTGACCATGGAGGCGCTCGCCCTATCTTTCGCGCTGCCGATGCTCTACAAGCTCTATGACGGTACGTTGTGGACCCCCTTCAACTACGGCTTTGTCATCGCCGCAGTGGTATTCCACCTCGTGATGATCGCGTTCATGAATAAGAAGTGGGCGCTGTCCGTCATCGTATGGGCGCAGCTGTTGTGCGTCATTGTGGGCTTTATGGTCCACTGGGCTGTGGCCGCCATCTTCATCATCTTTGGCATGGAGTGGCTGCTGGCCGTCTACCTGCGCAGCAACCTCATTGCCCGCATGAAGCGCGGATACCTCACCACGCAGCACCTCAACGAGAAATAGGCTCGATACCGCCGGCGGGTGGGGCAGACGCGATAGACTAGCGCCCATGCGCAATCTCTATCTCGTCCTTGCCGCACTCGCCTGCATTGCCGCGGTGGTAGCCCGCGCCGCAACGGGAACGCCGTGGCTACCTCTAGTCGCCCTCATTATTGGCGGCGTTTTTCTAGTTTTGGCCCTGCGGAGCAACTTCGAGCCGGCCAAAGAAGCCACCTTTGAGGATTTGGATAAGGAGCAGCTCGCGGAGCTGCAACGACTGCTGGCCAACGGCCAATTCGGCGCAGCAGTAGGTCAGGTGCGCCTGTGGTTCAGGGGGACTTCGCAGGAGCGCGCCGAAGAGATAGTCAAACAACTCGCATAGCCCTGGACCCCCACGCTTTTACCCCAAAGGAATACCCCAGCGCGCGACGCATGCGTGCGGTTTCGGTACAGTGTGGGGCATGACTGAACGTACACTGATTCTCATCAAGCCGGACGGCGTAAAGAACGGCCACGTAGGCGAAATCATCTCCCGCATCGAGCGCAAGGGCCTGAAGCTGGCCGAGCTCGACCTGCGCGTTGCTGACCGCGAGACCGCGGAGAAGCACTACGAGGAGCACAAGGACAAGCCATTCTTCGGCGACCTCGTCGAGTTCATCACCTCCGCACCGCTTATCGCTGGTGTTGTTGAGGGCGAGCGCGCCATCGAGGCATGGCGCCAGCTGGCTGGCGGCACCGACCCAGTCTCCAAGGCCACCCCGGGCACCATCCGCGGTGACTTCGCCCTGACCGTTGGCGAGAACATCGTGCACGGCTCTGACTCCCCAGAGTCCGCAGAGCGCGAAATCGCTATCTGGTTCCCGAACCTCTAAACTTCTGCGCACTTAGCGCATCATTCAGCCCGAGCCTGTAGGCTCGGGCTTTATTTATTGCTTGACTCATAAGCCTAGGCGGAGAGCCACATGCCGAGAATCCGGCCCTACCCTGAATAAGTATTGAAACGGCAAAGCCGCAAATACGTAGAGAAGCAGAACTGGAGCAGGGGTTTTGTTTCGGGGCTGAAGGTGCTTAACGCGGCAGATCATTGCTGAGGATATAGCACGCGAAGTCATTTACTTCGCAGACTAGGACTGGAGTTCTCCTAATCGAAGGAGAGTAACTGGCGCAGTGTGCGGAAGGCTTCCTTTTGCACTCGATGGGTAACGGTACGGCCCGATTGTTGCTTGATTAAAAGACCGGATTCCCTCAACTTGCCGAGGTGATGAGAAACCGTCGGTTGGCTAAGGCCGGAAAGCGCGGTTAACTCCGTAACACTCATTGGGCCGCAGCCCTCGTCGCACAATACGGATAGCAGGCGCAGGCGGGCTGGGTCGGCAAGTACCTTAAATTGCTGGGAAAAGCGGAGGGAGTCGCCCTGGCTGAGCGGGCCACTGCTCAGGGAACAGCACTGTGCATCCGGGGTGTTATCGGCATTGCTAGGGGAGGAGTCCATGTACACAGTATAAGGAGTCTGCCTCCCACTCCGTTATATTGACGAGTATCAATATGGGTGACTAAAGTACTGCTCGAAAGTTGAATTACTCGTCGCACAAGGAGAGCCATGGCCGTTACGCAACGCCCAAAGTTGTCATTTCTCGATAGATTCCTTCCCGTTTGGATCATCATGGCCATGGCTGTGGGGCTATTGATAGGCCACTTCCTGCCAGGCATTGGAGAAGCACTGTCTGCTCTAGAGGTTGGCGGTATTTCTCTTCCAATCGCGCTGGGCCTGCTAGTTATGATGTATCCGCCCCTGGCTAAAGTCCGCTATGAAAAGACCCGAGATATTGCTGCCGATGGCCGGTTGATGGTGGTATCGATTGTGTTGAACTGGTTGGTGGGGCCTGCAGTGATGTTCACCCTGGCGTGGATATTTCTTGCCGATCAGCCAGAGCTGCGAACCGGCCTGATTATCGTTGGGCTAGCCCGTTGTATCGCAATGGTCCTAGTATGGTCCGATCTCTCCTGCGCCGATCGGGAGGCCACCGCCGTTCTTGTCGCCATAAACTCTGTATTCCAGGTAGCCATGTTCGGTGTGCTGGGATGGTTCTATTTGCAGATTTTGCCAGGGTGGTTGGGGCTAGATACCACCTCTGCTGATTTCTCTTTCTGGTCTATCGTCACCGCGGTTCTCGTATTTTTGGGAGTCCCCCTGCTGCTTGGAGTGCTCTCACGGGTCTGGGGTGAGAAAGTCAAAGGCCGCGAATGGTTTGAAAACCGCTTCCTTCCGGTAGTTTCTCCCTTGGCGATGATCGGCTTGCTCTATACCATTGTGTTGCTGTTCTCCCTGCAGGGAGAACAGTTGGTAGCGCAGCCTACTGCGGTGGTTAGAGTGGCGATTCCACTGGTTATTTACTTCGTTGGAATGTTTTTCCTTGCCTTGGGCGTAGCAAAAGCCGGGGGAATGAACTACGCACAGTCTGCTTCCGTGGCTTTTACCGCAGCCGGAAATAACTTCGAGCTAGCCATTGCAGTTTCCATCGGCACCTTTGGCGCCGCGTCAGCACAGGCCCTCGCCGGCACCATCGGGCCACTGATTGAAATCCCAGTGCTCGTGGGCCTCGTTTATATAATGCTCTGGATAGGCCCGAAGCTCTTCTCAGGAGACAAAAGCTTGCCAAGTTAACGCCGGCCCACCTGATATAGGCAGCGAACCCCAGTCGGCGTGATGGTGATGGTCCACTTTGCGGGCGCGGTGCGCAGGCCCATGCGGCTTAGCTTCACCAGGTCCGCCTTTGCCAAAGCATCGAGGTGCTCGGATAGTGGGTCGAGGTCTACCTTCATGAACTTCGAGAGGGCAGTGGAATTAATCGTGTTTCCCTGCACCGCGCCGGCGGCGACGAGGGCGGTGAGGATGTCCGAGTGGGCGTCGGCAAGCTCCAAGCGAGCCTCCGTAACCCCGTCGAGCGGGTCTTTTTCCAGGATCTTGTTAATGCGGCGCCGGCCGATCCGGAAGGACTGGGAAAACATGCTCCAGATGCCCAACGGCAAGCCAAAGGCCCACCACGCGCCGGACAGCATCCCGGCAACGGGCGGGGCCAGCTCTACCTCTGGGAGCAGGCCGGCTGCGCTCAGTGGCGCCATGACCAATGGCGCAGCGATCGGGATAAACGGTGCGATATAAGCAATCGTGGGATAGTCGCCATCGCGGAATTCCTCTTGCGCAGCGTTGATGCCGCGCGGGTAATTGCGGATGAGGTGCACCAACCCCAGCACCGCAAAGACGGCAAAAACACCGGCTCCCATCAACATATAGTCCACGCCTGTGTTGGCGAAGCCAATGGCAAAGCCGGCCGGTACGCCAAAGTAAAGTGCGGAGCGCACCGGGACTTCATTGCGCTGTCGGTACTGCGCGAGTTCGCGCGCGGGGATTCGTGCTAGTTCTGCCACCCCGCCAACATAACACCGCCTGCCAGCTTGCCCGCGGTTCTGTGACACAATGGGGGATAGCGCGTACGAGACGCGGCATAACTTCATATCCCACAAACTTTTTTAGCGCGCACTATGCCTCGTGCGGCGGCGGTACGGTCTTCGGCCGTGCCTGCGCCCGAGGCCGCGCCCCATAGAGACGATATACAGGAGTAAGCCCGAACATGGTGGCACAGAACTCTCAAGAAACAACTGAAAGCCTCAAGGCAGCGGCGCTTTTGGCCCAGAACCTGGAGCGCAGCCAACTCAAGGACAAGACCCGCGTGTATTCCCTAGCCAAGCAGCTGGGGCTTTCCTCGCGCGAGTTGGTGGCACAGCTTAAAGACATGGGCTTGAAAAAGAGCGCGCAAAGCTCCCTTTCCCGCGAGGAAGCAGGCCAGGTGCTCGATGCTGTGGCGAATGCCGCTGCGGTTGCCGACGCCCCCGCGGGCGATACCACTGAAGCGTCGGCTGAAGATCCCGAGGACAAGCCTGCTGCGCAACCGGAAGAAAACCCGGACGAGAAACCGGAAAAGAAGCCAGCGAAGAAGCGCGCCAAGCGCGCCCGCAAGGCCACCCGTAAGTCCGCCGCACCAGCGCCCGAAGAGCCGGCAGATACCGCCGAGTCAGAGGAAGGGGGGCAGTCCACGGAAGACGAAGAACCCCTGCGCCACCGCGTGCGCAAGAACGTGGATAATGAAATCTCCCAGATCGAAGACAAGGTAGAGGCATCGCTTGCTCAGGCTGCGGCCGAAACTGGCGCAGCCACCGAGGACTCCGAGCACGCTGAAGCAGAAGTACCCGAAGCAGCAGAAGCCACGGAGGAGGCCGAAAAAGCATCTGCGAGCGGCTTTGATACCGGAACGGTTGATGCGGCAAAGCTGCACGAGGCGCTGGCAGAAGCCGGCGAGGACTTCGAGGATGACTACTACGCGCCGCACATCGTCCCACGGGCCGAATCCGAGGAAGACTCCGGGCACTATGACTTTGCGCCCATCTTCATGGCCCCGCAGCTGGACGAGGCTGCGGCATTCGCACCGGCTCTAGATGCAGCGGAGGAGGACTCCTCAGCCGACGACTCCGCAAGCGACGACAACGAGGATGCTGCAGACTCCGCCGCAGAAAGCCGCGAGCACTCCGGCTCCGACCGCGGTTCCGGAAAGCCTGAGGGCCGCCGCCGCGGGCGCCGCGGCGCATCCCGCGGACGCGGCGCCGGTGCGAAGCGTGAAGAGCAGGCAGACGAGCCCGAGCACATTGAAGAGCCGAAAGCCATCCGCGGCTCCACGCGCATCGAGGCTCAGAAGCGCCGCCGTGCCGAGCTGCGCGAAAAGGGCCGCACCCGCCAGCACATCGTCTCCCAAGCGGAGTTCCTTGCCCGCCGCGAAGCTGTGGAGCGCACCATGGTGGTGCGCGATAAGGAGCGCGAGGACGGCGCCGGCATTATCACCCAGGTGGGCGTGTTAGAGGATGACCTGTTGGTCGAGCACTTCGTGACCACCGAATCCCAGGCCTCGCTCATTGGCAATATCTACTTGGGCCGCGTCCAAAACGTGCTGCCGTCCATGGAGGCGACTTTCGTGGACATTGGACAGGGCCGAAACGGCGTGCTCTACGCCGGTGAAATCGACTGGCGCAAGACCAAGCTGCACGGGCGCGCCCGCAAGGTAGAAAACGCCCTGAAGTCTGGTGACCAGGTGCTGGTGCAGGTGGCCAAGGATCCCATCGGTCACAAGGGCGCGCGGCTTACCACCCAGATTTCCCTTGCTGGTCGCTACCTGGTCTACGTACCAGGTGGGCGCAGCGCCGGCATTTCCCGCAAGCTGCCCGCTCCGGAGCGCAAGCGCTTAAAGGATATCCTCGGCCGCGTGGTTCCAGGCGATGGCGGCGCGATTATCCGCACCGCCGCCGAAAACGTCCCAGAAGAGGCAATCGCCACCGACGTCAACCGCCTGCACAGCCGGTGGGAGGACATCGTGGCACACGCTAAGAAGGAAAAGTCCTCCAAGGGCGCTAAGCCGGTGACCATGTATGAAGAGCCCAATATGCTCATCAAGGTGGTGCGCGATCTCTTCAACGAGGACTTCACCGAGCTCATCGTCGATGGCAAGCGTTCCTTCAATACCGTCCGCGCCTATGTAGATTCCATGGCGCCGGACCTTGCGGACCGTGTGGTGCGCTACCGCGCCAAGGACCACGGCGGGCAGGATGCCTTCGAGGCTTACCGCATTGATGAGCAGCTGCATAAGGCGCTCTCGCGCAAGGTATGGTTGCCTTCCGGCGGCACGTTGGTCATCGACCGCACCGAGGCCATGACCGTCATCGATGTCAATACCGGCAAGTTCACCGGTTCCGGCGGCAATCTGGAAGAAACCGTTACCCGCAATAACCTCGAGGCGGCCGAAGAAATCGTGCGCCAGATGCGCCTGCGCGATCTCGGCGGCATGATCGTCGTGGACTTTATCGATATGGTCCTGCCAGAAAACCAGGATCTGGTGCTGCGCCGCCTGAAGGAAGCCTTGGGCCGCGATCGCACCCGCCACCAAGTATCCGAGGTTACCTCGCTGGGCTTGGTGCAGATGACCCGTAAGCGCCTGGGCACCGGCTTGGTGGAGACCTTCTCTACCGAGTGCGAGTGCTGCAACGGCCGTGGCATCATCATTCACCAGTATCCGGTGGACGAGGCCGAGGACGATCAGCGCTCCAAGCATTCTGGCCGCAAGTCCAAGGCACACAAGAAGCAGCACCACGATCCGCAGCAGCACCCGACTGCGGTGGCGATGCATAAGCACGAGCTTGACGACGCCCCCGAGAGCTCCTCCAAGCCTAAGCGCTTTAAGAAAACCCAGGCGCCGGTCTACGGTACCGAGAGCGAAGAGGCCGCGCGAGAATCTGCGAAGACGTCGTTGGAAGACCTGGTAGCAAACGTCGTTGTGGATGAGCGTGGTCCGGCTCAGTCGCACGCTGGATCGGAAGAGGACAGCGGGGAGCATGACCGCAACAAGGAGCGCGGACGTGGACGCGGTCGCCGCCGCGCGCGCAAGCACACCCAGACTGAGGTATCCGATATCGAGGCCATCGCGTACGCCGCGGCGGATAATGCTGCTGAGAGTGACGAGGCGCAGGAATTTAATTCCTACGTCCCCGATGCGGATACGGACGCTGACTCGGGTGCTATTGCGCAGGTACACCCAGGTGCCGGGGCGGGCTCCAAGCGTGGCAAGAAGCCGCGCCGGGCGACGCGCCGGTCTAAGGCCACGCGTACGGCTGCGGGCGGCGAGCAGAAGATTACCGAGAAGGCAACGGCTACGGAGACGGCAACTGAAAAGACCTATGACGAGGCAGTAGCTGAGTTTGAGGCTTCCCCACGCCGCAAGCGCCGCACCCGCGGAAATTCGCGCTCCGATCGGCGCCCGCAGCCGCAGGATTTCGCGGTCTCTGGTGAGCAGGACTCCGCCGACACCGGCGGTAACGCTAGCGGGGCTGAAGCCCAGCGCGGAGAGAAGAGCTCGCGCGAAGAGCGCAAGGCTCGCGGGCGTGGCCGCCGTCGTGCGGTGCGCACCCAGCAGGCCAAGCGTCGGACCACCTCGCGCGTGCCGCACGAGGTCAAGGAAAAGGCGCAGGAGCACGAGCACAAGCAGGCGGGCGGGTCCGCCGAGCAGCGCCATGAAAAGGCCGCTGGCACCGCGCGTGCGGGGCGCGCCGGTGGCAAGGGCCGTGGGCGTCGCCGTGCCGTGCGCCAGGCCGCTCCTAAAAAGGCGGTAGCAGAGAATCCGAAGGCAGCGAAGACCGCCCAAGGCCGTTCGACGCAGCAGGGCGGCTCGCCGGATCGTTCCGATGCTGGCCAGCGGGCGACCACGGGCGATACCAAGGTGCTGCGCCGCGGAAAGAAGAGGGCGGTGCGCAAGAAGGGGACGTCGGCAAGCGCCAAGGCCCCAAAGGTGCAGGATAATCCGGCCCAGAAGCAGTCTTCCGCGAGCGGTGCGCACAAGGAAATGTCGCGCGCTAAGTCTGGGCGCGGCCGACGCCGCGTAGCACGGCGAAGCACGTCTTAGGGCTACGCCACGCGGGCACAAAAAGCGTGGTTTGTATTTTGTGCCCGCTACGGGGTAGTCTTTGACAGTCGCTGTTTAGTACTCACGGCGCTGGATCAGTCCGACACTCACTTAGTGAGCTGTGCGGGCATGTTCGCGCGGGAACTAAACGCAATGTGTAAGTGTCCATTCGGAACGCGGCCTCCCCGGTTGCTTCCGAGCGAGTTTAGATAAGGGGTAACCCTCTATGTACGCGATCGTCAAGACCGGCGGCAAGCAGTACAAGGTTGCTGAAGGTGACCTCGTCAAGGTCGAGAAGATCGAGGGTGAGCCAGGCTCTGCCGTAGCTCTCACCCCGGTTCTGCTCGTCGATGGCGCCGATGTTAAGTCCAAGGCTTCCGACTTGGAGAAGGTTTCTGTCTCCGCAGAAATCGTAGAGCAGGGTAAGGGCCCTAAGGTCGATATCCTGAAGTACAAGAACAAGACTGGTTACAAGAAGCGTCAGGGCCACCGCCAGCCTGTGACCACCTTGAAGATCACCGGTATCAAGTAAGCCTTAACCGGCTGTAATTATCCCTAAAGGAGGGAAAACCACATGGCACACAAGAAGGGTGCTTCCAGCTCCAGCAACGGTCGCGATTCCGAGTCCAAGCGTCTCGGTGTCAAGCGCTTCGGTGGTCAGCAGGTTAATGCCGGCGAGATCATCGTGCGTCAGCGCGGTACCAAGTTCCACCCAGGTGAGAACGTAGGCCGCGGCGGCGACGATACCCTGTTCGCGCTTGCAGCTGGCTCCGTTGAGTTCGGTATCAAGCGTGGCCGTCGTATGGTCAACATCGTTCCGGCTGAAGAGGTTGCTGCAGAAGCGACTGCCTAACTTCAGGCCGATGAGGTTAATCCTCGAGTCTGCTCCAGTGAGGGCGGCTCGAGGATTTTCTGGTTTTGTGGATACCGAAACGAGGCTCCACCCGGGTAATAGATACACCACGCTAGCGTACACAACCGATGGGATGGCCCACGAGGTAGGCCGTCTCTGTCAGCTGCGGTTGGAGTCCAGCCCAAGACACGCATTACACTGGCGGGGACAAAGATTTAACAAACGGAGGGTTTGACCATGGCACGTTTTATTGACCGCGTCGTCCTGCACCTGCAAGCAGGCGACGGTGGACACGGCTGTGTGTCTGTCCACCGCGAGAAGTTTAAGCCCTTAGGCGGCCCAGATGGCGGCAATGGCGGCCACGGCGGCGATATTGTCCTCGAGGTCTCCGAGCAGATCCATACCCTGATGGATTTTCACTACCGACCGCACATTAAGGCCCAGCGCGGCGGCAATGGTGCCGGTGATATGCGCAACGGCGCCCGCGGAGAGGATTTGATTCTCGAGGTTCCCGCCGGCACTGTGGTGCGCACGGAAAAAGGGGAGACCCTTGCGGATCTCACCATCCCGGGCACTCGGTTCGTTGCCGCGGAAGGCGGGTTTGGCGGTTTGGGCAATGCCGCATTGGCCTCAAAGAACCGCAAGGCACCGGGGTTTGCTCTACAAGGTGAGCCGGGCCAGGCCCATGATCTGATCCTCGAGCTGAAATCCATGGCGGATGTAGGGCTGGTGGGCTTTCCATCGGCAGGCAAGTCCTCGCTCATCTCGGTCTTGTCGGCTGCAAAGCCAAAGATCGGTGATTATCCCTTTACTACGCTGCAGCCGAACCTTGGCGTGGTGGATATGGGAGATAGCTCCTTTACTATCGCGGACGTGCCGGGGCTTATCCCAGGCGCGGCCGATGGCAAGGGGCTCGGTCTAGACTTTTTGCGCCATATTGAACGCACGGCGGTGCTGGCCCATGTGGTGGATACCGCCACTATTGAGCCCGGCCGTGATCCGGTCTCTGATATTGAGGCGATGGAAAATGAGTTGGCTAAGTACCAGGAGGCTTTGCAGGAAGATACTGGTTTGGGGGATCTGCGTGAGCGCCCCCGCGTCATCATCTTGAATAAGGCAGATGTGCCTGAGGCCGAAGAGCTGGCGGAATTTGTCAAGGATGATCTGGAAGAGAAGTTTGGCTGGCCTGTCTTTATTATTTCGGCCGTCGCTCGCAAGGGGCTGGATCCGCTGAAGTTCCGGCTCATGGATATGGTTACTGAGCACCGTAAGGCCCAGCCGTTGCCAAAGAAGGATAAGAACCACACCGTTATCCATCCCAAGGCGCAGGGCCATAAGAAACATACCGGCGCGTTTGCTGATTTCACCGTGAAGGCCGATCCTGAGGTCGAGGGTGGCTTCATTGTTGAGGGCAAGAAGATTGATCGCTGGATTACTCAGACTGACTTTGAAAATGATGAGGCAGTGGGCTTCTTGGCGGACCGCTTGGCCAAGGCCGGTGTGGAGGATGAGCTGCGCGAGCAGGGTGCTGTGGAAGGCTGCCCGGTGACTATCGGCGGCATTACCTTCGAGTGGGAGCCGATGACCGGCGGTGATCCGACGATGGCAAGCCGTGGCGAGGACGCCCGCCTGAAGGGCACCGGCCGCGTTTCCGCCGCCGAGCGCAAGCGTGCCTCGCAGGCGCGCCGTGGCCTTATTGATGAGTACGATTATGGCAATGATGAAGAGGTCACCCGCGAGGGCGCTAACCGCGATAGGTGGCAGGGCTAGTTTCCAGATCCCCCTATTCTTGGGGTGTGCTGGAGGGTGGGCTTTGTAAACTCGGTTGGCATGTCTTCTGATGAACAGAAAGAACCCATCCTTCCGCTTCCGGTAGAACCTTTTGCCGGTCCTACCGCTGATACCCCTTTCCCGGAACCTCGCGTTGAAAACCCCACTGCTTCAGGGTTTGAGTCGGATCTCCGCCACGAAATCGCTCAGGCTAAGCGCGTCGTGGTAAAGATTGGTTCCTCTTCTCTCACGGATGAGAACTTCCGTGTCTCCCAGGAAAAGATTGATCACATCGTCGATGCCGTCCATGCGCGCATGGGCCGCTCCGATGTCATTATTGTCTCTTCCGGTGCGGTTGCCGCCGGTATGGGCCCGCTCGGCCTGCACCAGCGCCCCACCGATTTGGCTACCAAGCAGGCCTCCGCGTCCGTCGGCCAGGTGCACTTGGCCTCTGTGTGGGGTCAGTCCTTTGCGCGTTATAAGCGCACTATCGGCCAGGTCCTCCTCACCGCGTCCGATACCGGCCACCGCGACCGTGCCCGCAATGCGCAGCGCACCATCGACCGCCTGCGCCAGTTGCGCACCATCCCGATCGTGAACGAGAACGATGCGGTGGCGACGTCCGAGATGCACTTTGGCGATAACGACCGCCTTTCCGCGCTGGTGGCCAACCTGGTGGGCGCTGACGCGCTCTTCCTCTTCTCTGACGTGGATGGCCTTTACGATAAGAACCCGGCCGAGCCGGATGCCAAGTTCATCGATGAGGTGCGCACCGGCAAGGATCTGAAGGGCGTTGTGGCTGGCGATGGCGGCAAGGTCGGCACCGGCGGCATGGCCACCAAGGTCTCCGCGGCCCGCCTGGCTACCCGCGGCGGCATTCCAGTGCTGCTGACCTCCACGGACAATATTGGTCCCGCGCTTGCCGACGCCTCCGTGGGCACCGTCTTCCACACCCGCGAGGAACGCCAGCTGTCCGCCTGGAAGTTCTGGGCTCTCTACTGCGCCGATACCGGCGGAGCCGTCCGTCTCGATGAAGGCGCCAAGGAGGCCGTGACCAAGGGCGGAACGTCTTTGCTGGCCGTCGGCATTACCGATGTGCAAGGCGAGTTCACCAAGGGCGAAATCATCGACATCTTGGGCCCGAACGGTGAGGTCATCGGCCGCGGCGAGGTCCGCTTCGACTCCGAGGAGCTCCACGCCATCAAGGGCAAGAAGATGGAAGAGCTTCCCGAGGAGCAGCGCCGTTCCGTCGTCCACGCGGATTATCTGTCCAACTTCGCCTCCCGCATCTAAACCCGAGTCCGAGATTCCCCGTATGGTTGGGGCATGAAGTATTTCATGGGACCGGAAACCTGGCAGCCGATGGTAGAAGACATCGAGGCTGCCGGGCACCAACGCGTGAGCAGCATCGAGGACGCCGAGGTCTATATCAATAATGCGCCCAACCCGCGCCGCATCCCGGAGATGCCGGCGAATATCGGCTGGGTGCAGCATTGTTATACCGGCGTCAACCAGCTCATCGATGCAGGCGTCATTACCCCAGACGGCGTGCCATGGTGCAACTCCGCCGGTGCCTTTGCCCAGCCTGTGGCCGAGTCCGCACTCGGGTTGGCCCTTTCCCAGGCGCACCACCACAAGGCCTTCGCCCAAGCCGCTACCTGGTCGGTGGCCAAGGAGCTGGATGAATCCCAGGCCTGGCTCTATGACCAGCAAGGGCCGAAGAGGGTAGCGATCTTTGGCGCTGGGGGCATCGGCAAGCAGCTCATCAAGCTCCTCAAGCCCTTTGGCGTGCACATTACCGCAGTCAATCGTTCCGGCCGCGCGGTGGAAGGCGCCGATGAGGTCGTGCCCATGGAGCAGGCCGACCACGTGTGGGGCGAGGCGGATTTCATTTTCTGCATCCTGCCGGCCACCAAGGACACCGAGGGGCTTATCAATGCCGCCACCTTCCGCGCCATGAAACCCTCCTCCATCTTCATCAACGTCGGCCGCGGCAGCACCGTGGTCACTGATGACCTTGTGGAGGCCTTGCGCTGCGGCGACATCGCCGGCGCCGGCTTGGAGGTTATGGATCCCGAGCCGCTGCCCGATGGCCATCCGCTTTATGACCTGCCCAATTGCACCATGACCCCGCACATGGCCGCCTCCGCGCAGGTGGCGCAGTACCACCTGGGCGCTATCTTCAACGCCAATGCCGCGGCGTGGGAGAGGGGAGAGGCCATGCCCACCCGCGTCGATGCGGAGGCTGGCTACTAATGAAGTACACGATGCTACCCACCCCGTGGGAGGAAACCCTGCAGGCCCTCGATGCTGCCGGCCACGAGCGTGCCCCGCTGGAGGAGGCCGAGGTGCTCATCTTCAACGGCGGTCCAGATGATTTCCCACAGCCCCTGCCGCCAAGCGTGGGCCTCGTCCAAGTCCCGTTTGCTGGTGTGGACCACCTGCTCGACGTCATGCGAAATACCTCCGCCCGCTGGTCCAACGCGGCAGGGCTATATGACGCCACCGTGGCCGAATCCACCATTGCACTCCTGCTTGCCCAGTTGCATGCGCATAAGCGCGTGGGGACTAGCTGGGATAATCGCGATGAGGTGGAGGCGCACACCAGCTTCCTTTTTGAGGATAAGACGGTTGCGGTGGTGGGCGCCGGGGGCATCGGCAAGCGGCTTATCCGCATGCTAGAGGGCTTTGGCCCGCGCATCATTGCGGTCAATCGCTCCGGCAATCCGGTGGAGGGCGCCGATGAAACCTTCGCCACGGCCGACATCGAGCGCGTGTGGCCGGCCGCCGACTATTTTGTGGCGCTTGCGCCGCTCACGGACCAGACCCACCAGCTATTCGACGCCGCCGCTTTCCGCGCCATGCCCAGCCATGCTGTGATTATCAACGTCGGCCGTGGACCGCTGGTGGATACCGACGCGCTTGTCAATGCCCTACGTGCCGGCCACATCGCCGGCGCTGGCCTGGATGTCACCGACCCCGAGCCGCTGCCCGATGGGCACCCGCTATGGGAGATGCCCAACGTGGTCATTACCCCGCACCTGGCCAATCCGCCTTATTCGGTGCGGCGCCGCATCGGTGCGCATGCAGCAAAGGTCATGGAGCACTTTGCCGCCGGTGAGGCAATCCCTACGGAAGTAGATACTGAAGCCGGCTACTGATGGATAGCCCCGGTAGCCGCGCTGACGATGGCCAGCTCAACCCCACCGCGGCTGAGGTCGCTGAAATGCGCGTGGCCTTTCGTTAGGCTGGTATGACATGAGCAACACTGAACGCGAAGAAGTTCTGTCCAAAGCCCGTGCTGCCAAGGACGTAGCGCCCGTCGTGGCGCAGCTGTCCACGCCGCGCAAGAACGAAATCTTGCAGCGCGCAGCCGAAAACCTTATCGCCCACACCGAAGGTATCCTCGCCGCTAATAAGCAGGACATCGAGACCGGCCGCGAGCGCGGCATGTCCGAGTCCCTCATTGACCGCCTCTCCCTTGACGCCGCCCGCGTCGAAGGCATTGCCGGGGGCCTGCGCCAGGTAGCCGGCCTGCAGGACCCGGTAGGAGAGATCCTGCAGGGCCGCACGATGGATAACGGCATCCACATGAAGCAGGTGCGCGTGCCGCTCGGTGTCATGGGCATGGTTTATGAGGCCCGCCCGAACGTCACCGTGGACGCCTTCGGCTTGGCCATCAAATCCGGCAACGTGCCGCTGCTGCGCGGTTCCAAATCCGCCCGCAACTCCAATGCCAAGCTGGTAGAAATCTTGCAGGATACCCTCGCCGAGTTCGATCTCCCGCGCGAGGCCGTGCAGCTTCTGCCGTGCGAGACCCACGACTCCGTCCAGGACCTCATCACCGCTCGCGGCCTGGTGGACCTGGTCATTCCGCGCGGTGGCGCCAAGCTTATTGAGGCCGTCGTCACCGGCGCCACCGTCCCAGCAATTGAGACCGGCACCGGCAACTGCCACTTTTACGTGGACGCCTCTGCGGACCTGAACAAGGCCATCGACATGGTCATCAACGGCAAGACCCGCCGCACCTCAGTGTGCAACTCCACGGAGTGCGTGCTTATCGACGCCGCCTTGGACGACTCCGCCAAGCTCCGCATCATCACCGCGCTGCAGGAGGCGGGCGTGACCATCCACGGCGACGTCGCCGAGCTCGAGGCTTTCGGCGTCAAGGATGCCGTGCAGGCCACCGATGAGGACTGGCGCGAAGAGTCGCTATCCATGGATATCTGCGCCAAGGTGGTCGACGGCGTCGACGGTGCCATTGCCCACATCGCTGAGTTCACCACTGGCCACACCGAGGCCATCGCCGCGCAGGATGCCGACGTCCTAGTGAAGTTCGGCAACGAGGTAGATGCCGCCGCGGTCATGCTCAACGCCTCTACCGCTTTCACCGATGGCGAGGTCTACGGCATGGGCGCCGAAATCGGCATTTCCACCCAGAAGCTGCACGCCCGCGGCCCGATGGCGCTGCCGGAGCTCACCTCTTCTAAGTGGATCCTGCAGGGTACCGGACAGACCCGCCCCTAGTGGTGCGGCTATAATCACCACCCATGACTAGCCCACAGCGCATCGGCATCATGGGTGGCACCTTTGATCCCATCCACAACGGCCACTTGGTAGCGGCCAGTGAGGCCGCACACCGCTTTGCCCTCGATACCGTCATCTTTGTTCCCACCGGCCAGCCGTGGCAAAAGTCCCACCGCGACGTCACTGCGGCCGAGCACCGCTACTTGATGACGATGGTGGCCACGGCCTCCAATCCGAGATTTACCGTCTCGCGCGTAGACATTGACCGCGAGGGGCCCACCTATACAATCGATACGCTGCGCGACCTGCGTGAACTCTTCCCAGATGCGGAGTTTTATTTCATTACCGGTGCCGATTCGCTGGCCTCCATCATGAGCTGGCATAACTGGGAAGAGATGCTGGAGATGGCGCACTTTGTGGGCGTGACCCGCCCCGGCTATGAATTGAGCGCCGATATGCTACCTGCCGATGCGCAGGAGGCTATCGATCTTATCGATATCCCCGCCATGGCCATTTCCTCCACGGCGTGCCGCGAACGCGCCGGGCAGGGGCAACCCGTGTGGTACCTCGTTCCGGATGGGGTGGTGCAGTACATCACCAAGAACAATCTCTATGGGCCTAACCCAGATAAGCCCCTATAGAAACTTCCGCGGCCTTCCCCAGATTTTGGGCACGGGCCTGCTAAACGTGCAAGAATAGATGCTCACTAGAGATAGTTCATACCGAATATACTCAGACGCGAAAAGGGAATTTTTACACATTGTCTACTTCTGATCTCGCCCGCCGCATGGCAGAAACCGCGGCACACGCCGCGCAAGAAAAGCTGGCCACCAATATCGCGGCCATTGATGTCTCCGATGTCCTCGCTATTACCGAGGTCTTCGTGCTCGCATCTGCAGATAACGAGCGCCAGGTCGGCTCCATCGTGGATGAAGTCGAAGACGAAATGACCAAGCAAGGCTTCGAGCCGCAGCGCCGCGAAGGCAACCGCGAGAACCGGTGGGTGCTGCTGGATTATGGCAATATCGTCGTCCACGTCCAGCGCAATGACCAGCGCGAGTTCTACGGCTTGGACCGCCTGTACCACGATTGCCCAGCACTGGAGATTGAGGGCATCGAGGCCCCAGAGCGCCCCGGTGAATGGACCAATGGCGTCAACCCGCGCGAGGTCGATTCCATTGATGAGCTCCCGCTGGCCGATAAGGTCCCTGGTGAGGACGAGGAGCTTTAAACCCGCATGAGCCGTCGCCTGATCCTGATCCGCCACGGACAAACTGCCTATAACGCCACCGGCCGTATGCAGGGCCACCTGGACACTGAGCTGTCCGAGCTAGGCTATGAGCAGGCCCGCGCCGCCGCGCGCCTGCTGCAGGATCAGGGCGTGTCTAAAATCGTCGCCTCTGACCTCATCCGCGCGCGCGAAACCGCGCGCGTGGTCGCCGAGGCCCTCGGCATGGATTTCACCACGGATGCCCGCCTGCGCGAGACACACCTAGGACAGTGGCAGGGCAGAACCTCCGCCGAAGTAGATGCAGAGTTCCCAGGCGCGCGCGCCATCTGGCGCCACGATCCCACTTGGGCCCCGCCGGAGGGCGAATCCCGCGTGGATGTGGCCGAGCGTGCCCGGCCCGTCGTCGATGAGCTCATGGCAGACTTCGCCGGCTGGGATCAGGGCCCCGTCCTCATCGTGGCCCATGGGGGTGCCATCTCGGCGCTGACCTGCCACCTGCTGGGCCTTGACCACGCGCAGTACGGCATCCTCTCCGGACTGAAGAATACCCATTGGTCGCAGCTGACCGCCCGCCCGGACTTTAACCCGGAAACGCCGCTATCCTCCCTGGAGTTCACCCCAGATAATGTGGGCAGCGCCCAGTGGTATTTCGACGGCTGGAATATGGGCGGCGAGGTCACCGGGGACGGCGGGGCGGATATCTAGTGACGGTCCGCGTCATTACGGACTCCTCCGCGGGCCTGCCGCCGGAGCTGGCGGAGCAGCTATCCATCACCGTCATTGACCTGCACCTTATGGAAAGCCACGGCAAGGATGGCCTGGAGCGCTCCACCTCGGGGTTGAGCGCGCTGGAGTTGGCCGCCGCCTACGGCCGCGAAATGGAGCGTGCCCAGGATGATGGCGTGGTGGCCATTCACCTGTCCAAAGAGCTATCTTCCACCTATTCCGCCGCGGTATCCGCCTCCGGCGTCTTTCCGCACACGGTGCGGGTAATTGACTCCGGTTCGGCCGGTATGGCCATGGGCGCGGCCGCCATGTCCGCCGCCAAGCTCGCCTCCCGCGGCGCCAGCTTGGACGAGTGCTATGCCGCGGCCATCGATACCCTCAAGCGCGCGGCTACCTGGGTCTACCTGCATTCCACGGAGGACCTGCGCCGCTCTGGCCGCCTTTCCCCGGCCACGGCCGTGCTGTCTACGGCGCTGTTGGCCACCAAGCCGATTATGTCGATTACCCGGGGCAAGCTGGAGCTGGTGGGCAAGACCCGCACCCAGACCAAGGCTTTTACCAAGCTGGTGGACCTCATCGCCTCCCGCGCGGACGGCGAGCCGGCCTTCGTTGCCATCCAGCACAACCAAGCCGAAGACGCGGCTGCCAAGCTGGAGGCGCTCCTTGAAGCGGCGCTGCCGCAGGGTTCGTCCTTTAT
Source organism: Corynebacterium sp. ACRPJ (assembly GCF_022347345.1). Lineage (NCBI taxonomy): Bacteria > Bacillati > Actinomycetota > Actinomycetes > Mycobacteriales > Corynebacteriaceae > Corynebacterium > Corynebacterium sp. ACRPJ. Next base: position 93,462 of record NZ_JAKRNC010000010.1, read on the forward strand.
CTGCACTCCGCTTAACGACGTCCTCTCTGTCCACGCCGGCCCCTCCGCCATCGGCGTCTCCGCTGTGTTTAGCTCCGAGCCTCCCGCCGAACCAGCACATCCTCACACACGTGGTCGACCCCGCGCCTTCTCGCCGCGCCGTTCTGTGGATAACTAGGCCCACCGCGCCGGGTTCGTTGACGCCCACAACAAGTTATCCACAGCCCACCTCCGCTCGACCTTTCACTGGTGTGCGCCCGCGCTTAGCCTCAGCGCCATGGCGGCACCCAAGATCAGCGAACGACTCCGCGAATTTACCCAACCCACCGGCGAGGAAGAACTCCTCGCCATCGATTACCCGCGCCCGCGACTGCGCATCAGCCCCTGGCAGGCCTGCGCTGTGGCGGTCATTCTCGTTATCGGCGTAGTGGTCTGGCTCGGCATCAATGCGCGATCCGAAGAATCCTCCGGCATGCCCGAGCCCGCGGCATTAAGCGATGCCCCGAGCGAGGAACCCAGCGAAATCATCGTCTCGGTCATCGGCGAAGTTGCCGAGCCCGGCCTGAAGACACTCGAGCCCGGTGCGCGCGTCGCCGATGCCCTCGCCGCCGCCCAGCCGCTACCAGGCGCCGAGACCATGGCGCTCAACCATGCGCAGCGGCTTTCCGACGGCCAACAGCTCCACATTCTGCCCTCCGGCGCCGCTCCACCTCCCGCACCCGGTGAACCCGCCCCCGCCGGCGACAACTCCAGCAGCCCTGGCGGCAGCGCTAGCGGCAGCGGCGTGAGCCTCAATAACGCCACCGCCGAGGAGCTCACCGAACTCAAGGGCGTCGGCGAGGTGACCGCGCTGGCCATCGTGGCCTACCGCGAGGAGCACGGCGGCTTCAAGGATGTGGAAGAGCTCCTGGAGGTCTCCGGCATCGGGCCGGCGAAGCTGGCACAGCTTAAAGACCAAGTCCAGCTCTAGCCCGTACCTGAGCGTGCGATGCGAGAACTGCGGCTCGTCCCCGGCGCGGCTACCGCCTGGCTGGCCGTCATCGCCGTGCTGCTCGCCGGCCGCGGTTGGGCCATCGCACTCATCGCGGTCATCGTCGCGCTGTGCCTCATTGCCCGTCAATGGGGCCAAGCGCTCTTTTGCGGGGCGGTCGCTGGGGGTGCGGCGCTCGTCGCCGCGGTGCGCCAGGCTCGCGCCGCCGCCTTCGACCTCGGCAGCGAAGTCACCGGGCGCCTTGTCACTGCACCGACGCAGACCAGCACGGGCGGCTGGCTGCTCAAGCTCAAGGTTCCGGGATACCCCACCCAGCTGCCGGTCTTTAGCCCGGAACCGGTCCCGGCGGCGGCTGGCGCCGAACTTACGATCAGTGTGAGGGTAGGGGAGTCGGATAGGGCGGGCGTCGGAAAGCTCAGCGCCAATGCCACCGACGTGCAGGTAACCGCCGAGCCCGAAGGCCTGGCCGGCTGGGCGGCCGAGGTGGCCGAGAATTTCCGGGCGCTGGTCCTCGATACCGTCGGGCCCTCCAGCCAAGGCCTGATTCCCGGCATGGTGCTCGGCGATACCGCGCTGCAAGATACCGCCGAGCGCGACCTGTATATCGCCACCGGGCTCTCACACTTGAGCGCTGTATCTGGGGCCAATGTGGCCATAGTCTGCTCCGCCGCGGCCGTGGTCTGCGCCGCCTTCGCGCTCGGGCCCCGCGCCCGCGTGGCCGCCTCCCTGTGCGCCCTTGCCACCTATGTTCTGCTTGTGGGCTTCGAACCTTCCGTTCAGCGCGCGGCCGTCGCTGGGGTAGTGGGGCTGCTCGCCGTGCTCAATTCCACGCGCATGGAGCCCATCCATGCCTTAAGCCTCGGCATCATCGCGCTGCTCTTCGTGGATTCCGACCTCGCCGTGCACTTTGGCTTCGCCTTATCCTGCGCGGCGACGCTCGGCATCGTGGCGCTCAGCCCCCTCATCTATAAGCACTTGGCCGTGACCGGCTGGCCCGCCATCTTCCTGCGTGCGGTTGCCGTGGCCATCGCCGCCGATATCGTCACCCTCCCGCTGGTGGCACTCATGTCCGGCGAGGTCTCCGTGGTCTCCGTGCTGGCCAATATCCTCGTCGAGCCCGCCACCGTGCCGATTACCATCGTGGGGCTTATCGCCGCCATCTTTGCCCAGCTGGGCCCGCTCGATGTGCTGGGCGCCGGCTTGCTGCGCCTCATTGAGCCGTTTTCGTGGTGGATTAATACCATCGCCCACGGCGTAGCACACCTGCCCGTGGTCACCATCCCCGCCAACCCGCTTTTTACGCTGCTTGCCTACGCCTGGATCATCGCCGGCCTCCTCTATCACCGCCCGTGGCTCACCTTGGCGCTGACGCTGGCGGGCATCGCCTGGCTCGGCCTGACCGCAGGCTAGAATGGCGGGCATGCCTCCAGTACACCTCATCCTCGGCGACGATGAATTCCTCACCGAACGCGCCCGCCTGCACATTCAGCGCGCCGCGGCCGAGGAGAGCGGATCTTCCGGCACCCGGCCCGAGCTGACCAAGCTCAAGGCCTCCGAGGTCTCTGAGGGAGAGCTCCTCGAGGCCACCAGCCCGTCGCTCTTTGGCGATAACCGCGTAATCGTCATCAGCGACTGCGAGCGTGCCGGCAAAGAAGTAGTCGATATCCTCCTGCGCGCCTGTGCCAACCCCGCGCCGGGCATGACCATGGTCATCATCTACTCCGTGACGGCCAAGACGCTGAAGAAAAAGAAGAAGCAGCCCGAGCTCGTGGCCAAGCTGCGCAAGATTGCGGAGGTCCACGAGGTCTTTTCGCTCTACCCCAATGAGCTGGGCCAGTGGGCCACCCGCGAATTTTCCAGCCACGGCGTGCGACCCACCCCGGACGTTATCCACGCCGTGCTCGAAGGCGTGGGCTCTGACCTGCGCGAGCTGGCCTCGGCCATTTCTCAGCTGGTCTCCGATACCGGCGGCAACGTTACCCGCGAAGCGGTGCAAAACTACTACGTCGGCGTGGCCGAGGTGGCCAATTGGGACATTGCCGACGCCGCCGTCGCCGGCCGCGTCGAAGCCGCCGTATCCACCTGCCGCCGAGCCCTCCAGCTGGGCGCGAGCCCCGTGGCGATTGCCGCCGCGCTGGCCAATAAGGTCGGCGCCGTCGCCCGCCTTTACTCCGCGCGCGGGGACCAATATTCGCTGGCGAGCCAAACCGGCCTGGCACCCTACGTGGTCAAGATGACCCAGCCGGTGGCCCGCCGCTGGTCCGCCGATAATGTCACCAAGGCCGTCATCCTCGTCTCCGAGCTCGATGCCGCCGTCAAAGGCCAAGGCGGTGAGCCCGAATTCGCCCTAGAGGCGGCCGTCAAACGCGTCGCGGAACTGGCGCGATAAGCTAGAAACCATGTCTGAAACGCAAGTGCAAGAATTCGCCGGTCGACTCTTTGACATGGCGCGCGAGGGCAACCTGGACCTCCTCGCCTATATCGACCACGGCGTGAATATCGACCTCGTCAACCACGAAGGCCAGTCCTTTATCATGCTCGCCGCCTATCACAGCCACGCCGAGCTGGTTACCGCACTTGCCCGCGCCGGCGCAGACGTCAACCTACTCAATGACCGCGGCCAGTCCCCGCTGGCCGGTGCCATCTTCAAGAAGGAAGACGCGGTTATCGACGCCCTCCTTGCCGCCCACGCCGACCCCACCGCCGGCCAGCCTTCCGCGCTGGATTCTGCCCGGCTGTTCGGCCGCGAGGACCTTATCCCCCGCCTCGAAAGCGAGGCGGGGGAGTGACCTGGACATCCTTTTTCACCCTCTTGCTGATGAACCTGGTGGGCGTCGCCTCGCCGGGGCCGGACATCATTTTGGTGACCCGCTACGCCACCCGCTCGCGCCGCCACGCCATTGCCGCGGCCGCCGGCATCCAGATCGGTGTGCTTTTCTGGTGCGCCGCCACCGTCTTTGGCGCCGCCGCGCTGCTGACCGCCTTTCCAGAAATCCTCGGCGCGGTCCAGGCCATCGGCGGCTGCTTCTTAGTGTTTATGGGAACCCGCGCGCTGCGCAGCGGCATCGCCCAGCGCGCCAACCCGCCCGTGGATCTGGAAGACGCCGCCGCCCAGCTCGGCCGCCTGCGCACCGCCTTCAAGGTCGGCCTGGCCACGAATATGTCCAACCCGAAAATCGTGCTCTTCCTCGCCGCGATGATCGCCCCGCTGCTTCCGGCTAGCCCACCCATCTGGTTGGCCATTGCGCTGACACTTTCGCTCTCGCTGTCGGCCTTCCTCTTCTTCCTCGTCGTCGCCACGGTAATTTCCACCCATGCCGTGCGCCGCAAGCTCATCGCCGCCGGCCCGTGGATCGACATCGGCTCTGGCCTCTTCTTTATCATCGCCGGCATCGTCCTCATCATCTCCGGCGGGCAGAACCTGCTGGCCTAAAACAGGCGCGGCGTGCCCTCTGCCACCGTGTCCAGCACCCACTGGGTCCAGCGGGCGACGGTGGATGCGCGCCGCCGGGACGTCGCCAAGCTCAGGCCCAGCCCCTCCATGGCCGCACAAATCTCTGCGGTGCTAGCCACCGCGCCGCGGGCCAGGCTGAGCTCTAGGACTTCGCGGAAAACCCGCCGCGCCGCCAGCGCTCGTATGAGCGCCGCATTCCGGGCGTCACGCTGCGGTTGCTCGATAACCCGCCGCCCGTGCTCCGTCGGCTCCCACGCTTCCTTCACCGGCTCCGCCAGGCCCAGGTAGCGCGCGGCATTGGCATAATAATCCGCCTGCCGCGGGTCGAAATCATAGCGCTGGGTAATCTCCGCCTTGCTTAGCGGCTGCAGGGCGATGAGCTCCAGCAGGTTGACCACCCGCTCGAAGCTATTAGCTTGCGGGAACGGCACGGCTGGCTCGGGTTCGGGCTCTACCGCCCGCACAATATCGAGCGCCGCCTGCGCATCCAGAGTCGAGGCGGACAGCGCGTAGCGGGCGCTATCGACCAGCGCAATGCTGCGAAAATCCGCCGGGTCCCGAAATTCATAGCGGTACAGGTGGAAAATACCATTGGAGTACACCAGGTAAACCGGCACGACATCCTTGGCCAGGCGCTGCTGGAACCGGCGATACGGAAAATATAGCTGCCGGATATTGAAATCATCCGAAAGGTGGTTCTTCGCCTCCACCAGCACCAGGTGCTCGAGCGATTCGAAGCCGCCGTCGATCTCCATCTGCGCGCGGTCCACCGCCACATCCACGCCCAAGTCCGGCAGCCGCACCTTAAGCCCGCGCGTGGACATGCGCCCGGCCACCGTCGCCTGCAATGGCCCGCAGCCCAAGAAGTCCTCTAGCATCCCGCTTGCCGACGCCCCATTTAACGCCACCGCCTCCGAGCTCACCCCCTCCAACGAGAGGGTGTCCAGCCCCGCCGGCAACTCCAGCGTGCGTACCTCGCCGCGCTGGGTTTCTGGAAACCGTTCGTAGAGGTTGAATCGCCCCACCAGATATTCGCTGCGGCTGACCGGTACGATTCCCAGCTGGAGACGCTGAAAAATCCAGGGCCGCGACGTAGAAAAATCATGCTTGGCCATCAGCCGCGGCTGCCGGCCCGAGAGCCGTTCTAGCTCCCGCGCGCCAATATAGAAATACCCGCGCCGCTCCAGCTCCGCGTCGTATCCCGACGCCAGGATGCGCAGCCAGCCCCAGTCATTGACGCCGAGCTTCACCGTTTCCGGCACACCAAAGCGCGCCCGCAGCTCCTGCGCTTCCGGCCCGCTAGTCACCGCGGACCTCGTAGTTGCGCACCAGGACCTCGTCGACCTTGCCCCGCTTCGAACCAACGGAATTAATCGCCCGCGTTGCCCCCACGATGCCTACTTCATAGTCCGCATAGAGCTCGCGGATGAACTCGGTGGCCGAATTAGACAACAGGAACTTCACCCCGCGCCTATCCAAGTCATCGCAGACCTCTTTGAGACGCTCTTGTTCCGCACGGTCAAAGCCGCCCTTCTGGTAGCCGGTAAACGAGCTCGTCACATTCACCGGGTCATAGGGCGGGTCGAAGTACACAAAGTCCCCCTCGCGCGCCTGTGCTACCGCCGCGGCGAAATCACCCTGCGAGAAGGCCACATCATTATCCGCAAAATAGCGGTGCACCGCGCGCAGCGTGTCTTCATCGCAGATGGTGGGATTCTTATAACGCCCGAACGGGGCATTAAATTGACCGGCCGCGTTCACGCGGTACAGGCCGTTATAGCAGGTGCGGTTGAGATACAACGTTCGTGCCGCGCGCTCGACGGGGGAGAGGGCGGCAAACTTGTGGGCATCCCGGTCCACTGCGCGCAGCGCATAGAAAAACTCTGCGTCATTGGGGTAGCCCGCGAGCTCCTCAATGAGCTCATCGACGCCGCCACGCACCACCTCATAGAGGTTGATGAGCTCACTATTGAGATCGTTGACCCGTGCGCTGGCCGGCTCCAGAGAGAAAAGCACCGCGCCGCCACCGATGAAGGGTTCGTAATAACGCCGCGGGGCCTCCGCCGGCAGGGCGGCGTGGATATGCGGCAAGAGCTGGCGCTTCCCGCCCGCCCATTTCACCAGTGGCTTAACGTTTTTCATCGTTGACTCATCTTAGCCGTCCCACCGGACACAAGCACCATCGGGTTTTCGAACGTGCGAGCGGGTAAATCGGATGCGTGGCCGCGCGGCGGCGCCATCTTGGTTGTCCAACGTCACAGTTTCGCCTAATGGTGCCATGACGGGCGAAAATGCGCAGCCGTGTCGGCGGGGAATTCCCCTGGTGTGCATGGCAGTTTCTCTGACCGAATATAAGGTAATAAAATCGCCTCAAAATCCCTTAGCTTGTAGGCAAAATAGAATTTCCTCACAATTTCTTAGGGAGAAAGAAAAGATACTGAAGCTTGAAGAGCGTCGGGACAGAAAGGGGCATTCATGCCGCGTATATCAAAAATCCGAGTCGCTGCGCTCAACCTCGTCATCGAGAATGGTTATGACGGGTTCACCATGGAGGAGCTCGCTCACAAAGTGGGCGTTTCCCGCCGTACGCTTTTTAATTACATAAAAGACAAAGAATCGGCAGTTTTAGGCTCCGAAATGTCGGAGGAAGTGGAGAACCAATTCCAAAATTTCGCCGCGGGATTGCCCACCGGAAGCCTGCGCGAAGATTCCAAAATCATGGCCATGACCGTATTCAATCGTGCCGTAGGCGATGAGTTCTTCCCCGAAATTTCCCAGCTCACGGCCCAGGCGTTGGCTAAGGATACGAAGCTGCGCGCCCTGTACTGCCAGCGCAATAGCCGCATCATTCAGCGCGTCCGCCAGGCGGTGCAGGCTCGCGAAGGTTGGAAGTCCTCCGATCCGCGTCTTACGCCGACCGTCAACATCATCCACACCCAGTTCCTGACCGCCTTTGAGACCTTCGTGGAAACCCGTGGCGGCACTTCGCTTGCCGACGCCTTCCACAACGCCGGCGCCATCTTCGAAGACTACTTCAACGATGAACTGGCCTAAGCGCCCCGCCTAAGTCTTACCGGCCCTACCTGCCGGTTCCGCCGGCCAAAATAAGCTAAGAAAATCCCCCGGCGCGCTCCGTAGAGCGCGACCGGGGGATGATCTGTGCAATGGCTCTTAGTCCATCTTGTTGAACGCGGAAGCCATGCCGGACTTCTTGTTGGCTGCGGTGTTGCGGTGGAAGACACCCTTGGACACGGACTTGTCCAGGGCGCGGGATGCCACGCGCAGCTGCTTCTCAGCAGCAGCCTTGTCGCCAGCGGCAACGGTCTCGCGGAACTTGCGGATCTCGGTACGGACGGCGGAGCGAACGGACTTGTTGCGCTGACGTGCCTTCTCGTTGGTGATAACGCGTTTCTGCTTGGACTTGATATTTGCCATGAAAAATACCTCTTAGTAATCGAAAGTGATTGACGTAGAAACCGACCTACTCGGACTACTCCCGCGGCCAGCAATTACTGGCGCGCTCGGCGCTGGTATTCGAAGAGCGAACCCAAGGTCCTGCCCGCCCCGACCAACGCGCCCGGCAAGTAAGTAACCAACACACAATAGCAGTACCGAACCCGACCTGCCAAAACCCTCCCCGCGACAGCCGTCTCCCAGGTCTCTGGCTCCCGGCCCGCTGGCTCCCTAGCCACCGGCCGCGCGGCGGCTAGGCCCAGTGGTAGCGCGCCCGCAACCTATTCGCGATTCGTTCGAATCTGCGTTCCGGAAAAAGCGTGCCTTGCCGGCGCACCTGCTCCTCGGATACCTCGAGCAGGCGGTCGAGGCGCACCCAGCAATCGCACCCGGATTCGTCCCATTCGCCGGAACCGATTTCCAGCCAGGCGTCGTCAAGCGCATGCTTTGGGTTGGGGGAGATAAGCAAGCCCATTACCGTGGTGCGGGTGCGGCCGACGACCAAAATGGCGCGCTCGCGCGGTGGTGCCTGCTTACCTTCGGCCGGTACCCACACCCAGACCACCTCGCCGGAGTCGGCCTGGCCGTCCATATCGGGGGTGAAAAATATGGACCGGGGGTGGGAGGCAGTGGCCTCTACCTGGATATCGGCGGCCTTGCGCGGCCCGTGGAACTCATCCGACCTATCCAGCCCCAACCGGGAATTAATGCGGCTCAGGCCGGTGTCTATTGGCTCGCGCTCGCTGATTCCCAGCGCTTGGCGCAGACGGGTGAGCATGGCGCTTTTCATGTCGACTATTGTAGACGTATGTCTGAAAACTTTGCGGCCACGACGTTTACGGATCCCGCCCGAATCCGAAACTTCTGCATTATTGCTCACATCGACCACGGCAAGTCGACGCTGGCGGACCGCATCCTGCAGCTATCCAAGGTGGTTGCGGAGCGCGATATGCGTGACCAGTTCCTCGATAATATGGACATCGAGCGCGAGCGCGGCATCACCATTAAGGCGCAGAATGTGCGCCTGCCGTGGGTGCCCCAGTCCGGCACCGCGCAGGGGGAGCAGATTGTCATGCAGATGATCGACACCCCCGGCCACGTGGACTTTACCTACGAGGTCTCCCGCGCGCTCGAGGCGTGTGAGGGCGCTATCCTGCTTGTCGACGCCGCCCAGGGCATCGAAGCCCAAACCCTCGCCAACCTCTACCTGGCGATGGAAAACGACCTGGAAATCATCCCGGTCCTCAATAAAATCGACCTGCCGGCCGCCGACCCGGAAAAATACGCGCTGGAAATCGCCAATATCATCGGCTGCGAGCCGGAAGAGGTGCTGCGCGTGTCGGGCAAGACCGGCGAGGGCGTCGTCGAGCTGCTGGACAAGGTCTGCGAGCTAGTCCCGCCGCCATCTTCTGAATTCGACGCCGATGCGCCGGCCCGCGCCATGATTTTTGACTCCGTCTATGACACCTACCGCGGCGTGGTGACCTATATCCGCATGGTGGACGGCAAGCTCACCCCGCGCCAGAAGGTCACCATGATGTCGACCAACGCCAACCATGAGCTGCTGGAAATCGGCATCGTTTCGCCCACGATGCAAAAGTGTGAGGGCTTGGGTCCTGGCGAGGTGGGCTACCTCATTACCGGCGTAAAGGACGTCCGCGAGACCAAGGTGGGCGATACCGTCACCTGGTCTAACGGCGGCGCCGAAACCCCACTTAAGGGATACAAGGACCCGGACCCGATGGTCTACTCCGGCCTTTTCCCCATTTCCCAGGCCGATTTCCCGGACCTGCGCGATGCGTTGGAAAAGCTGCAGCTTAACGACGCCTCCTTAACCTTCGAGCCCGAAACCTCCGTCGCCCTCGGCTTTGGTTTCCGCTGCGGCTTCTTGGGTTTGTTGCATATGGAAATTACCCGCGACCGCTTGGAGCGCGAGTTCGGCCTCGACCTGATTTCCACCGCGCCATCGGTAACCTACCGCGTGGTGGCCGAAGACGGCGAGGAAAAGTGGGTCCACAACCCGTCTGACTGGCCGGAAGGAAAGCTCAACGAGGTCTATGAGCCCGTGGTGAAGATGACCGTCATCGTGCCTGAGCAGTTCGTCGGCCCCACCATGGAACTCTGCCAGTCCAAGCGCGGCCAGATGGGCGGCATGGACTACCTTTCCGAGGACCGCGTGGAGCTGCGCTACACCATGCCGCTCGGCGAAATCATCTTTGATTTCTTCGATATGCTCAAGTCCCGCACCAAGGGCTACGCTTCGCTGAACTATGAGGAGGCCGGCGAGCAGCTCGCGGACCTGGTAAAGGTCGACATCTTGCTCAATGGCGACCCAGTCGATGCCTTCTCTGCCATCGTCCACCGCGATTCCGCCCAGTGGTACGGCAATAAGATGACCAAAAAGCTCAAGGAACTCATCCCGCGCCAGCAGTTCGAGGTGCCCGTCCAGGCGGCCATCGGCTCGAAGATCATCGCCCGCGAAAACATCCGCGCTATGCGCAAGGACGTGCTGGCCAAGTGCTACGGCGGCGATATCTCCCGTAAGCGCAAGCTGCTGGAAAAGCAGAAGGCCGGCAAAAAGCGCATGAAGACGCTGGGCTCCGTCTCGGTGCCGCAGGAGGCTTTTGTGGCCGCGCTGTCTACCGACGCCGAAGATTAAAACACCACTTCACGCATGCCGCACCCGCCTCGCAGCCACGGCGTGGTTGCGAGGTCAGGTGAAGCGGCGGCCTGAGTGCCCAAAGCGTGTAACTAGGTCGACCCGGCCCAGGGCGGGACCCAGACTATTCGGCCCTGCCGCCGCTCGAGGCGGCCGCGCACCGGGGGCGCGTGCGGATCGTCGTCGTTCACGCCGTTGTGATACGGACACGCCACGCTGAGGTTTGCCATATTGGTCTCGCCGCCGTGCTTCCACGCCTGCAGGTGATGAATCTGGCACTTATCCGCCGGATAATTGCACTCGGCCCACGGGCAGGTGGGGTTTTCCGCACTCGCCATCAGCCGTTGCTTATCCGAGGCCTGCCGCGAGGTGCGATACAGGTTCACCGGCCCCTCATAAGGATGGACAAGCGTGACGAGCCCGCTTTCGGCCAGGCGCTTTTCCACCAGCTTGGCGCCGCTGATTTCGGCACCATTGGTCAGACGCAGCGTGATCTCCTCGCCTCCACCACCTAAGATTTCATCCAACTCATCGAGTTGGATGATGATATTCGTCGTCGCGGCAGGCCGTGCCGTAGCTCCGCCGCGGAAGAAGATATTCTCCACGGAATCGAGAGGTTTCTCCTCATTGATGCTGGCGTGCAGGTCAGCAATGAAATCGGAATCACCGGTAATCGAAAGCGTCGACGGCCCTCCCTTGCGCCGCGTCATCCGCACGCCCTTTTCCGGTAAATCGGGCGGATATATGGTCTTGATGCTTATAGCCGCCCTTTTCGTGTTCAATCCATCGGAATGGCACCCCCATGTGGTAGTCGGGGGTTGGTGTGCTTTCTGGGTGAGTAAGAACAGACCACGATGCCCGGTATGTGCTGGGTAAATGAAGAAAACGGACTTTTAGAAAAACAAAATTTCGACCACGCCCATAAGCTGGTACATTATAGTCGCTTTCACATTATTCCAGAGCCTTGAAACAGGGAGTCATCGCAAGCTTTCCAGTCCCCATCTTCTTTTTTCATATGGACACGGCTGACTCCAAAAAAGTCCTTGAAGTCCTCATGCTCCGACTTAACGTAAGCCTCGTCGTCTGAGTCGTCGAACTTTTCTAAATCTTTAAGTGCATCCTTGAACGCTTCTTTAGATTCCTTTCTGTCGTCTTCGCTTGGAACTTCACTCGGCTTCATTTGTTTGATGAGCTTGAAAATTTCATCTGAATCTGTTGGAGTGCGTTCTTCTCTACAGATGTATTCTGACTGGAATTTATTAAAGTCATCTGTCCACTCCCTCGCAGACTCTTCAGCTTTCTCGCTGTCACCGCCTTGATACGTGTCAGCAATCTCAAAAAGATCCATCTGGTTGTCCCAGCGTTCATTAGCTGCCTTTTTGAAAGTTTTCTCTGGCCCTCCGGAAACCCCGCAGCCTGTTGCCACCAACGACACTGCTACTAAAAGGCTTCCAAGTGCTTGAGATTTACGCATCCTCATTCTCCAATCAAAATATCCACGTATATTAAGTGCTAGTCCCTCACCCCTTTATCGAAAAAGGGGGCTTTGCTGACCAAATTGCCAGGCGTATGGCAGCCCGTTGACAGGATATACTTACATTAACACACTGGGTTAATGTTGTCTTACCGTTTCTTCAGAAGGGAGAATTACTCCTTCAGTAGCTAGGACCTAACAGGGGGCAGGTCCGAAAAGGCCCCATGAAGTAACCAACCGTGTACCCGCCCCGCGACACGCCGAACGGACACGCATTCTGCTACTTAACCCTTTTTCACCATACAGCGACCATGTACCGACCATATACGGTTAGTATGTGGTAGCGACCTTACAGTGACCAGATACCGACCACGTGTGGTTCGTGTATGGTACATACCAGATACTGACCAGATACTAACCGTAGAGTGTCCGTGTGTGGTAGCGACCATACAGCGACCATCTAGCAACCACCCGCTAGCCATACATGGTTAGCAGCCCAAAGCCACCTACGGGTGGTCTATTTTTTGGGCCACACCGCGAGGTGACAAGAGTGCCACCGGGGTGTGCCAGCCACGAGGTAGTAGCCCCTTCAAAAGGGGCAGTTTTAAAATTGGTTGCAGCGATATCGCTCCAACCCGGCCAATTTTTATCGTGTGCCACGATAGCACTCCAATTTTAAAAATTGGATACTTTAAAAATCCCCTGACCAGGGGTTTTAAACCTGCGGTTTAATTTTAAAATACTCGAAGACGCGTTTAAATGGGTACTTTTAAAGTGTACTTTATTACCCATTTACCCACGTCATCGGACGTTTTTACCGCGCCAAGGACCGCCGTAGGCGGTCTAAGGGCGCAAGGGGGATAAAGGGCATAAGAGAGAGTGGCACATTTGGGGTAAAACCCCTGCATGTGGTCGGCATAGCCGACGCCTCTCTTATACCCACATATAAAAAGACCCCGCCCGAGGGGCGAGGCCTTCGATGACCTAGTCGGCTTAAAATCTATGCAGCAACATCCAGTTGCTGCTCTTCAAGGATTGCATCAATATATGAAGTGTCCCAGGTTTTGTTCCGTTTGAGTAGATGGGAAAATCTGGAATATGCCAAGAAAATTTGACCAGGATGCGAAGGATCGTGTGGTCCGTCTTGTAGAGGACCGCATCTTGGCGGAAAATATGTCGATGCAAGCCGCGTGCCAGGCAGTAGCCCCAAAGCTGGGGGTGTCATGGCACACAGCCCGTCAATGGACCCAACAGGCCCGCCGTGCGGGAAACATCCCAGAACCCGTGCCTGAAGATCTGGCCGCCAAAAACGCGAGGCTTCGCCGTGAAAATCAAGAGCTACGCGACACCAATGAACTTTTAAAGGCTGCCTCAGCTTTTTTCGCGTCGGAACCAGGTCCAAAACGTCGGAAGTGATCCGGTTCATCGATGAATACCGGAATCGTTTCTCTGTCGAGTTTATCTGTAAGACGTTGAAAAATAACCGCGCTGGTGGGTTCATCACCTCGCGTGGGTATCGTCAGTCCAAGGCCCGTGGGGTAAGTGCTCGCCGCCTTCGTGATGCTGTGCTGGTTGAACGCATTAGTGCTATCCATCGGGATAATTACGGCATCTACGGTGTGCGGAAAATGTGGCATGCTCTTCATTGTGACGGAATTGAAATCGGTCGTGAACAAACTGCCCGTTTAATGCGCCTGGCCGGTGTTTCTGGCAAAGGCAAAGGCCGCTCGCCTATGACCACTCGCACACCTCAAAGGCCGGATTTGCGCCCGGACTTGATGGAGCGAGAATTCAAAGCCGAAGGCCCGAACAAGCTGTGGGTGGCTGATATTACCTACGTGCGCACGAAGAAAGGCTTTGTGTATGCCGCGTTTGTCACCGATGTTTACTCCCGACGGATCGTTGGGTGGGCGTTATCAGATTCCATGCGCACCGAAGCGTTGCCGCTGCAAGCTCTTAACCAGGCGCTCGTGTGTGCTGAGGAAACAACAGGTCTCATTCATCATTCGGATCACGGCGCGCAGTATGTCAGCGTTGTCTACAACGAGCGTCTTGCCCAGCACGGGATTGCCGCTTCCACCGGAACTGTCGGGGATTCCTATGACAATGCTCTGGCGGAAAACGTTAATGGTTCCTACAAAAACGAGCTGATCCATACTCGCAGGTGGGATGAGGTTGTCGAGGTGGAAATCGCGACGTTTGAGTGGGTGTCATGGTGGAACGAGACGAGGCTTCACCAAAGCTTGGGATACCGAACCCCGGTCGAAGTGGAAACCGAATTTTGGGACCAGCACCCGCCGCAAGCAATAATAGAAATCAAGGCAAACGCCTAGGAACAAAACCCGGGGCACTTCAACTCCTGACGCTACGGTTATGGACTATCGTACTGATACGATATTGGCCATAAAGCTCTAGATATCCTTCCAGTCTTCGAACGTGAATCCCTGCAGCCCGAAGACAAGCTCGGTATAAGTATCCTGCCATACCGACTTCGTATTCTTCTTGCGCTTACATGTCTTCGGTGTTGTGGTAACTACTCTGCAGAGTAGACTAATCCAGTGTTTTGGTGGTCGACTTCTAAATGAATATTTATGATTTATAAAAGGGCGACGGTGGTGGAATCGCCCCTCGGTGGTTGGTGGCTACTTCTTGGGCTCTAGCTTGTGGCCGTAGAACTTGTGCAGTCGGTTACCCAGCTTGGCGATAATATTGTCCAGTTCAAGGGTGACCGCTCTTACGTCGGCGCTACCACTCTGACCGTACGCGTTTAGTCTTATCGGATTAGATGTCCGTACCGCCTCGTTAAGCTGGTGTCCCACCTCGCGAACAACCGACGAGTAGGTCTTGCCGGCTGAGTGGTCTGTGCAATCCCATGTTTTGATAGTGACGGTAGCTGCGTGGTCGTAGGTGGATAACTCACCGGTTTCAGCATCTAGTTCGTTGCCCCAGTTCAAGCCTCGGGCGATGATGATAGATACCCTGTTATCTTCTACGGGGGCCATGACTACGTTTATGTTCGTCGTAAAGGGATGGACGTACTCGATGCCGGTGGCTACGACAATTCCCAAATTTTCTACACGGTGGGCAATATAACGGGCAGTCATTTTGCACCCCACAATGTGCGGGAAAATGTCCGGCGTGGTTTTAGCGAGGTCTTTTATAAACTCGTTGTATTCTGGGTTACTAGATTCGGTATCTACCTTGACACCATCAACTTCACGGTAGGTAACTTTCGCCTCTTTGGTCTTTTGGTTAAGGATGGGCATGATGTATGAATATCCTTTCGATTAGTAGTTCTCACTTTGGGTAGTAGTCGCATCTCCTATGGCGAGTGCTTTATCTATCAGCTCGTCTAGGTCCTGCAACTCTAGATTTTGTGTTACGCGCCACACGATGAAGTCCATTCCGTCGCGCTCTTGCTCGTGCTTGTCACGATGGTCAAGTACCTCCCGGGCCACCCGGGTAGATATCCTGATGACGGTCCCTGGGTGAACCCCACCGTGGTCTTCCCGTTGTACATAGTCAGCTCCCTTCTCCGCGATGACGCGGTACAAAATATCTTTGAAAACTTTCTGAACAATGATGGCAATACGCCCGAACTCGTAGCGACTCCAGTCTCCGCCGTAGTTCTCTCGGTCCGGTAGTCGGCTCTCTTCTTCCAGCCACTCCATACTTGCGGTGACTACCTCTGTTATCTGGTCTTCTACTTCAGCGTCTTCGTCGCTGTAGTCCTCCGGCAACAGGTCCTCTTCGGTGATATCGAAGCTGTTAACAACAGTTGGGGCGGGTGCTTTTTCGGCTAATGACGCCCAAAGTGTGTCCCAGTCCACACGCACGGCCTCGCGAGATTCGGCGACAATGTCATCTGGTATGGGGTTGCGGGTAAATGTCACCCAATGACGCTGCAGAAGCGCGAACCAGCCTTTAGGGTGCTTGAGTACCGGTCTGGTTGTCGCGTCCGGCCACTGATGAAAGGTCTCTGGTAGCGGCATAACTAGGTGGTAGCCTTTGCCGCTCATAGAAGTTTCCGAGTACAGTGCGTCCGGCAACATGCCTAACAGAGATGGGGCCACATCTTTAGGGCACGTCTTTTCAATGTCTACAATGATGGCCCGGTCAGCAATAGAGTTGAGGTAGTACGCGTGGTTAGCGGCCTGCGGGATGCTATCTACTAATGTGTTTAAATCCACACATGCTTGGTTGTAGCCCTGCCGGATAGCCGCGCCGCGCACCGTACCGGTAGTAATAAGGTGTGGTACATCAATGGGCATTTTGTCCTTAGTGGAGATGGACCAGCGGCGTGTAGTACCAAGCTCTTGGATGGTCTCATTCTTGTAGAATGTGGGCCATTGGTCAAAGCTGTTATAAGGGCGAATGTGTGCTCCTATAACCTGCCACATGGATAGCACTAGCTCTGCATCATCCTTGAATAAGGAACCAAGCCACTCATCTGGTCGCCACTGAGTGTCGTCTGCCTGGTCAATGACAGGTAATGGGGCATCGGGGGTCCACTTAGTAGCGAACTTAAACAGGTGGGTCTGGTCTGGGATATAGGGCTTAAACTCCCCGGTGTCGTAGTTGTAGACACCGTTAGCAAAAGGCGCAATATCTTGAGTAGTATCCACTCGGCGGGTGGGGGCCTCGGCGCGGATAGAGCTGAGCGTGTCAAGTTGTTTGTGTGTGGGGCGGGGTTTATAGGTATTTGTCGAAGCGGTCGGGGTAGGCCACGGCCATTTGGTTGATGGCTTGTTTCCAGCCGGATACTCGGGCTCCTTCCATGAGTCTGCCGGCTGTTCTTGAGACTCGTTT
>NZ_JAKRNC010000011.1:0-101669 GCF_022347345.1 Corynebacterium sp. ACRPJ
GCCTCGGGAGGACGCCCCGGTTCCCTCGCCGCCGACCGAGCCGCCTTCGCCATCGACCGCGGCGCCTTCGCCTGCGGACGCGGCACCCACTCCTTCGTTTAGGCCAGCACCCAGTCCGGCTCTGGGCTCGGCTCGTGCTCCCCAGCAACAGCCCGCGCCAGCACCCCGCCCGCAACCTGCGGCGCCGGCCCCACGCCCACCCGCGCGGGACAAAATCGGCCTGCCGAACCTCAATATTCCGCCGCACGAGGTGCGCGGCCGCATCGAGGACGCGGTGCCTGATATGCCGGCAGTGCCCGCCGTGCCTGCGCCCGCCCCGCCGCCTGCGCCGCCGCTGCCTCCCGCGCCGCGGATTCCGGGCCTCTAACTCACCGCTTTCAACCCCACGATGCCGCCGATGATCATGGCGAGGAATAGCACCTTCCACACGGTGGCGGCCTCGTGGCCGGCGGCGAAGGAATAGAT
Organism: Corynebacterium sp. ACRPJ; assembly: GCF_022347345.1. Lineage (NCBI taxonomy): Bacteria > Bacillati > Actinomycetota > Actinomycetes > Mycobacteriales > Corynebacteriaceae > Corynebacterium > Corynebacterium sp. ACRPJ. Next base: position 466 of record NZ_JAKRNC010000011.1, read on the forward strand.
AACTGCCACCGACGCGCCAACGCCCGCCCACACCGCATAGGCCGTGCCCACCGGGATGCTGCGCATCGCCCACGCCAGCCCGCCCATGGAAATCGCGCAGGCCACGAGGAAAATAAGCGAGGGCCACAGGCGCGTAAAACCTGCGGACTTATCCAGCGCCGCCGCCCACACGGCTTCGAATGCGCCGGAGAAAATCAAGATGAACCACGCCATAACTGCTTCCTGGCCGTCTTGTCGCGTTGCCGGGTACGGCTCCCTCGTCCGGGGCTCGCGCAAGACGCGGCGAACCTGCACCCAATGATGGCACACTAGAAAACCATGAAGATTGCATTTCTTGGAACTGGCCGCATGGGAACCGAACTAGCCCGCCGCCTGCTCAAAGAGCAGGACGGCATCGAGTTGACCGTCTGGAACCGCACCGCCGAGCGCGCCCAGCCGCTGGTGGAGGAAGGCGCCGAGCTTGCCGCCTCGCCCACCGAGGCCGTGGCGAACGCCGAGGTCATTATCACCTCTCTCTTCGGGCCTGACGATGTCCGCGAGGTCGTCATCGAGCCGCAGCTCATCCCCGCCGGCGTGACCTGGATCGACACCACCACCGTCTCGCCCAACGATGCCCGCGAATTCGCCGCCGCCGTGGACACCTACGTCCACGCCCCGGTCGTCGGCACGCTCGGCCCGGCCCGCGAGGGCAAGCTCGGCGTCTATGTGGGCACGCCTGACGACGCCCGCCGCGAGCAAGCCATGTCCCTCGCCGAGTCCTGGGCGGGCGAAGACAAGCTCATCGGAGTGGAAGCGGCGGCTACGGCGGCCATCGGAAAGCTGCTGGCGAACCTCGCGCTCGCCGTCACCGCCGAGGGCCTGCTCGAAGCCCTGCAGCTCGGCGAGTCCGAGGGTCTGGACTCCGAGGTGGTGCTGCAGATGCTCGATATCACCGGCCTGTCCTTCATCGCCAATATGAAGGCGCCGTTTATCACCGGCGAGCGCAATACCGACCCGGGCGATTTCACCGTCGACGCCCTAGCCAAGGACGCCAAGCTCATGGAGATGACCTCCACCAAGCCGCTGCCCGCCCTGACCGCAGCCATCGGCCGCTTCGAGGAAATGCAGGCCATGGGCCACGGCGATCAGGACTTCTCCTCCATCTTCGTCTTCCGCAATAAGGGCTAGTTATCCACAGGCCCGCCGGGCGTGCGGGCCAAAATTCGCCCTGTGAGCCCTAGTTATCCACAGGTTCGCGCGCTCGCCCTCGCACAGGTTGCGCGCCGTGGCTTAGGCTGCGGGGCATGACAGCTCTTCAGACCTATCTCGCGGCCCTGGCGCCCGGCATCGACATCGTTGCCGGGTGCGCCGGCATGTCTGAAGACCAGCTGCGCGCTGCCGGTGCGCCCAATAAAACAGCCCGCACTTTGCTCACGCTTGCCGACGCCCTCTTTGCCCCCACCTCCTTTGCCCGCCTGCAGCGCCAGGCGGTTACCGCAGCCCGCGACCGCGCCCACCCGCTGCCCACGCTGGAGGTAATCGAGCGCTACGCATCCCGCGCCAAGACCAAGCGCGACGCCTGGCGCCTGCGCGTGGAGCTGTGCCGCACCGCCGCCGATACCGATGAGATGGAAAAGCTGGCGCGCAAGAAACTGCGCGAGCTCAATCCCCCGGCCCCGCCGCGCCCCGGCGTGCGCATCCGCCGCCGCAAGGACGCGCCGTGGACCCTCGCGATTACCGGGCCTTCCTCACTCATCGCGGACTTGGAATCCAGCTTGGACGAGGACGCGCCTCTCGATTCCGTTGCGGAGCTCTTCTCCCCTTCCGGCGCCGCCCCAGCCACCCGTCCAACCATTACAACCAATGCAATTATCACGCTCGACGAACTCGACCGCATCATCGATGGCGACGGCGAGGAAATCACCATCCAGCTCACCAACGGCGCCCGCCTCACCGGCGCGGAACTCGTCTCGCGCACGCTGGCAGAGCGCGGCCTTATCACCCTCGTTCACCCCTTCGAGGGCGCGGTCAACCTCTACCGCACGGAACGCATGGCCAACGAGAAGCAGCGGCTCATGGCTGCTGCGGAAAATCCGGTATGCCCCTGGGACGAATGCAACTATCCGGCGGATAAATGCCAGGTGCACCACTTGCAGGCGTGGCGGCACGGCGGCGATACCAATATGGCAAACCTCGCCACCTGTTGCCCGTACCACAACGGCGTCAACGACGATGACCCGAATGCCCCACCGGTGCGCGGGCGCCTCGTTCGGCGCCGAGGCCGCGTGGTGTGGCAGCCACCCTGGGCTGACACCGCGCCAGCACCGCCATCGGCCCACTAGCCTCTAAACCGCCAGGCAGCAGGATGCCCTGCTGCCGCATTGGCATGCCCGCAGCTAGCGAGCCCCGCAGCTAGCGAGCGATACGAGCCGCAGCGGCGCGGGCGTCCGCGATGACATTGGGTACGCCAACCCCGCCGGCCCAAGCGCCGGTGGCATCGATGCCCGGCGTCGCCGCGAGGGCGCCGCGCGCGCCGGCCACGGTTTCCAGGTGGCCGGCATCAAAGCGTGGCAGGCCGCCGAACCAGCGCTGGGTGAAAATCTCGGCGACGCCCGCGGCGCGGCCGTCGAAGCCGGTGAGGCGCTGGAGGTCGTCGAGGGCATAGTCGACGAGGTCATCTTCCTCGGCGCGGACGATGGCGTCGTCGCCAAAGCGGCCGAAAGAGGCGCGCACCAAGGCACCGCCGCGCTCGGCCAAGTGCGGCCACTTGCGCGAGGACAGCGTGAATGCCTTGGCGTGAACGTCGTCTTGGTCGGTGGCAACGAGGATGCCGGAGTTCTGTGGCAACGCGTTGCCGGACGGGTCCGTGTCAGACTCGAACTTCAGGCCCACGACTGCCGACGCCGCCAGCTTCACGCTCTTCAACCGCTCCGCCGCCCGCGGGGACACCTTGGGGAGCAGGCGCGCTGCGGTCGGGGCCGGGGTGGCCACCAGCACGCGGTCGAAGGGGACGGTATCGCCGGGTGCGCCGGCCAGGCGGAATTTCTCGCCCTCGCGAGTGATGCCGGAGATGAAGGTATCGAGGTAGATCTTGGCGCGGGATTTATCGGCCAGCGTCTCGTAGAGTTCTGCGTAGCCGCCGCGGAAGGTCTGAAAGACGGGTCCGCCGCTGCTCGGCTTGGCCGCGCGCGCTTCTTCCAACGAGCGGACCGCGGCCGAGAGGGTGACCGGGCCGCGCGCGGAGAGCGCGTCGAGCGTCTCGGCCAGCGCCGGGATGGTCGCGCGCACACCCAGGTCATCGGCCGAGCAGGAGTACACGCCGCCGAGGAGGGCGGAGATGACGTGGTCAACGAGGTCGTCGCCAAACTGCTGGCGCACTAGGCGGCCGACGGAGACGTCGCTGCCGGCCGTCCACTCGAAAGGCTCCTCGTTATCGATGCGGCGGGCAGTCTCGGCCGAGACCAGGTGTGCAACCGGCTCCGAGTGCGAAGGAATGCCCATCATCCCGCCGCGCGGCAGCGGCTTAAGCTCCCCGGAGTACACCAACGAATGCAGGCCGGAGGGCTCAACCAGGCTGTCACCCAAGCCGAGGGATTCGATAAACTCCACGGCGTCGTGGCGGCGGGCGAGGAAAGCCTCGGCACCCATATCGGTGGGTCCGCCATTAAACGGCACGGAGTACAGCTTGCCGCCGATACGGCCGGCGGCCTCGAAAACCTCTACGTCGTGGTCGCGCAGCTCGTAGGCGGCCGTCAAGCCCGCCAGGCCGGCGCCAATAATGGCAATACGCATTTAGCCCTCCTCGTGGATGATGGATACGGCGCGGGTGATTGCCTCCGCGTCGGTAGTTGGCAGGACCCCGTGGCCGAGGTTCCAGATATGGCCGTCGATATCGCCGCGCTCGCGGGCCCGGTCGACCTCGCCGCGGATGGTGCGCACGGCCTGGCGCACGGCGTCGTCGCCGGCAAAAAGCATGGCCGGGTCGAGGTTGCCCTGCAACACGCGGGCGCTTACGCGCTCGGCCGCGGCGTCCATGGGCACGCGATAATCGACGCCCATAACTTCCGACCCCGCCTCCGACATAGCCGGCAAGAGCTCGCCGGTGCCGACGCCGAAATGGATGCGCGGGATAGTCACGCCGGCCAGGATCTCCCGGGAGTACGGCAGCACGAATTCGCGGTAGTCACGCTCGTTGAGGTAGCCGGCCCAGGAATCGAAAAGCTGCATGGCGTCAATGCCGGCGTCGACCTGCACCTGCAGGAAGCGGGTGATGGTCGGCACCAGACGGCGCATGAGCATGTGCCAAGTCTCCGGATCGGCGTGCATGAGGGCCTTGGTGCGCTCGTGGTTCTTGGATGGCCCGCCCTCAACGAGGTAGCTGGCCAGCGTGAACGGCGCGCCAACAAAGCCGATGAGTGCTTGGGTTTCGGTGAGCTCGGCCAGGATGCGGGCGATGCCCTCGGTGACCTCGGGGACGTCGGTATCCAGCAGCGGCAGCTTGCCGACGTCCTCCCTACTCCGCACCGCCTGCTCCATCACCGGCCCACGGCCCGGCACAATATCGACTTTGACGCCCGCGGCCTTGAGCGGGACGACGATATCGGAGAACAAGATGGCGGCATCGACGTCGTGGCGGCGCACCGGCTGCAGGGTGATTTCTGCCAGCAGTTCCGGCATGAAGCAAGAATCGAGCATGCTAATCCCCTCGCGGGCGGCGCGGTACTCCGGCAGTGAGCGGCCGGCCTGGCGCATGAACCAGACTGGAGGGCGGGAGGGGGTGCGGCCGAGGGCGGCGTCGATAAGCGGGGCACGATTGAGTCGAGACATGCCCCAATTATGAATCAACAGTTGGAGTGAGGGCTAATTAGCCACGCAAGCTGCGGTCCTTGATGAAGCGGTTAGACTGCGGCTGGAAAAGCAGCGCGAGGGCGACGATCAAGGTGATGGGGATAATCAGCAACCCGAGCCCACCGATGCCGAGCGCGAGGGCGGCGATATTGGTAAAAAGCGCGAACGCGATGACCACGGTAATGATGCGGCGCGCCCACTTGGACCCGCCGGCCAGCTGCGCTGCGAAGAGCGCAAGCAGGATGGCGCCGACGGCATTGGTCACCGCGACAAACAGGCGATTGGAATGGAGGTACTCCGCGACCTGCGCATTCTGCGGCTCCACCTGTGGCCCGCCCGAGCCGAAGATGCCCACCATGCCGCTGACCAGCATGATCACGGCGCTGACGACGAGCACCCAATATGCCCAGCGCAGCGGTCGCGGCCACGCGTCGAGGTTCTCCTTGGCGGAGGTGTTTCGGGCCGCGCGGTTATAGTCGCGGGGTCCGGGCCGCTCGGTGTTATTCATCGCTTGTCCTCCCTGTCGGCACGGTCGGCGCGGTCGGCACGGTTGGTGCGGTCGGGGTGTTCGCGCTTGCTGTCGTCACGCTTGCCGCGCTGGTCGTCCTTGGAGCGCGTGCGCTCTTCCTCGGCGCGCTTCTTCTCGCGCTGCGCTTGCTCGAGTTCTTTTTCCAGCTCGCGCATCTGTTCGAGTTCGCCGGTGTAGTCCAAGGTCTCGGCCCGCACGGAGAAAATCAGGCCGAGCACCGCCGCGACGCCGACGAGAATTTGCACCATGCCATCGGCGGCAAAGAGCCAATCGGGCACGTCCGCGCCGGCTGGGGTGACCATGAAGGTCAGCAGGATGCGGAATCCGAAGTAGATCGAGAAGGCGAACCACACGCGGCGCGAGGTGCCGGCCCGCTTGCTGCGGTTAGCAAGGGACCGCAACAGGAAGGCCAACAGCACGATAATCGCCAGGGATATGGCCGCTGAGAGTGCGACGGAGCCGTAGGCGGCGGTGCGGAGGAAGGCGTCGGAAAGCTGGGCTTCATCCACGCCAGCCGGTGCGGACTTAGCCATCTCCTTGGCCTGTGACATGAGTACGTCGTGGTTGAGCAGCGTGAGCACCACGTTGAGCACCTGGTGCACGGCCTCGCCGCATAGCGCGCCCAGCCACAGCCACAGCATGTACGTCACGGACTCCGGCCGCTGCTGCTGCCGCGGCGGGCGTTGCGTGCGAGGGGCAGGGGCGGGCGACGGGGGCGTAGCAGTCACAGGGATCCTTTACTTGAGCAGGCGGGCGGCTTCGGTAGCGAAGTAGGTCAGAATCTGGCCGGCGCCGGCGCGCTTGAATGCGGTCAGCGACTCGAGCATGATGGCTTCGCCGTCGATCCATCCGTTGGCGGCCGCGGCCTTGACCATCGCGTACTCACCAGAGACCTGGTAGACCGCGACCGGCACGGGAGAAGTCTCCGCCACGGCCGAGAGCACGTCCAAGTAGGGCAGACCGGGCTTGACCATGACGAAGTCCGCGCCCTCTTCGATGTCGAGCTCGGCTTCGAGCAGGGATTCGCGGAAGTTGCGCGGATCCTGCTGGTAGGTGCGGCGGTCGCCTTCCAGGGAGGAACCGACGGCATCGCGGAACGGGCCGAAGAAGGCGGAGGCGTACTTGGCGGAATAAGCCATGATGGCCACGTCCTGGTGGCCGGCCTCGTCGAGATCGGCACGGATGGCGCCGACCTGGCCGTCCATCATGCCGGACGGGGAGACGATTTGGGCGCCGGCGCGGGCTTGGGAGCGGGCCATGTCTTGGTAGAGCTTGACGGATTCGTCGTTAAGCACGCGGCCTTTGTCATCCAGCACGCCGCAGTGGCCGTGGGAGGTGAACTCGTCGAGGCAAGTATCGGCCATAACGATAAGGTCGTCGCCGAATTCCTCGTGCAGGCAGGAAATGCCGCGGTTCAAAATGCCCTGCGGGTCCCAGGCGACGGAACCGGTATCGTCCTTGTCCTCATCGAGCGGCACACCGAAAAGGTCGATGCACGGCACGCCGGCCTCCAACGCCTCCTCGGCCGCGCGGCGCAGGGAGTCGAAGGTGTGCTGGTAGACGCCCGGCATGGAGGGAATCTCGCGCGGGGCGTCGAGTCCGTCCACGATGAACATGGGCAGAATCAGGTCCGAGGGGCGGACCTCGGTTTCGGCCACGAGGTTGCGCATCTGCGGGGTGGTGCGCAGGCGGCGTGGGCGGCGGGCTGGGAAGGTGCTCATTGGGTACTCCTTAGAGCGAGACTAAAACTTATGCCTTGTCGACCTTAGTAGCCTTCTTGCGCGAGCGGCGTTTCTTGCGCGGCGCGGGCAGGTTTCCGGCGGCGCGGAGGGCGGCGACGTGGTCTGCGAGGGCGTCGACAAGCGCGGGCACGTCGGCGACTTCGGGCACGACATCGACGCGCAGGCCCATCTCTTCCGCGGCCGCTCTTGCCGACGGCCCGATACACGCAATGATCGTCCGCTGGTGCGGTTTGCCTGCAATGCCCACCAGATTGCGCACGGTGGACCCGGAGGTGAAGGCGACGGCGTCGAAGCCGCCGGTCTTGATCATGTCGCGGATTTCGGCCGAGGGCGGGGCGGCGCGGACGGTGCGGTAGGCCACGACGTCATCGACCTCCCAGTCGAGGGCCTTGAGCCCGTCAACTAGGGTGTCGGCCGCGATATCGGCGCGCGGGAGCAGGACGCGGCCGACGGCGTCGATGTCTTCTACGAAGTTGGGGAAGACATCGAGCAGGCCCTCGGCGTTCTGCTTCTTCTTGTGTGGCAGAAGCTCCGGAACCATGCCTTTGGCGCGGATGGCGGCCGCGGTTTTGGTGCCCACGGCCGCGAGGTGGACGCCGGCGAAATCGCGGGCGTCGAGGCCGAGCTGGGCGATTTTATCCCACACCGCGGTCACGGCGTTGACGGAGGTGAAGACGATCCACTTGTAGCGGCCCTCGACGATGCCCTTGATGGCGCGGTCCATCTGCGCCGGATTGCGCGGCGGCTCGATGGAGATGGTGGGCACGTTTTGCGGGATAGCGCCGTAGCCGGCCAGGCGCGCGGACATCGGGCCGGCCTGCTCCTTGGTGCGTGGGACGAGCACGCACCAGCCATAGAGCGGGCGGTTTTCCCACCACGAGTACTTGGTGCGGTCGTCGATGCTGCGGCCGAGGGTGACGACGAGCGGGCCGGTGAGGTCCGCGTCGAGCTTGCCCATGGTGCCCAGCGTGGTCTCGTAGGTGCGCTGCAGGCGGGTGGTGCCGTGGACAGTGACAAATGCCTCGGTCTCGGCCGGCATGCCGCGCTGCTGCAGCTCGTCGGAGATGACCGGCAGGTCTTCCTTGGTGGCTTGCAGGACGATGGGCTGGGTGGCGTTGGCCAGCGCGTCCCAATCGGCGCCGTCGGTAACGTCGGCCTCGGTATAGGTCGAGCCGAGCGCAATGCCGGCAAAGGACGGCACGGTGGATGGCAGGGACATGCCCGGCACCACCTGGAATTCCAGGCCGGCGGACGCCACGGCGTTGATCTCGGCCTTGATGGACTCGCGGTGCAGCGGGTTGCCGGTGACCAGGCGGATGACATCCTCACCATCGGCCTCGACCAAGCACTCGCGCAGCTGGCCGACGATATCTTCGGCCGGCTCGTACAACACCGCGGCCGTTGGCGGCGCGGGGCGCGGCGGTTTGCGGCGCGCGCCCTTGGCTTTGGCATCGGCGCACATTTGGGCGTATTCGGCCTCGGCGGCGTCGAGAAGCTCTTGCGGAACGGGCAGCGCGGCGGCGACGGCATCGCGCACGCCCTGCATGACCTGCGGATCGGTCACGGCGATGGCACTATTTGCCAGAACCTCGCGGGCGCGGACGGTCAGCAGGTCGGGATTACCTGGACCAGCGCCCACAAAGACGATCTTGCCCAATTGGGTGTCTGGCGCGGCATTGCTCATAAAGTTCTTTTCTAAAATCGGGCGCGCGGCACCGCGCACGGACATGATCGCATGCGGTGTGGTTCCCCGCGCCGGCGGTGGGTGACACGGTCTTAACGGCCAAAATCCCAGGCCTTGCGTCCTGGGATGCCCTTAAAGGGGGCCGGATCATTGCGGGACAATGATCTGTGGTATCTACACCTTAAATTATTAGCGCCTAAAGGCGAAATTACTTGCCCAGCAGCTCGGCCGCGCCACCGGCGAAAAGCTCGTCCGAGACGCGCGCGCCAAGATCGGCGGCTTCGGCCGCGGAGCCGGAGGCGGTGGCAGTGAGCTGGCGGGATCCGTCGAGCGCGAAGACGCCGCCGCGCACGGTGAGCTGGTCGCCGTCCCAGCGCGAGGTGGCGGCCACCGGCGCGGTGCAGCCGGCCTCGAGGCGGGCCAGCACGGCGCGCTCACCGGCAGCGGCGGCCGAGGCACGGTCGTCGACAATGGCGTCTAGGGCCGCGGCGGCCTCGGTGCCGGCCACGGCCTCGATGGCGAGTGCGCCCTGGGCCGGCGCCGGCATGAAGACGGAGGGTTCGAAGATTTCGGTGGCGCGGTCTGCGTAGCCGCCGCGCAGCAGGCCGGCGTAGGCCAGCAGAACGGCGTCGAGCTCGCCGTCGGTGACCTTGGACATGCGGGTATCGATGTTGCCGCGCAGCGGGCGAATCTCCAGGTCCGGGCGGAGGGCGGCCAGCTGGGAGATGCGGCGCGGTGCGGAGGTGCCCACGCGCGCGCCCTGCGGCAGCTGTGCCAGGCTCAGGCCATCGCGGGCGACGAGCGCCTCGCGGGAATCCTGGCGCTGCGGCACCACGAGGCGGAAGCGTTCATCGGGCGCGGTGGGCAGGTCCTTAAACGAGTGCACGGCAATATCGCACTCGCCGGCATACAGCGCCTCGCGCAGCGCCTGGGTAAATACGCCGACGCCGATGCGCTCGACCGGCGCCATATTGACGTCGCCGGCGGTGGTGACGATGTGGAGCTGGGAGTCAAAGCCGGCGTCGATAAGCCAATCGCGCACATGGCCGGCCTGGGTGGTGGCGAGCTTGGAGCCGCGGGTACCAATCTGAAACATTTAGGCCTCCTTAGTCATGGTGGGCAATTCATTGACGGCCACGGACACACCGGAGCCTTCCAGCTGCAGGCCAAAGAGCTCCTGCAGGGCGCTTTCACTGCTGACACTGCTTTCCGACGCCGCCAGCTTCTTCGCCCTAACCGTCGGTTCATGCAGCAGTTTATCGGCCACGCGCTTGAGCGCGCGCTGAACGTCCTCGAGCTGCTTGCCCGCGAGCTCGGGGTGCTTGTGCTGCAGGCGCGCGGCCTCGCACTCGACGAGATCGGCCGCGCGGCGGTGCAGGGCGCTTACGGCCGGAGCGACGTCGCGCACGCGCTGGGCCGAGGTATAGGCCGCCAGCTCCTCGTCGACGATGTGGCGGGCCTGCGCGTGCGGGCTGGTGCCGGCCGCGACATCGGTATCGGCGGCCGAAAGCGACTTGCTCAGGCGCTCGATATTGACCAGGTCCACGCCCTCGGCCGCGGCGGCGGCATCGTCGATATCGCGCGGCAGGGAGAGATCGATGAGCATGAGAGCGCGGCCGGCGGGGAGGTCGGCGGCCTCGATGGTGAAGTTATCGGCGCCGGTGGCGGAGATGGCAAGGTCGACGTCGGAAAGCGCGGCGGCGCGCTCAGAAAAGTCCACGACGCGGGTGGCAACGCCCGCCTCCTCGGCGTGGCTGGCCAGGCGCTCGGCACGCTCGCGGGTGCGGTTGGCCAGCACCAGCTCCTTAACCCCCAGCCGGCCGGCGTGGGTGGCGGCGAGGGACGCCATGGCGCCCGCACCAAGGATCAGCGCAGTCTTGCCGGTCAGGTCCCCGGCGTCGAGGCGCTGCAAGGCCTGGTCGAAGGCGAAAGACACCATGGAGGCGCCGGCCTCGTCGATATCGGTCTCGGAGTGCACGCGCTTGCCCGCCCGCAGCGCGGCCTGCGCCAGCGCGTGAATGCGCGGGCCGACCGTGCCCTGCTCGGAGGCGGACTGGTAGGCGCTGCGCACCTGGCCGATGATCTGCTGCTCGCCCACCACCATGGAATCCAGGCCGGAGGTCACGGACATCAGGTGCTCGGCCGCGGCGTCGGCATAGCGCACGTAGAGGTAGTTGCGCAGCTCCTGCTCGCCCACGCCCGACACCTGGGTGAGCACGCGCACGACTTCCTGCACGCCGGCGTGGAAGGAGTTGGTGACGGTGTAGACCTCCATGCGGTTGCAGGTGGAGATAATCATCGCCTCTGACAGCGGCTCGGCCGCCACGAGTTGCCCGCAGGCGGAATCCTGGACCGCACTATCCATGCTCAGCTTTTCCAGCAGCGCCACCGGCGCCGACTGGTGGGACATGCCCACGACGAGCACGCTCATGCACAACACTCCTCAACCCTTTGATTGATTTTAATCCTCCAAAAGACTACCCGTCGGTGTCGCGGATCCCGAATCAACCGGCCAGCTCGGCCGCTAACTCCTCGTTGTCTACTTCCCAGCAGGCAAACTCTTCGCCGTCGATGACCACGACGGGCACGCGGTCACCGAATTCCATGGCCAGCTCCGCGTCCTCATCCACGTTACGCACGGCAAGCTCCGCGCCTGCCTGCTTGACGACGGGGGTGATCTGCTCCCTCACGCGCGCGCAAGAACCGCAGGTGGTGCGCACCATGAGCTCGACGAGATGCTGAGACATATTCTCCTCACAAGGACGGCGGCGGTGGAAACCATTACTATGGACACGTTAGTCCACCCCGCGTTTGCGAAAGCTGTTTGTCTCACTCGTGTCCGCTACCACTCCCCCAGGGTTCCCCGAATCCCCTCGCGACTTCTTGGCCAATTGGACCGCCTCGCGCGGTAACCTGCGCAATTTCTTGGAGACCCAAGCGCTCGCCCCGCTGGACGAGGAATCGCAGCGCACCGCCGGTGAAGCCGCGGCCGCCGCGGCGCTGGAGGAATTTGGGCTGGAGCTGGAGGATTTCGCCTCCGGCGTGGACTCGGTCACCGGTTCCTATGACGCGGCCGGCGCGCAGCGCATCACCGCCCAGGACCCGGACGTGCCGGTGGATGTGGGCGCGGCAGCGTTTTTCGACGTCGATAACACCCTCATCCAAGGCTCTTCCCTCGTGGAATTCGCCTTTGGCTTGGCGCGCAAGCGCTACTTCCGGCTTTCTGAAATCCTGCCGATAGCGTGGAAGCAGCTCAAGTTCCGCGTCTCCGGCAGCGAAAATGCCAAGGACGTGGCCGTGGGCCGCGCGCAGGCACTGGAGTTTGTCAAAGGCCGCAGCGTCGACGAGCTGGTGGATTTGTGCGAGGAAATCGTGGACGCCTCGCTGGCCCGCCGCGCCTACCCCGGCACCACGCAGCTGGCGGAGATGCACCTAGCCGCCGGCCAGCAGGTGTGGCTGGTCACCGCCACCCCGGTCCAGCTGGCACAGGTGCTCGCCCGGCGCTTCGGGTTTACAGGCGCGCTCGGCACCGTCGCGGAGGTCAAGGATGGCAAGTTCACCGGCAGGCTGGTCGGCGATATCCTCCACGGGCCCGGCAAGAAGCACGCCGTGGCCGCGCTCGCGACCATCGAGGGCCTCGATCTCTCGCGCTGCACCGCATACTCGGATTCGGCCAACGATGTGCCCATGCTGTCCATGGTCGGCACCGCCGTGGCCATTAACCCGGACCGCAAGCTGCGCGATATCGCTGGCGACCGCGGCTGGCTCGTGCGCGACTATCGCTCCGTGCGCCGCGCCATCCGCACCTATGGTCTGCCGGCGCTGGCCACCGCCGCCTTCTCCTATGGCGGCTGGCGCTACTATCGGCGGTAGCGAGGGCGGGAGCGGGCGCTGGGGGACGTCGGCAAGCATGCAAAAACCCTCCGCGCAAGGGCGGAGGGCAAGAAGCGGGCTGGGGTTTACTTGCCCAGCTTACGACGCTGCACGCGGGTGCGGCGCAGCATCTTGCGGTGCTTCTTCTTGGACATGCGCTTGCGGCGCTTCTTAATGACGGAACCCATGGAGTCCTCACTTTCGTGTAGTACGTACTGTCAAACTTGTCAGCGCTAAAACGGCGAAGGTGCACTCTTGCCGCCGTGGCCACACGGACCGCGGGCCACATCAGCGAGCCGACACGAATGCACACCATCTTACCCAGCACCCAGCCCGTGACCAAAAAGGGTCCGCGACAACAACAGTGAGAAACAACAGCGCCCACCACCGCTGACCACGAGGGCCAACAGAGGTGGGCGCTGTCTGTGCGGCGCGAGCCTAGGCTCCGTAGACGGAAGCCTCCAGGTACTCGTTGACGGCAGACTCGTGAACGCGGAAGGAGCGTCCGACGCGAACAGCCGGCATTTCGCCTGCGTGAACCAAACGGTAGACGGTCATCTTGGAGACGCGCATAATCTCGGCGACCTCCGCGATCGTCAGAAAGGTTCCCTTTTCTTCATTTGCCATATATATCTAACCCTTCAGCTCGTTACGCGCTGTAGGCTTCCCCTCCCACAGGACTTCACGCACGTGCTTGCCCTAGCCTATCGTGAAACATGTGACTAATGCGACCCAAGTGCCAAATTTTTTCACAGCATTCATTAGGGTTTCCCCCAAAAGCGCTGCTTAACACCCGCCCCAACACTCCCGGGTGGGTACACCCCCACCACGGGGAGGTCGCACACGGCGGCGCTAGCCGAGCTCCTTGGCCTTATCGGAGCAGGCCTCTGCCGCGCGGTAGAACGCGCCGCGCAGGCCGGACTCCTCCAGCTCGCGGACGGCGGCCGCGGTGGTGCCGCCCGGCGAGGTTACGCCAGCGCGCAGCTGGGTGGCCGAGCGGCCGGAGCTAGCCAGCATCTCACCAGAGCCGGCTGCGGCCTGGGCGGCAAGCTTCTCGGCGACGTCGCGGGGAAGGCCGAGCTGCACGCCGGCATCGACAAGCGCTTCTGCCACAAGGAAGAAATAGGCCGGGGAGGATCCCGCCAGTGCGGTGGCGGCGTCGATATTCTTCTCCGGGATGACCGCAACCTCGCCGACGGCCTCCAGCAGCTCGCGCACGCCGTCCATCTGGGCGTCGCTCACGTGCTCACCGGCCGCGCAGGTGCACATGCCGCGGCGCACCAACATGGGGGTATTGGGCATAACGCGCACCACCGGCACACCTTCGCCCGCCGCACCCTGCAGCTGCTCTAGCGTCAGGCCCGCGGCCATGGACACGACCACGGCATCCTTGGCCGGCTCAAGGCCTTCGAGCAGGTCCAGGATGGCGTAGGGCTTTACGCACGCGAAGATATAGTCCGCGCCGTCCACCGCCGCCGCATTATCGCTGGTGGTGGCAACGCCATAGGCATCCTGAAGTTCCTTGCTGCGGGATTCGGTGCGGTTGGTGACCGTGATATCCGAGCCCGCAAAGCCCGATGCTACGAGTCCCGAGGTCAAAGCCTCACCGATTTGTCCGCCGCCTAAAATTGCAATCTTTGTCATAGTCTCCACCATGCCAAAAATGCGGAACCCCGGCTACCACGTGGGGTAACCGGGGCGTCGACAAGCGAGGGGCTTAGAGCATAACCAACAGCAGCGGGCCGAAGGTCAGGATAAGGCCGGTAAAGCCGGCCAGGAACATGGAGAACCCATCGCGCGCGGTGCGCAGGGCGTGCGTCACGCCCACCATAATTGCGGTGACGCACAGCGCCAGGATGGCGACGACTAGGCGCGGGAAGCTATCCCACAGAATCTCAAAGCCCTTGAAGATGACAATCGCCAGCAGGATGCCCGCGACAATCATCAGCAGGATGGACACTGGGTTGAGCTTCTCGTGCTCTTCCTCGATCCACTCTTTGTCGTCCTCGACCTTGGGCAGGTTGCCGGTTTCCTCGGCATCCTTAGCGACGCCCGCCTTCTTCGACGCCGGCACCGCCGCGGCGGCCGCTCCAGCGCCGGCTGCCGCAGCTCCCGCTCCGGCTGCCTTTGCGCCCTTGTCGGCCTTCGGCTTTTCAGCAGCGGGCTTCGCTGCGGTGATCTTGTCCGCGCTGGCCTTGTCTGCGGTCGGCTTCTCCGCTGCAGGCTTGGCCGTACCTGCCTTCGCCGCGGCAGGCTTGGTGGCAGCAGACTTGGCGTCGTCCGTCTTCGCCTTATCCACGCGCTGGATTACCGCGGTGTCATCGGCAGAAGGCTGCTTCTTCTTTGCGGTGGGCTGTGCAGCCGATGGGGCGGACGCGGCCGGCTGTGCGGTCTGCGCTGGCTTGGCGGCAGCCTTGGCTGCGGGCTTGTCCGCAGATTTAGGAGCAGCCTTTGGTTCTGCCTTTGCGGCGGTCTTCGGTGCAGCCTTCGGCGCGGCAGGCTGAGCAGCGGTCGTGGCTGCGGACTGAGAAGCAGGCTTGTCGGCGGACTTCTTTGCGGAGTCGGCATCGGTCGCGTCGGCAGCCTTGGGGGCGCGGATGACGGGGGCACCCTCGTCGATGGAGACGGAGGTGTGCTTGGCCTCGGCAGGCGAAGCCTCGACCTTCTTGAGGTTGCCGGTTAGCTCGGCAACGGAGATGCCGCCTTCATCGAGGCTGCGGCGGTGGCGGCGCGAACGCTTTTCGTCCTTGCCGCCCTTCTCGCCGCGGGCCTTTTTATCGCGAGCCAGCAGCTCTGCCACGGTCAACTTGTTCTTGTCAGCCATGATCTCTTCCTATTCCAATCCCTTGTCGGTCCGGCGCAAAATGACGCCCTCACGCAGCGCCCACGGGCAGATTTCCAGCTTCTCGATGTCCAAGGCTCGCATGGATGCCTCGGCTACCAGAGCGCCGGCAACGATTTGGTGCGATCGGTTAGAACTTACACCTTCTAGGTCCGCTCTGTCTGCCGCAGTCATGCGAGAGATGAAGGAAATTAACTGGCGCAGACCCGGTGCAGTCAACGTGCGCTTGACGTATGGGCCGGCAGACGAAGGTGCGGCGCCGGTCAGGCGGGCCAGCGTACGGAAGGTTTTGGAGGTACCCACGGCAAGGCCAGCGGGGCCCATAGCCTTCATCTGCTGGGCGGCGTCCTCAAGCTCCGCATCAATAAAATCGCGCAGCGCGCTTACCTTTTTCTTCTCTGGCGGGTCGGTGTCGAACCAATTATGGGTCAACCGGCCAGCGCCCAGGTCGAGGGAGAAGGCAAGGTCGGGGTGCTCGTCGGTACCGGTGGACAGCTCTAGCGAGCCGCCGCCGATGTCCAGGTTGGTAATGCGGCCGGCGGACCAGCCGTACCAGCGGCGCGCGGAGAGGAAGGTCAGTTGGGCTTCTTCCACGCCGGAGAGGATCTGCAGGCGTACGCCGGTCTGCTTTTCCACCTCATCGAGCACGGCCTCGGAATTGGGTGCAGAGCGCACCGCCGAGGTAGCAAAGGCGATAAATTCCGCGCAGCCCAGCTTATCGCCCAGCTCGCTCGCCTCCGCTACGGCGCTGACCAGCTTCTTTACACCCTTTTCATGGATGTTGCCCTTCTTGTCCAGCTGTTCTACCAGCCGGAGCGGGGTCTTCCAATCGCTCATCGGAGTGGGCCGCCCGCCCGTCGCGGCATCGACCGCAACGAGGTGGACGGTATTGCTTCCGACGTCTAATACACCTAATCGCACACTAATAGCGTAGTAGGTCTACCGTGGTTAGGTGTGAATCGCCCAAAATCTGACACGGTATACCTAGGTTTTCCCGCGAGCTCGCCCGCGGCGGCGTCGATAAGAGCGGGCCGCGAAGAGGCCCCCGATTTCCCGCGGGAGTGGTTCGAATTTACCAACCCGAACGACCCGCACCACGTCTTTTCTATCGACCTAACATGGGTGGAATCGCACTACAGCTGCCAATTTGGGACGTCGGCATGCCGGGGCATCGATAAGAGCCAGCCCGAGGTGGGCTGCTGCGTGCATGGCGCCTATATGGCCGATGAGGAAGACCGCGACCAGCTTTACGACGCCGTCTCGCGCATGCCCGCCAAGTATTGGCAGCTGCGCCCAGCGGGGGTAGATGAGTTCCTCGCGCAGGACGCTACGGACGAGTTGGAGCCATGGCTAGAGTGGGACGAGCTCGACGGCGAGGACGGCGAACCGGAACCGGCGCTGAAGACCCCCATTGTGGATGGCGCGTGCATTTTTGCCAACCGCGCCGGCTGGGCAACGGGTACAGGCTGCGCGCTGCACCAGTGGGCTGTCGATGCCGGCGAGGAGCTCACTGTGGTCAAACCCGAGGTGTGCTGGCAGCTACCGCTGCGCCGCTACGAAGACTATGAAGAGCGCCCGGATGGCCAGGAGATTTTGCGCACGCAGATCGGCGAGTATGACCGTCGCGGTTGGGGCAATGGCGGCGAAGACTTTGATTGGTATTGCTCGGCCGATGCCGCCTGCCACGCCAACCCGCTGCCGATGTGGCAATCGCACGAGGACGAGCTGGTAGCGCTCATGGGCCGAGAGTCCTATGAGATTTTGGCCGCGCACTGCAAGGCCCGCGCCGCGGCGGCCGAGCACGGCGTCCAGCTCACGCAGCACCCGGCCAGCGTGAAGGCCGGGAGCCTGCAGGCAGGAAGCCAGCAGACGGGGAGCTAGAGCTCGAATTTATAGCCTAGGCCGCGCACCGTAACCAGGTGCTTCGGGCGGGAGGGCTGCTCCTCGATCTTGGAGCGCAGGCGCTTGACGTGGACATCGAGCGTCTTGGTGTCGCCAACATAATCAGCGCCCCAGATGCGGTCAATGAGCTGGCCGCGGGTAAGTACGCGGCCGGCGTTGCGCAGCAGGTACTCCAGGAGGTCGAATTCCTTGAGCGGCATGGATACCGGCTCATCCGCAACGGTAACGGTGTGGCGTTCCACGTCCATCTTGACGCGGCCGCCCTCGAGGATCTGCTCGGCTACGTCTTCCTCCGCCTCGGTATCGGCACCGGGGCCGGAATCGTGGCCGCGGCGCAGCACCGCGCGGATGCGGGCGATGAGTTCGCGGGAGGAATAGGGCTTGGTCACGTAATCATCGGCGCCCAGCTCGAGGCCGACGACCTTGTCGATCTCGGAATCGCGCGCGGTCACCATGATGACCGGCACGGACGAGGTGGTGCGCAGCTGCTTGCATACCTCGGTGCCTGACATGCCGGGCAGCATGAGGTCTAGAAGGACGATATCGATGTCGTTAGCGGCAAACTTTTCCAGCGCCGTAGGGCCATCGTGCGCGATGATCGGCTCGAAGCCCTCCTTGCGGAGGAGGAATGCCAGCGGATCTGCCAGCGACTCTTCATCTTCAACGATGAGGATGGTGGTCATTGTGCTTTATCCTTTCGACGTGCTGCGACGCGTGCTACTGCACGCGGGAGCCCAGGCGCCGCCGCAGTGACGGCATCCTTTTTCTCATTATCCTTCATGCCAGCATCCTGCGCTGGCTTTTCTTCTCTGTAGATAGGCAACTCAATAGTGAATGTAGAACCCGTACCGGGCCGGGACCACAGTTTGATGTTGCCGCCATGGTTGGCCACCACGTGTTTAACAATTGCTAATCCTAGGCCAGTGCCTCCGGTCTGCCGCGACCGGGCTTGGTCTACGCGGAAGAAGCGCTCAAAAACACGTTTTTGATCATCCGGTGCGATACCGATGCCGCGGTCGGTGACGCGGATGAGCACGACCCCACCGTCCACGACTTTTTGGGAGACCGATACCGGCATCTTCTCCGGCGAATAGTTAATCGCGTTGGAGATGAGGTTAGATAGTGCGGTAACCAGCAGGGACCTATCTCCTTTGACCTGCACGCCGGCGGAGGCGCCCCGGTTGAGCTCGATGGAGCGGGCCTCCGCAGCCAGTTGGTTGCGCGAGAGTGCTTCCTCGATGAGGTCATCGACTGCCAACGGTTCCATCTCTGGCAGCGCCTCAGCGCCTTGCAGCTTGGACAAGGAAATAAGCTCGCTGACCATATCGGCCATGCGGTTGGCTTCCTTGTAAACCTTATTGCCAAAGTACTCCACGGTTTCCTGGTCACCGGGGTCTTGCAGCAGGGCCTCGGCCAGCAGGGCAATGCCGCCGACGGGGGTCTTGAGCTCGTGGGAAACGTTTGCCACGAAATCGCGGCGGGCGGATTCCATGCGGACGTTTTCGCTCTCATCGGTGCCGTAGATGATGACAAAGCGGCCGTCGTTAAGCGTCAGCGGCTTAATAACCGCCTTGAACTGGGTGACGCGGTGGCCCGTGCGGCGCTTGGGAATGGCCAGATCGACGGTGCGGGTCTCCTTGTCCTCGAAGACCTCCTGCGCGGTCTGCCACACGTCCGGGTTCACGGCGCGATCATGCACCAGGGACATCTCGTGGGCGGCGGGATTGGACATGACGATTTCTTGGCTGCGGTCCAGCACCGCCAGGGCCGTCGGCGAGCCCTGCACGGCCAAGTGCAGTACCTGGCTGACCGTCGTGACCTGGTTGGCCTCGGCATCGGTGGCTTGGCGGTAGTGCGCAATGCGCCCGCGCAGCCAAGAAATCGCCGGCAGCGCCAACCCGCAGGCCACCACGCCGGCAACGAAGGAAAGAATCAATTCCACGTGTCTACCCTATCCACCACAAAGTCCCCAGGGAATACTCCCCGGGGACTGTGGCGCAGTTTCTTACTTACCGCCCTGCGCAGCAACGGCAGCGGTACCGGCAGCGGCGGCTTCCGGATCCAGGTAGGTGCCACCTGGGTTTACTACGGAGCCGTCCTCGGTGATCTCATACACCAGCGGGATGCCGGTCGGGATATTCAGGCCGGCAATATCGTCATCGGAAATATTGTCCAGGTGCTTAACCAGAGCGCGCAGGGAATTGCCGTGTGCGGCGATGAGCACGGTCTCGCCCTTCTTGGCGCGTGGGAGGATTTCCTCCTCGAAGTACGGCACGAAGCGGGCGACGACGTCCTTCAGGCACTCGGTCTGCGGGACCTTGTCCAGGTCCGCGTAGCGCGGGTCATTGGTCTGGGCGTACTCGGAGTCATCGGCCAGCTCCGGCGGGCGCGTGTCATAGGAGCGGCGCCATGCCATGAACTTTTCCTCGCCGTATTCTTCCTTGGTCTCGGCCTTGTTCAGGCCCTGCAGAGCGCCGTAGTGGCGCTCGTTGAGGCGCCAATCGCGCACCACTGGGATCCAGTGGCGGTCGGCGGCGTTGAGTGCGATATTTGCGGTACGGATAGCGCGGCGCAGAAGAGAGGTATAGAGGACATCGGGCAGAACGCCTTCCTGCGCGAGCAGCTCACCGCCGCGCTTGGCTTCCGCCTCGCCCTTTTCGGTCAGATCTACATCAACCCAGCCAGTGAACTGGTTGGACTCGTTCCACTTGGATTGGCCATGGCGAAGAAGAATCAGTTTTCCGTTAGTCATGCCTCCAGCATGCCACGAAATTATTACCGGCGTCGGGGTTTAATCCCCAATCGCCCGCCGTTGATGGCAATCCGGGACCTCGATGCGGCTGGCCTCGTCATAGATTTCTGCGAGCGCGGCGGCGGAGCTGGCCCAGCTAAAGCGCGCGGCGTGGGCGACGGCGGCTTCGCCCATGGCGATGCGCATGGGGTCGTCGTCAAGCAGGCGGGCTAGAGCATCGGCCCAATCAGACGGATCATGCGAGTGCACCAGCAGGCCAGTCTCCCCGTCCGCTACGGCGATGGGCAGCCCGCCGACGGCCGCGGCTACCACCGGTGTGCCAGAGGCCTGGGCCTCCAGCGACACTAGGCCGAAGGACTCGTTATAGCTAGGCACCGCCACGATATCGGCCGCGCGGTAGACCCCCACCAGCTCCTCTGGCGGGCGGGCGCCCAAGAAGCGCACGCGCTTATCGACGCCCAACTCGCGCGCCAATTCCCTATAGGCCTCCGGCGCCGTATTGGCCCCCGACGGGCCGCCACAAATGACCACGCGCAGGTTGCGGGTCGGTTCGCGGCGGAAGAGCTCGGCCGTGGCGCGAATGAGGACCTCTGGCCCCTTGAATTTTTGCAGGCGCCCCACAAAGGCCACCACCTTGGTGTGCAGTGGAATGCCCAGCTCGCGGCGGGAGCGCTCCGTATTGCGGTCCGTGCCCGGGGTAAAAAGCTCGACGTCAGCGCCGGGCGAGACCACGCGAATGATGTCGCACTCGGCGTCGTAGTGCTCGGCTAGGTCGCGGGCCTCCTGCTCGGTATTGACCACGAGCAGGTCCGCGTTATCCACCAGCTGCTGCTCGCAGATGCGGCGGGCCTCGGACTCCAAGGTGTCATCCGCGGTCCGGGAGGCGTTTTTCACCGCGGCGAGGGTATGGGCCGTGTGGATGAGCGGGATGCCCCAGAGATCCCGCAGCAGCCAGCCCACCTGGCCGGAGAGCCAATAGTGGGAGTGAATAAGGTCATATTTCTTGCCCTGCCACTTGGCAAATTGCACCATGCCGCCCGCGAAAGCGGCCAGCTGGGTGGGCAGATCCTCTTTATCCAGGCCCTCATACGGACCGGCGACGATATTAATAACGCGCAGGTGGGGCTCAACCTCAATGATTTCGCCCTGGCTAGGCCGGGTAGCGCGAGTGTAGACGTCCACCTCGATTCCCCGGCGGGCTAGTTGGCGGGCGATATTGAGGACGTAGACGTTCATACCGCCGGCGTCCCCCGAGCCGGGCTGCTCAATGGGGGACGTATGCATAGAGATCATGGCGATGCGCATGGCGCTCAATTCTACCGGCGCTATACTGGCCCCTGCCAGAAACCTACGCTACCGAAAGGTATAGTTTTGTCCGCATACGAATCACAGGCTTGGCTCCAGTATTACCCGGAATGGACACCGCACCACCTCGAGTATGGCGAGACCACGCTGCTGGACATTTACGACAATAATCTTGAGGTCAACGGCGATAAGCCGGCCACCTACTTTTTCGGACGCACCCAAACGTATGCGGAGCTGGACCGGCAGGTTCGCGCTGCGGCCGCTGGCCTGAAGGCCTTCGGTGTGCGCCCCGGTGACCGAGTCGCCATCGTGGCACCGAACTCGCCGCAGTACATCGCGGCGTTCTACGCCATCTTGAAGCTGGGCGCCCAGGTGGTGCTGCACAACCCGCTCTACACCGCCCACGAGCTGGAAGGGCTCTTCCAGGATCACGGCGCGCGCATCGCCATTGCCTGGGATAAGGCAGCGCCGACCTTGGAGAAGCTGCGTGCGACCACCAACCTGGAAACGGTCGTGTCCATCAACATGATCAACGCCATGCCTACCTTGCAGCGCGCCGCCCTACGCCTGCCCATCCCGCCACTGAAATCCAAGCGCGAGCAGCTATCGTCCCCGGCGCCCAATACCGTGCCGTGGGAGACCCTGGTGGGCAATGCCATCGGCGGCGACGGCAGCGATATCACCACGCCGGAGGACGTGGACAAAGACACCATCGCGCTGATTATGTACACCTCTGGCACCACCGGCGCCCCGAAGGGCGCCATGCTCTCGCACGGCAACCTGTTTTCTAACATCATGCAGGGCAAGGCGTGGGTTCCTGGCTTGGGCGATAAGCCGGAGCGTATGCTGGCCGCCCTCCCCTTCTTCCACGCCTATGGCCTAACTATGAACGTCACCCTTGCGCAGTTCATCGGCGGCGAGCTTGTCATCCTGCCTAAGCCGGATATGTCGCTCATCATGCAGTTGATGAAGAAGCACACCCCGACCTGGGTACCGGGCGTGCCGACGCTCTACGAGCGCATCGTGAAGGCCGCCGAGGATCAGGAAATCCCCATCAAGGGTGTGCGCGCGGCCTTCTCCGGTGCGTCTACCCTGCCTTCGGACACGGTCAACAAGTGGGAGAACTACACCGGCGGCCTCTTGGTGGAGGGCTATGGCCTCACGGAGTGCTCGCCGATTATTGTGGGCAACCCCATGAGCACCGACCGCCGCCCGGGCTACGTGGGCATTCCGTTCCCGGATACCCAGGTGCGCATTGCCAACCCGGATAACCTGGACGAGACCCAGCCGGACGGCGTTGAGGGCGAGGTGCTGGCCCGCGGCCCGCAGATCTTCAAGGGCTACCTCAACAATGAAGAGGCCACCGAGGCCGCTTTCCACGGCGAATGGTTCCGCACCGGTGACATGGGTGTCATGGAAGAAGACGGCTTC
The DNA here is from genome assembly GCF_022347345.1 of Corynebacterium sp. ACRPJ. Classification (NCBI taxonomy): domain Bacteria; kingdom Bacillati; phylum Actinomycetota; class Actinomycetes; order Mycobacteriales; family Corynebacteriaceae; genus Corynebacterium; species Corynebacterium sp. ACRPJ. The sequence goes on from NZ_JAKRNC010000011.1 coordinate 23,353, forward strand.
ATCCGTCTGGTCAGCCGCATCAAGGAAATCATCATCACCGGCGGCTTCAACGTCTACCCAGGCGAGGTGGAAGAAATCCTGCGCGAGCACCCGAGCATCGATGACGTCGCCGTGGTCGGCCGCCCGCGCGAGGACGGCTCCGAGGACGTCGTGGCCTGCCTCGACCTCGCCGATGGCGCCGCCTTGGATCCGGAGGGACTCAAGGACTACTGCCGCGAGCGCCTGACCCGCTACAAGGTCCCGCGCACCTTCTATCACTTTGAGGAGCTGGCCAAGGACCAGATGGGCAAGATCCGCCGCCGCGAGGTCCAGGCAGACCTCATCCGCCGCCTCGAGGCCGAACAGAATTAACATGTTCCGCCTTATCGATAGCCCCCTCGGACCCCTGTGCTTGCAGGCGAGCCCGCGGGGGCTTTCCCGCGTCGACATCACTGCGGCCAGCACCCCGCAGGAAGCGGTGGGCGGTGTGGATGAAGGGGGCGTCGATAAGCGCAGCGCGGACGTGCTCGACGCCGCCCAGGCACAGCTCGCGGAGTATTTCGCCGGCCAGCGCCACGCCTTCGAGTTACGCCTCGACCCGCCTGCGACGACCGACTTTCGCGCCGCAGTGCATGCGCAACTGGCCGAGATTGGCTATGGGGAGACGGTCACCTACCGCGACGTCGCCAAGCTGCTGGGCCGGCCCGGCGCGACGCGGGCCGTGGGCAGTGCGTGCGGCGCCAATCCCCTGCTCATCGTGCGACCATGCCACCGTGTGCTGCGCAGCGACGGCGGGCTCGGTGGCTATGCGGGTGGTCTGGATGCCAAACGTTTTTTGCTGACACTAGAAGAAAACTAGAGGGATTCCTCATATTTGGATATGCTATCCCCTCAGAAATAGTTTTTGTAGCCAAACGAAAGGTTTTCCGCGTGTCCGCTTCCCCCTCCCGAGCCTGGCTCGAGCACTACAGCGATTGGACCCCACACACGCTGGACTATGGCGATAAAACCATCGTCGACTACTACCGCAATAACCTGCGGGTCAACGCCAATAAATCCGCCACCTACTTCTTTGGAAAGACGCAGACCTACGCGGAGCTCGATACCCAGGTGCGCGCCGCGGCGGCCGGGCTCAAGGCTTTTGGCATTCGCCCCGGCGACAAGGTAGCCATCGTGCTGCCTAACTGCCCCCAGCACGTCGCGGCCTTCTACGCGGTGCAGCTGCTTGGTGCCACCGTGGTCGAACACAACCCGCTCTATACCGCCCCGGAGCTAGAAGGCTTGCTCAATGACCACGGCGCGCGCGTGGCCATCTCCTGGGATAAAACCGCCTCCACGCTAGAAAGGCTGCGCTCGACCACCCCGCTGGAGACCATCGTCTCCGTCAACATGGTCGATGCCATGCCACCGCTCAAGCGCCTCGCGCTGCGCCTACCCCTCCCGCCGCTGACCGCCAAGCGCGAACAGCTCACCAGCCCCGCGCCCAATACCGTGGAGTGGTCCACCCTCATCGGCGCGGCCATTGGCGGCGATGGCTCGGACCTCGATGTCCCTGAGATCTCCCAAGACGATATTGCGCTCATCCTCTATACCTCCGGCACCACCGGAAAGCCCAAGGGGGCACTACTCTCACACGGCAACCTCATTGCCAATGCCATTCAGGGCAAGGCCTGGGTGCCACAGATGGGCAAGAAACAAGAGCGCTTCCTCGCTGCACTGCCCATCTTCCACGCCTACGGCATGACCACGCTGTGCATCTTCAGCATCTACCTTGGCGCCGAGCTCATCCTGGTTCCCTCCCCGCAGATGCCGCTGATCATGGACATAGTGAAAAAGCGCACGCCTACCTGGCTGCCGGGCGTTCCCACGCTGTATCAGAAGATCATGGACGCGGCGGAAGAAAAGGACGTCGACTTAAGCGGCATCCGCAATGCCTTCTCCGGCGCCGCCACGCTGCCTGTAGAGATTGTGGAGCGCTGGGAGGCCATGACCGGCGGCCGGCTGGTGGAGGGCTTCGGCATGACGGAGACTTCCCCGGTACTTACGGCCAATCCCATGAACGGCAAGCACCGCCCAGGCTATGTAGGCGTGCCCTTCCCGGATACGGAGGTGCGCATTGCCAACCCTGAGAATCTGGATGAAACCCAACCCGATGGCCAACCGGGCGAGATGCTCGCGCGCGGCCCGCAGATTTTCCAGGGTTACTTCGGCAATGCCGCCGCTACCGAAAAGACCTTTCACAACGGCTGGTTCCGCACCGGTGATATGGCGCTCATGGAACCGGATGGCTATATCAAGCTGGTCAGCCGCATCAAGGAAATCATCATCACCGGCGGCTTCAACGTCTACCCCGCCGAGGTGGAAGAGGCAGTTGCCCAGCATCCCGACGTCGTGGATGTCGCCGCCGTGGGCCGCCCGCGCCAGGATGGCTCCGAGGATGTCGTCGGCTGCGTCACCCTGCGCGATGGCGCGGTACTCGATCCAGAAGGCCTGAAGGAATTCTGCCGCGAGCGCCTGACTCGCTATAAGGTGCCGCGCACCTTCTACCACTTCGAAGATTTGGCGCGCGACCACCTGGGCAAAATCCGCCGCCACCAGGTGCGCAAGGACCTACTCGAGCTGCTGGAGGCAAAGGCCTAAACTTAGCGGCTATGGCAGATATTCATTACGGCGCTACCTTGACGGATTTCCTCGCGGCGGCCGTCGCGAGGTTTCCCCAGCGCCCCGCCACCTACTTCGCTGGCCACACGCTCACCTATAGCGAGCTCGACGCCCAGGTGGCGGCCGCGGCCGGTGCCCTGCGCGAGATGGGCGTGCGCCCCGGCGACCGCGTGGCGCTCCTGCTGCCCAATTGCCCGCAGCACGTGGTGGCCTTCTTCGCCATCCTGCGCCTGGGCGCGGTGGTGGTGGAGCACAATCCGCGCTATACCTCGCACGAGCTCACCCCGCTGCTCGCCCACCATGGCGCCCGCGTGGCGATTGCCTGGGAGGACATCGCCCCCACCGTTTCTGCGCAGGTAGAGACCACCATTACCGTTTCCCTCACCGAGCCACTTCCCCTCAGCGGCACCCCGGTGGAACCGCACCCTGCCGCGCTTGCCGACGCCGCCCTTATCCTCTACACCTCCGGCACCACCGCCCGCCCCAAGGGCGTGGCCTTAACCCACGGCAACCTCGCGGCCAACTGCCTGCAGCTGGAAACCCAGGCCCCGCTGCGCGCCGGACACGAGCGCTTTCTAGCCGCGCTGCCCATGTTCCATTCCTATGGACTGACGATGAGCGTGTTGCTCGCGGTACGCTGCGCGGCCGAGATCATCCTGCTGCCTGCCCCACACACCGACGCGGTGACCAAGGCGCTTGCCGCCCGCCGCCCCACCTGGATGCCGGGCGTGCCCACCATCTACGAGCGCGCCATGGTGGCCACTCCCGCGGCCGCAGACACAGCCGCGTCCGACGCGCCCGCGGATCTTGGCGGGGTGCGCTACTCCATCTCAGGCGCGGCCTCGCTTCCCTCGCGCATCATCGAGCCATGGGAGGCGCGCACCGGCGGCATGCTGGTGGAAGGCTATGGGCTTACGGAGACCTCGCCCGTACTGACTATCAACCCCCTCGATGAGACCCGGCGCGCCGGCACCATCGGTCTGCCGCTGCCGGATACGCAGCTGCGCATCGGCGATCCTCACGACCTCAGCCGCACCCAGCCGGATGGCGAGCCCGGCGAGATCCTCGCCCGCGGCCCGCAAGTCTTTAGCGGCTACCTTGCCGACGCCCCCGCCACCGCCGCCGCCTTCCATGACGGCTGGTTCCGCACCGGGGACATGGGCGTGCGCGAGCCTGACGGCCATATCCGTTTGGTGGGCCGCATCAAGGAAATCATCATCACCGGTGGTTTCAATGTCTATCCCGGCGAGGTCGAGGAGGCTTTAACCTCCCATCCTGATATCGCCCAAGCCGCGGTCGTGGGCATTCCTCGCTCCGATGGTTCTGAGGATGTAGCCGCCTGCGTAGTCCTTGCCCCCGGCGCGCAGCTCGACGAGTCCGCCTTGCGCGACCATTGCCGTGGGTTGGTGGCGCGCTATAAGGTCCCGCAGCGCTTCTTTGCCATGGATGAGCTCGCCGGCGATCAGCTGGGCAAGCTGCGCCGCCGCGATGTCCAGCGCGATCTCCTCGCGCTGCTCAACCAGGGCTAGCTTTCTTCCCGCTCTCCCCGGCGCACCGCCTGTTGGTAGATGCGCTCAGAACGCTTCTCAAGGTCGTGCTGGGCGCGGGCTTGGGACTTAGCGGCGGCGTCGGAACGCGGCGGGGCCTGGATATGACGCGCGGCGTGCAGGCCCAGTTGCAGCTCCTTGGCGCGCAGGATTTCCGCATCGATCTTGATGCCTAAAATGAGCATCGTATTAGATAGCCACACGGCCATGAATACGGCCATAATGAGGCTGAAGGCGCCGTACACGCTGGCACCGGCAAAGCGCTGGGCATACAGCGCAAATGCTCCCCACACCACCACATTGGTGCTAAGCGCCACCACGGAGCCGAGGGTTATCCACCGAAAGCGCGCCGGCCGCACGTTCGGGGAAAAGTGATACAAGATAGCGATCAAGCTCAGCACGATCACCACGGTGAGTGGGAAGCGCAGCCAATTCCACACCGGCATGAAGATTCCGCCCAAAAAGTCCGCGGTGCCCTGCATCTCCAACTTGCCCGCGAGCGGATCGATAACGCCGCTCACGATGGTATCGCGCAGCAGGTTAGCAAAGAGGACGATGACCGCACCGATGACGAGAACAATGGTCAGCCCCCACATCAGCGCCCAGGTGCGGATGATTCCACGGCCTTCCACTCGCCCATAGACGGTATTGGCCGTGCGCGAGAAGGCGCGCACATAGGCCGAGGCGGCAAAGAGCGAAATCAGCACGGATACCACCAGCGCGAAGGTACCTTGCGCCGTGGAACCAATGATGGAGCCAACCAATTTCTCGGCCTGCTCCGTCATGGAACTGGGCACGTAGTCCGCAATGAATTGCGAGGTTAATTCGTGCACCTCGGCACGCCGCGAGGAGAAAATGAGCGTGGCGATGGAATAGGCGGCCAGCACCGTGGGGGCAAAGGCCATGAGCGTGAAGTACGTCATCGTGGCCGCACGATCCATCAAGGCATCATGGAAGAAATCGGCCCACACGCGGCGCACCACCAGCCCCCAGCTTTCCTTACGCAAGCGGTTGCCGCGGGCCAGGGGATCTACTTCCTCGGTATGGCCCGCAATCTTGACCACGGTGGGCGCGGTGCTGGGCACGATCTTATCCGCCCCCTCGTACTCGGATTCGCTCACCGGAGTGGCCGCGGCGCTCGACGGAGTGCCGGCAGGCTGGCGGCCGGCGGGCTGCTCGCCGGCGGGCCGCTCACCGTCAGGCTGTACGGCAGAAGGCAAGTCCCCAGGGGTGCGTGCGGCGCCGGGGGCCTCGGCGGCGTCGTCCAGAGTGCTCATATTATCCCAGCGTATGCGGTAAAGAATCTATTTCAGGAAGTGACACTCAACCGTGATTACACTGGAGAAGCATGACTGAACAGAATGACACAAAGCTCAACGTTAAGTCCTTCGAACTCGACCACCGCCTAGTCAGCGCGCCATATATCCGCGTGGCCGACCGCACGGATTTGGGCGGCGGCGTCGAAATCATCAAGTATGACCTGCGTTTCTGCCAGCCTAACCAGGACCACCTGGATACCAAGGCGCTGCACTCGGTGGAGCACATGATGGCAAACTTCATGCGCAACTACACCGATAAGCTCATCGGTTTCGCCCCGATGGGCTGCCGCACCGGCTTCTACGCCATCACCAACGGCATGGAGCAGGACGAGCTGCTGCGCGCGGTGGAAGGCGCGCTCAACGATATTCTTAACGCTACCGAGGTACCGGCCGCCAACGAAGAGCAGTGCGGTTGGGGTGCGCACCACAGCTTGGAGGGCGCGCAGGAGGCGGCCCGCGCATTCCTGGGCGCTAAGGATGAGTGGCTCCAGGTCATGGCCGCCTAAGCGAGTCGCCGGCGCGATAGGCGTCGAACTGAAAAAGCAGCCACGATAGACCCGAAAACCGCGTGGTAAAGGGCGCTATCGTGGCTGCTTTGTAGGTTTTATTCCCCAGAGACTCGGGGCGAAAGCGCGCTCGCGCGCTACTCGTCGAGGGAAAGGCCTATCCACACGGGTTCTGGCACGAGTTCCACGCCGAAGGTCTCGTGGACGCCGTCACGGATGGTGCGGGCGAGGTCCACGATATCGGCGGCCGTGGCCTCGCCGCGGTTGGTCAGCGCCAGCGTGTGCTTCGTCGAGAGCGTGGCCCGGCCGGAGCCCGGATAGCCCTTAGCAAACCCGGCGCGGTCAATGAGCCAGGCGGCAGACAACTTTTCCCGGCCGGCCTCGGCAGAGGGGTGGCGGGGCATGGAGTCTACGGTGGCGTCGCCAAGCGAGGTACGGACCTTGGCCTGGACGGCGTCGGCAAGAGCGGAGTCCACCACCGGGTTGGTAAAGAAAGAGCCGGCGGACCAGGTGTCATGGTCGGTGGGGTCGAGCACCATGCCCTTACCGCGGCGGAGCTTGAGGACCTCCTCGCGGACCTCGGCCACGGGGCGGCGCTCGCCCGGGTTCTGGGTGAGCTGGCCAAAGCGCAGTGGGCGGGAAAGGCCCTCGGTATCGAGCTGGAGCTCCACCTCCAGCACCACGGCGCGGCCGGTGAATTTTAGGTTGGAATAGCGATAGGCCAGCTCTAGATCGGAGGCGGGGACCCACTCATCGGTATCGGTGCGGCGGTTATAAAGGCGCACGCGGCTAAGGACCTCGGAGATTTCCGCGCCGTAGGCACCCACATTCTGCACGGGGACCGCGCCCACGGTGCCGGGGATGCCGGAGAGGCACTCGATGCCGCCTAGGCCAAGCTGCACGGAGCGGGCCACCACGTCATCCCAGACGGCACCCGCCTGTGCGCGCACCATTCCGGTCTCGGTGTCCATGGAAACCTCGTCGAAGTCGAGGATGACCGCGACGAGATCCACGGCGCCATCGGCCACCAAGAGGTTGGAGCCGCCGCCAACGACGATGAATTTCACTTCGGTGTGATCAAGGGCACGCACCACGGCAACGGCGGCCTCCGGCTGCGAGCAGCGCAGTGCGGCCTGCGGTTTTCCGCCTACACGCAGCGTAGTCAGGTCCGCGAAGGTGGCGGCGGGGTCCAGTTCTACGCCGTCGATCTCTGTGAGCTGTTGCGTCAAAGATTTATCAAGCACGCCTACCAAGGTAGTCTGTTAGGCATGTCAACCCGTAGTGAAAACACCGTAACCATCAATCAGCCCATCGAAAAGGTTCACAAGGCGCTGCTCACCAAGGAATACTGGGAGTACATCGTGGCCAACCTCTCCCCTGAGGCGGGCCAGGTGCACGACTTCAGCGATAACGTAGCCACCCTCTTCGAGGTTCTGCCGACCACCCTGCTGCCAGAGGCAGTGCGCGCCATGGTCTCCCAGGACCTGAAGGTCAAGCGCGTGGTTACCGTGGGCGAGCTCAACGGTGAGGCTGCTGACGTTAACTACACCGCGGACGTCAAGGGCACCCCGGTTGATTTCAAGGGCGATATCTCCCTGGCCGGCGAGGGCGAAATGACCAAGTTGTCCTACGTCAACGAGATTTCCGTCAATATCCCGATGATGGGCGCCGCCATCGAGCCGAAGGTAGGCGAGTCCCTGGGCGAGCTCTTCGATAACGAGGGCAAGCTGACCGAACAGTGGATTTCTGAGAACGCCTAAGTTCTAAAGCCCCAGAATCTATGGCCGACCACGCACATAATCTGCGCGCTAGCGCAGCTGCGGGTCGGCCTTTTGGCGTTATTACCCGCGGCACCACCAACCACAACCGGCTGCGCCGCTGCGATAGGTGGATGCTCGCGCACCCGGAGATTTCCGCGCTGCTGCGGCATGTGGATACGCCGCTGGCGCTGGATGTGGGCTACGGGGCCTCGCATGCGACCACCGTGGAGTGGGCAGGGTGGCTGCGCCGGGCGAATCCGCAGGTCGACGTACGCGGATTAGAGATCCACCCGGACCGGGTGCTGCCGCCGCGCGATGGCGTGCGCTTCGAGCTGGGCGGTTTTGAGCTGGCCGGCTACCGGCCGCAGCTGGTGCGCGCGTTTAATGTGCTGCGCCAGTATGACGTGGACCAGGTGGAAGAGGCCTGGCAGACGGTGTGCTCCCGCCTTGCCCCGGGCGGCTTCTTTGTGGAGGGCACCTGCGATGAGCTCGGCCGGCGCGCGGCCTGGTTGCTGCTGGATGCCCATGGTCCGCGGACGCTCACCCTGGCGTGGGACCCGTTCGATGTGGCGCGCCCTTCCGATATTGCCGAGCGCCTGCCCAAAATCCTCATCCACCGCAATGTGCCCGGCGAGCCCATCCACGAGCTGCTTCAGGCCGCCGACGAGGCTTGGGACCGCGCTGCCGGCTGGGCGCCTTACGGTCCGCGCGTTCGCTGGCGTAGGGCACGCGCCATGCTTGCCGACGTCCCCTTTAACATCCACCCCGTCCGCCGGCGCCTGCGCGATAATGTACTGACCGTGGACTGGGAATCGGTGGCGCCGCAAGGTTAAAAATGTACTGCTAACTTCGCCGCAGACTTTGCCCCGCACCGTCTCATGCGCCACACTGGTACGCATGGCTTCGAAGAAATCGGCGGGTTCACTCGCCTGGAAAATCATCATTGGCATCCTCGTAGCACTCCTCGTGCTCATCTTGCTGGCCGAGTTTGGCCTGCGCTGGTTCATCGGCCACCAGATGACCTCGCAGTTCAACGAGGCCGCTGAGCAAGAGGGCATCCAGGTCAAAGAGGACCCCTCCGTCAGCTTCGGCGGCAGCCCGCTCTTGTTGGGGCTGTTTCAGGGTTCCATTTCCCAGATGGATATGACCACGCCGTCCACCCTGCAAATCGATGGCACCGAAATCAAGGGCCAGCCCGCCTCCGAGATCCACGTGGAAGATATGAGCACCGACCAAGACAATCCGGTGGCCGGCAAGCTGCGCGCCTCTACCACCGTGCCGGATGACTACCTGCTGGCGTCTTTCCAGAAGGGCATTTCCGAGCAGGCCGGCAGCGACAAGGTGGGCAATATGGTGGTCACGGAGATTACCGCCAATGAGCAGGACCATGTGCTGGACGTGAAGTTCGCCGGCGGCCTGGCTAACCTCTCGCTGGAGCCCACTGCCCACGATGGAAAGCTCGATATCCGCGCCACCGAGGCCTCTATCTTCGGCCTCGAGCTGCCGGACCAGGCCACCGAAGCCATCTCCTCCGCGCTGCAAAACGGCATGTCGGATCAGTTCGTGGGCTCGGACATGAACGTCGATTCCGTAGAGGTGCTCGATGGCGAGCTCAAGCTCACCATCACCGGCACTGATGTTCCGATGAACGACATGGATAAGCTGGCCGGCGGCGAGGGCACCACCGGCAATGGTGGGGCCAACAATGGCGCGCCGCAGCAGGACGCGCAGAAGGAAGCCGCCTAAACCAAAGCAGCGGGAAATTCGAGGACCGGAAGCGTGGCAGCGGCCAACGCCGGTCCTTTTTTCATGCCTTCTTCACCGGCACCGGAATCCGCGCGCTCCGCGGCCGCAGCCTCGCTGCTGCGCACAATAAGGCGCTGGTAGCCGGCCTGCTGTGCAGCCATAACCGCAGCATCCGCGGCATCGGCCGCATCTGCGCCCACAGCCTCCGGCACGATGAGGCCCAAGCGGGCCGGATCGGGGCAGGCCTCGCGGATGGCGATGAGCTCGGAGAGCACGGCATTGGCATCCGTCACGATCTCATCGAGGCTGACCCACACCTCGCTGGCGCCCGATTGGATGGCCAAGCGCGCCTCAGAGGCCTTAATGAGCGTGTGGTGGCGGCCGGTGGGATAGCCAGCGACGGAGATGATATCGGCCGCGCCGGCCCCCGCGGCAATAGAAACGTGGTGTGGGGAGACCACGACGGTGTTATCGGCGGCGCGGTCCTTGACCATCGCGGCCGGGGCAGCAAGCAGGTTAAGCATTAGTAGCTGTAATCGCCGTTGATGATGGCCTTGAGCTGCGGGCGCACATCAAACCAGTACACGCCGGTAATGACCGCGCCGATCCAGGACAGGAATGGCATGCCGGTGGCCATCGCTACCGCCGAGCCTGCCAGCAGGCCAACCCACACCCACTTGCCCTGACGGTCGCCGGCGCGGAAGGCGTCCTCGCGCGTGGCGGCGGCAAGCACCGCACCGACGATGGCGGTCAGGGTGAGGATTTGGAAAATGATGGCATCAAAGCGGAATGCGAGATATAGAAGGATGTCCATGCAGATTAATTCTTCGGGTCGTCGGTATCGATTACTTCGCCATCGATAATATTATCGCCCTGCGAAGGAGCCGAATTCTGGCCGGGGCGCGGCGCATTCTTCTGTTCCGCGCGGCGGGCCTGGGCGGAATTATAGGCGTCCATAACGCCCCCACGGGTCTCTTGATAGGCGGTAGAGAACTTGCCCTTGGCATCAGCGAAAGAGGCGGACTCGCGGGTGCCGTCCGCGGCCTTCTTCAAGGAAGCCCCAAATTCCTTCGCGGTGGCGGTGGCCTTATCTACCAGGCCATCCTTGCCAGTGCTGCCATAGGGGCTCTCCGGCTGCGCGCCTTGAGCGTGCTGGGTGCGTTCTTCTTGCAGACGGCCACCGAAGTCCTTGGCTACCTCAAAAGCAGCGCTGCCGGCGTCCTTCAAGGAATCGAAAATCTTCTTATTATCACTCATTGCTCATTACTCCTTTTATCTAAGCACCAAAGATAAGGTGGTTGATCGCGAATATCACCAATCCTGCCAGGGAACCGACGATAGTGCCGTTTAAACGAATAAACTGCAGGTCCTTGCCCACCATGAGCTCGATATTGTGGGAGGCTTCCTCCGCATCCCAACGCTTGATGGTCTCCGGGATAATCGCGATAATTTCCGGCGCGAATTTCTCCACCGCGTAGCGCGCGGCCTTGTCCACGAGCGCATTGGCCTGGGCCAAGAACTCGGAGTCCTCGAGCAGGCGGTGCGCCAACTCCTTTACCTTCGCCGTAATCTTCTGGCGCAGGAAGGACTCCGGGTCATTGAGCTGGTCAATAAACGTGGTGGATACCGTACGCCACATGGCTGCCGGCGCCTGCTGCGCTTGGTCGGAGGCGAGCATTTCTTGCTTGATGCCCTCGATGCGCCCGCGCATGTCCTCGTCCCATTGCAAGTCCGAGGCCAGCTTGGACAGGTTGCGGCGAATGGCCAGACGAGCCTCGTGGTTGCCATTTCGGCGCACCTCATCGGCGAATTCCACGAGCTCGGTATAGACCTTCTCCCCCACCATCTCGCGGGCAAAGCGCGGCGCCCATCCCGGCATGCGCTCGTCGATGGCGGTGACCACGGTGGGCTCCATGCTCAGAATCTTGCCGTGCGCCCACTCGATGAGGTCGTCTTCTAGCGGACGGGCCTTGCCGTCTGCAATATAGCCCTCCAGCAACCTCCCCAGCGGCGGGCCCCACTCGGGCTCGGCTAGGCGGTCCATGACTTGGGTGCGGATGAATTGCTCTGCTTCTTCGGGGTCCAAATCTGCGACCACGCTGGCCGCACGCTCGCCTATCCACGCGGAGACTTCCTCCGCCTTGCCGGGCTCCACGCCCTGGCGCGCCAGCCATAGCGGCAACTCCGCCTCGCGAACCTTGGCGCTAAGCGCATCCGCGGTAAGGAAGTTCTCCTCCACAAAGTCACTTAGAGCATCGCCCACGCGATCCTTATTATTCGGGATCAGCGCCGTATGCGGGATGGGCAGCCCCATCGGCCGGCGGAAGAGCGCGGTCACCGCAAACCAGTCTGCCAAGCCACCCACCATGCCGGCCTCCGCCGCTGCACGCACGTAGCCCACCCACACTGGAGCCCCGCTTTCCGACGCCTGCCACCACGAGCACCCCAAAAAGATCACCGCCGCACCAATCAGGAACGACAGCGCAATCGCCTTCCACCGCCGCAGGTCCGCCCGCCGCGCCTCCTGATTGCCAGCCTGCGGCACGGGAGCAGCACCCGACGATGCCGTTGCCGTAGCCGTTTCTAGGCCTTCGTCCGCACGGTGCGTCATGAGTTCTCCTTGAAGTTGTGAAGGTGTATTCGGGCTTCGGCCATTAAGACTAGTGCGTACTTAAAAGCACTCGACCTCTGCCTTCAGTAATTAAGTTTGTGGACGCCAAAGAATCTGAACTGAAGGGCACCAGATTTTGTTCTGTTAGAGAAGATAAATACCCACTAGCACAAACACTAACTTCGTTTGTCTAAGCAGGCGGTCTTAATGGGGTTGACTAGGTCGCTTCCGAGGCTAAGGATAAGCTCTTCGATGCTGCCGAGGGTATGAAGGATAAGGCCAACAAGGTTATCGGCGGCCTTGAAGGACGACTAATCCTCGGCCTCCTCGTCTCTGTCTCTGCACATCGCTGCGCTGACACTCTGCTGGCGCAGCGAAGTTATTGATCAAGAGTACGTGCGCATCACGAAACGCGGTGACGTGTCCGAGCAGCAGAAGGCTATCCCCCTCGAAAGCGATTGTTGGATAGAGCCCAACCGTAGTGTCATAACCACATCCCCAATTCCAACTTTCCCGGAAGCAGCGTCAGAGGCTTTTAATGCCCAGAAGTACGCAAAGTAAAAATCCGCCCAGGTTCACCCAGAGACACGCATTATCATGTCGATTTGCCCCTTGCTTTCATCTTCTCTAGGGAAACCAGCAGCTAAAACCACAAAATCAGAACATATGCTTTAGCATATGTTCTGATTTATGGCGGGCTCGGCGAGTGCGCTGATTTACCCTCACCTTGCGTTGTTTACACGTTTTCAATGCTCATTATAAAGAAGGGTTCAAACGGAATTCGTGTAGGCGCAATCAAGGGCTATAAAATATCGCATTCCTTGCATCCAAACCTGTACATCCAGAGAATTGCCTTGGATTGGCGGTAACAGGTACTAGATATGCGTTAGTAAGATTAGCGCGCGTTAATGTCGCTCCACGAAGGTCTGACTCGCTAAGAATTGCGTTCGTAAAATCTGCGTCGGTGAAATCTGCCGATTTCAAGTTAGCCCATGCCATCATGGAGCCGCGGAACGAGCATCCTTTGCATATGCTTCCTTCGAGATTGATATCCGTCAGGTCATAGTTGGACATATCTTTTCCGGAAATGTCTTTACCAGCGAGTCCCGTGACCCACGTTTGGGGCATTGCTCTATACATCTTTTACGTGGTCCGATCTGTTTCGATTGTGGGACTGGCCTATGGCCAACAATATAAATGCGTCTAAAAATACGTTTACTAGGGACAACAAATCGATGTAACCATAACCTAACCCTAGAAATCCTGATAGACCTAGGACAAACGCTAGACAGGTGCTTAAAGAGGCTGCAATAAAAACCCATTTAGCGGTGGTTGTTCTGTACCTGTATAACGCGCACCAAATAATTAGGGTGATTCCAATTAAAACAAGAACTTTGCTATTTTCCATGTCTACTCACGGTGAAAAGCGAAACTGTATTTCTTGTCTCTAGCATCAAGTTGCATACGGGAATACGATGTTTGGAGAGTATTTTCCTCCGAGGGCTCGGATGGTAAGGCATCGACCTGTATTAGTGGCGTGAGCTGCTACTGCGGCAGCGCCTGCGCACGCACCTTTGGCTAGCCAGGTGCCTAGGCCAACTCCTACTACTCGACCGGCGCAGTAAGCGGTTCCTATGGCGATCCCGCTCGTCTCATCTTTGGAAAAGACTAGCTCTTGTCCGATTTTCTTTCCCCAGCCATGAACGTCTCGGATATAGGGATCTGAAAGGTGCTGTTGCAAAGTTGGGTGGAGAACCGCGAACACTCCTTTCTTCGTCGCCTGGCCAGCATTATGGCCCAGCCTGCTCAGATATTCTGGAAGACCCGGTTGATGATCACCGCGTCCGGGTTCGGTTGCCCGTAGGCAAACATCGTGCCTTGCCCTTTCCGCAATGAGTGCATCGCCTCCATCCCTTTCAACGTCCGATATGCAGATGTCCGGCTCTTAAACGCGCCTTTCGGCCCGAGGATCCGCTTCAGCCGACCATGGTCGCCTTCCAGGATGTTGTTGAGGTATTTCACCTGCCGGTGTTCCACTGTTGGCGGGCAGATTCCCTCTGACTTCAACTCGGCGATTGCCCTGGCTAGTGAGGGTGCTTTATCGGTGTTGATCACTCTGGGATACCCGGCTGACGCATTGGATCTGACGGCCTTGGCCAGCAAACACTTCGCTGCGGCCACGTTCCGCTTCGAAGAGAGGTAAAAGTCCAGGGTCTGACCACCGGCGGTGATCGCCCGATAGAGATAGCACCACCTGCCGCCGACCCGGATATAGGTCTCATCCACCCGCCAGGAACTGGCCTGCCAGTCAGGTACCTGCCGGTACCACCGTGTTTGCTTGTCCAGCTCAGGGGCGTATTTCTGGACCCAGCGGTAGATCGTGGTGTGATCGACCGGCACGCCCCGCTGAAGTCATCATTTCCTCCAGATCGCGGTAGCTCACCCCGTAGCGGCAGTACCCCCGCACTGCCCACAGAATGATGTCACGGGGGAAATGACGACCGGAGAAGATACCCATGGCTGTGATTATTTCACGTCGCTCTTCCTACTGCCCCAACTTTGCAACAGCACCCACTGATCCGCCTTCGTTCAACTACGAACGCGGGGAGCACCTCTCGATCGCGATCTGGGGGGGCGTTGAAGCAACGGTAAGGAGGGAGGCGTCGGCAAGCGCAGCTTAAAGCAACGCTATGTTGGCGACTTCTTGGGCCTTTGGCTCAAGATATGCAACAACCCCCGCTTCCCTGCATGGCATGCATGCTGTGGGGAGTAGGGGTTGTTGGTGCTTGGCTTAAGAGCGAATACTAGTTAGCGCGGCCGGTTTCCTTGCGGTACTTGCGGTAGTAGCGGCGGCCGTAGTGGACGCTGCCGACTGCAGCAATAGCCACAGCCACCAGAGCGATGAGGCCGACGATGATGGTCAGGGAGTAGTTACCCTCACCGGCAGTGCCGATGGGGTTGTCCCACACACCAAGGCCCCAGATGAGGATGCCAGCGGCCGGGAGGCAAGACATGATCAGACCCATGCCCACCCAGGTGGAGGTGCGCAGAAGGGAAGAGTGAGGAGCACCGAAGGATACTGGATCGTAGCCCTCAATGTAGGTGTCCTGAATCTTGCCGGAGAACTCCGGGTAGGTCTCGCTGGTGTAGTCAGCGACTGCGTGGGTGTTATCGCTCATGGCGGAGTCTTTCTGTCTTTCTCTCGTTCCTAGTATTCCTACGGAATAACCTTAGCTTAGTCGTCCTTGCCACGGAAAGCAGCACGTGCACGTTCGCGGGTAACCGCGGAAACCGCGGTCAGCGGAACGCCGGCCGGGCAGACATCAGCGCACTCACCGTAGAGGGAGCAGTGGCCAAAGTTGGCTTCCAAGTCGTCGACCATGTTGCGGGCACGGCGGCCACGCTCTTCCTTGCCCAGCGGCATGAGGGAGAGGTGCACCAACTTTGCGCCGGTAAACAGGTGAGCCGCACCGTTCGGGCAGGCAGCAACGCAGGCACCGCAGCCAATGCAGGCAGCGTGGTCCAGCGAGTACTCGGAGGTCTCATGGTTGATGTGCATGGTATCCGCATCCGGAGCGGTGCCAGCGTCCATGGAAACGTAGCCGCCCTGCTCCATTACGTGATCCAGAGCCGCGCGGTCCACGATCATGTCCTTAATGACCGGGTAGGCAGCGGAACGGAATGGCTCCAGCTTGATGGTCTGGCCATCGGTGAAGTTGAACAGGCGCTGCTGGCAGGCAGGGGTGTTCTGACCTGGGCCGTGCGGGCGACCATTGACGGTCAAACCACAGGTACCGCAGATGCCCTCACGGCAGTCGGAAGCGAAGGCGAAGGGCTCTTCGCCGCGCTCAATGTAGCCCTCGTTAACGTGGTCCAGCAGCTCCAGGATGGACATCTGCTCAGAGGCGTCATCCACCTGGACGGTCTCGAAATGGCCTTCTTGGGTCGGTCCGGCTTGACGCCAGATCTCAAGTGTCAGTTTCATTACTTGTAGTTCCTTGTCATCAGCGGGATCGAATCAAAGTACAGCGGCTCGGCGTGGCGGATGAACTCGTTCTTATTTGCGCCCGGCTCCCATGCGGAAACGAAGCACCAGTTCTCATCATCGCGTTCTGCCTCGCCGTCCTCGGTGAGGTGGTCCTCGCGGAAGTGAGCGCCACAGGACTCATCGCGGTCCAGAGCGTCAACACACATGAGCTCACCCAAGTCCAGGTAGTCGGCAACGCGCAGGCCGTACTCCAGCACCTGGTTCATGTCATTGGCCTCACCCGGAATGCGGACATTAGCCCAGAAGTCCTCGCGCAGCTCGCGGATCTTGGTGATCGCGGCCTTGAGGTCCTCGACGTTACGGGACACGCCGCAGCCATGGTAGAGGATATCGCCCAGCTGGCGGTGGTAGTAGGACGGACCGTGCGGGTTCTCACCGCGCACACCCATGAGGCGGTCGATGCGCTCCTGGGACTGTGCCAGGGTTGCCTGTGCCTCTGGGGAATCCTCGGCCAGCTTCTCCTCGTTGAGGTGGTCAGCCAAGTAGTTCGGGATGGTGAATGGCAAGGTGAACCAGCCATCGACGGAAGCCGAAAGCAGGGAGTTTGCACCCAGGCGGTTAGCACCGTGGTAGGTCCAGGAGCACTCACCGGCGGCAAAGAGGCCGTCGATGGAGGTCATCTCGTTGAAGTCCGTCCACAGGCCGCCCATGGTGAAGTGGCAGGTCGGGGCGATGCGCATCGGGGTCTCATAGGCGGACTCGCCGATAGCCTCTTCGTACATCTCGATCAGGTTGGAGTAGCGCTCGCGGATCTTGTCCTTGCCTAGGCGCTCGATGGCGTCGCGGAAGTCCAGGTACACCGAGTTGTGCAGCGGGCCAACGCCCAGGCCGGCATTGATCTGCTGGGAGATGGCACGGGAAGCAACGTCGCGCGGAACCAGGTTGCCGAATGCCGGGTAGCGGCGCTCCAAGAAGTAGTCGCGCTCTTCTTCCGGAATGGTATTCGGGTCGCGGTCGTCGCCCTCCTTCTTCGGGGACCAAATGCGGCCGTCGTTACGCAGGGACTCCGACATCAGGATGGTCTTGGACTGCCAATCGGAGTTGACCGGCAGGCCCGTCGGGTGGAACTGCACGAAGGCCGGGGAAGCCAGGTAAGCACCGCTGTCGTACGCACGCATCATGGCGCTGGCATTGGAGTTCTTTGCCAGGGTGGACATGTGGTAGACGTTGCCGTAGCCGCCGGTACCCAGCACAACTGCGTGGCCGGTGAAGGCCTTGAGCTCACCGGTAATCAGGTTGCGGGTAACGATGCCGCCGGCACGCTTCTTGCCGTTGTCGTTGTAGACGATGATGTCCTGCAGGTCGTTGTGAGCGAAGAGCTCCACGTTGCCCAGGCCAATCTGGCGGTACAGCGCCGAAGTGGTGGACAGCTGCAGCTGCTGACCTGTTTGGCCACGGGTGTAGTAGGTACGGGAGACCTGCACACCACCGAAGGAACGGGTAGCCAGGGTGCCGCCGTACTCGCGAGCGAATGGGGCGCCGATGGCGTTCATGTGGTCAATAACGCGGACGGACTCGTTTGCCAGGCGCCAGCAGTCGGACTCGCGGCAGCGGTAGTCGCCGCCCTTCACGGTGTCCTTGGTGTGGCGGTAGGCGGAGTCATTGTCCACCTTCTTGGCACGGGAGGCGTTGACACCACCCTGCGCGGCAATGGAGTGCGCGCGGCGCGGGGAATCGTGGTAGGTGAATACCTTTACCTTGTAGCCCAGCTCGCCCAGTGCGGCCGCAGCGGAACCAGCGGACAGGCCGGTGCCAACTACGAGAACCTCAAACTTGCGGCGGTTCAACGGGGAGACCAGCTGCATGTGGTCCTTTTGGTGGGACCACATATCCTTCATCGGCACGCCGTGCGGCTCATGGGATTCCAGGATGTTGCCGGCGGATACGCCCGGAACGATGGACTGTGGGTGCGAGAACTTAGGGTGCTCGCGCTTGAGTTCAGTATTAGTCATGGGTTTCTAACTCCTTTAGCTGACCAAGCCCAGGGCAACGGACAAAGGCATAACGATGTTGCCGATGCAGACAACGGCCGGGATGACGTACGCCAGGATCAGGAAGGTCTGACGCCACTTAGCACCGGTGATACCCAGGTCAGAAGCAGCAAGGCGAATGCCGTGGGTGAGGTGCAGGAACAGGAAGCACATGGCGATCACATACACGATGGTGACCGGCCAGCGGCTAAAGGTTGCAATCATATTGGCCTTTACCGCACCCTCCACAAAGTCACCTGGGGCGATGGGCTGTACGCCCATGGTCAGGTCCAGCAGGTGGAAGATGATGAACAGCAGCAGAACCAGGCCGGAGACCAGCATGGTCTTGGTGGCGAAGGAATCCAGGCCACCCATGAGGTTGCTGCGGCTGAACTTGCCGCGGGATGCCTTGGAGCGGGTGGTCAAGGCAATCGCGCCGTAGATGTGGGCGATGATGGCAACCAGCAGGACGGCGCGAATAATCCACAATGCGCCCTCATGCGGGAACAACGGCTCGCCCATGGAGCGCAGGAATGCACCGTATTCATCTAGTGCTTCTTCGCCGCCGTTCGCCGGCAAGTACAACTTCAGGTTGCCGGCCATGTGGCCAACAACGAAGAGGGCGAAGAGCAGGCCAGTGACGGCCATGATGAGCTTCAGAACCCAGGAGGGCACTCCCGGCTTCTGGCGGATTGGTTCGTTAGTAATGTGGCCGTGAGTTACTGCCTCACGGTCCGGATTTCTTAAAGTCATGACACCTCCATTGTCGCCCTCACTTTAACTGGGCTTAACCGCTGGTTACTAGTCAATTCCTGCGGCGTTTCACCTAACGGTACGGCGGTACGGTTAAAGTCATAATTCTTTTAGGTAAGGGTTGCCTTAGAAGCCTTGGGGCAAAACGTCACTACCTTGGCTGCTCGGAATTCCGCAATATTGACGTTGCGTAATTCCCTCCGCAGTTGTGAACTTGCTCACCCAGTGTTACTAGAGTGACCGCCTTACCCCTTTATGTGTCAAACTTTCGCATGAAACCCACATGTAGCCCACAGGCGGGTGAACATTCTTCGCAAGATCTTTGCAATTAGGGTGCACACCCGCAGGCCAGCCAGTAACCTTGCCGGCATGAGTAAGACGTATGTGGGATCCCGCCTTCGCCAGCTTCGCCGTGAGCGCGATCTCAGTCAGGCTTCCCTCGCTGCGACGCTGGGTCTCTCCGCCAGCTACGTCAACCAGATCGAACACGACGTCCGGCCGCTCACCGTCCCGGTGCTCCTTCGCATCACCGAGGTCTTCGGCGTCGACGCCACCTTCTTCTCCCGCGACGATGACTCCCGCCTTCTTGCCGAGATCCAGGACGTCATCCAAGACAAGGAGCTCTGCCCCTCCCCTGTCGAGCTGCAGGAGCTCTCCGAGCTGGTCTATAACCACCCCACCGTGGCCCGCACGCTGGTGGATGTCCACCGCCGCTACCGCAATGTGCGCGATAAGCTCTCGCTGGCCACCGATGCCCGCCGCACCACCGAGGCCACCCAGGCCCTATCCATGCCGCACGACGAGGTGCGCGACTTCTTCTACGCCCGCCAGAACTACCTGGACAACCTAGACCACCATGCAGAGCAGCTTGCCGACGCCCTCTCGGTCACCCACTTCGGCATCCGCGACACCGAACACGCCCTGGCCCAGCGCCTGCGCGATCGCCACAACGTAGATATCCACATCACGTCCCAAATGGATGGCACGCTACACAGCTTTAACCGCGAGACCGGCGAGTTCCGGCTCGCGTCGCGCCTGAGCGAAGGCCAGCGCGCCTTCCGCATGGCCGCGGAGCTGAGCTTCCTCGAGGCCGGGGAGGACATCGCCGCCTTAGTGGAGGAGGAGCCGTTTACCTCGGATGCTTCGCGCAACCTCGCACAGCGCGGCTTGGCCAGCTACTTCGCCGCCGCCACCGTGATGCCCTATGCACTGATGCATTCCGAAGCCGAGCGCTCCGGCTACGACGTGGAATACCTCTGCCAGGTCTTCGGCGTGGGCTATGAATCCGTGGCCTCCCGCCTGTCCACCCTGCAGCGCGATAACCTCCGCGGCATTCCTTTTACTTTTGTCCGCGTCGACCGCGCAGGCAATATGTCCAAGCGCCAATCCGCCACCGGCGTGCACTTTTCCAATAACGGCGGCACCTGCCCGCTGTGGAATGTCTACGAGACCTTCACCCAGCCCGGCATTATCTCCCGCCAGCTGGCGCAGATGCCCGACGGCCGCAATTATCTGTGGATCTCCCGCGCCGTGCAACACCACCAGGGTCGCTTTGGAGATACCAATAAGCTCTTCGCCATCGGTCTTGGCTGCGAGGCCCGCCACGCCGACCGCACCGTCTACGCCGAGGGGCTCGATCTCAGCGATCTCTCCTCGGCAACCCCTATCGGCTCCGGCTGCCGCACGTGCCCGCGCGAGAACTGCGCGCAACGCGCCTTCCCACCCATTAATGAAGTCATCAACGTCGACGCCCACCGCTCCGCAGTTGCACCCTACTAGCGTCTTGGGCGCCAATCGACCTACTCGAAAACTACTCGAAAGCTACTCGAAAGCTACTCGAAAGAGCTCGTTTCGAGTAAATAACGTTATGACCTGCCGGTTTGGCAGCACTCGAAGCCTACTCGAAGCCTACTCGAAATCTACTCGAAAAATTTTCGAGTAGCAGTGAGGGTTGCGCGCGTTATGCACACAAAGAGCATCGGCACCGCTGATCCTCCTGCTCCGTGTGGGCGGAGGAGGATCAGCGGTGCCGATGCTGTTGCCGTTGTGGTGTGCCGAGGTCCTATCCTCCCGCCGCTGCTGAGGCGGTGGTGGGAGAAAGGCCGACGTCGGCAAGCAGCCCTGCTTAGAGGTTAATCATGTGGCCGCCAATACCCTCGGCAGCTTCCTTCATGGCCTCAGAGAGGGTCGGGTGAGTGTGAACGTTGCGTCCGATTTCCTCAGCGGTGAGGTCGAAGCGCTGCGCCAGGGTCAGCTCCGGCAGCAGCTCGGATACGTTGGAGCCCACCATGTGGCCGCCGATGAGCTCGCCGTACTCGCCGTCCGCGATGAGCTTGACAAAGCCGGCGGTCTCATTGAGGCCGGCAGCCTTGCCGTTAGCGGAGAACGGGAAGGTAGCGACCTTAATGTCGCGGTCCGCGAACTTCTCCTTGGCAGCCTCTTCGGTGTAGCCGAAGGAAGCGACCTGCGGGTTGCAGAAGGTAGCGCGCGGCATATTCATGTAGTCACCCAAGAGCTGGGTCTCCACGCCGGCGATGGTCTCTGCAGCGACAACGCCCTGGGCCTCAGCAACGTGCGCGAGCTGCAGCTTCGCGGTGACGTCACCGATGGCGTAGATGTGGTCGACGTTGGTGCGCATGGTGTCATCGATGGCAATCGCGCCGCGCTCGGTGAGCTCAACGCCGGTATTCTCCAGGCCGAAGCCCTCGGTGCGTGGGGCGAAGCCGATGGAGATCATGGCGCGGTCCACGGTCAGGGTGTCCTGCTTGGAGCCGTCCTTGGACTCGACCTCAACGGTGACATTATCGCCGTTGTCCTTCACGGAGGTGGTCTTATAGCCGGTCAGCAGCTTGACGCCGAGCTTCTTGTACTCCTTGGCAATAGCCTTGGAGACGTCCTTGTCCTCGTTCGGCAGGACGCGGTCCATGAACTCCACGATGGTGACGTCTACGCCATAGTTGGACAGAACATAAGCAAATTCCATGCCGATGGCGCCGGCGCCGACGATGACCATGGACTTCGGAGCCTCATCGTTGAGGATCTGCTCCTCGTAGGACACGATGTTGCCGCCGAGTTCAACGCCCGGCAGGGACTTGACCACGGAGCCGGTTGCGATGATGCAGTCATCGAAGGTGACGGTCTTGCCCTTGTCATCACCATCGGTGATTTCGATGGTCTTATCGTCCTTGAAGGAGCCAAGGCCGTTGATCTCGGTGATCTTGTTCTTCTTCATCAGGTAATGGACACCCTTGACGATGCCCGCGGAAACCTTGCGGGAACGCTTGTGGGCAACACCGAAGTCGAAGGAGACATCGCCGGAAATACCGAAGTCCTTGGCCTCGTGGTTGAAGGTGTGGGCAACCTCAGCGTTCTTCAGCAGCGCCTTGGAAGGGATGCAGCCTACGTTGAGGCAGACACCGCCCCAGTACTGCTTCTCGATTACGGCAACTTTCTTACCAAGCTGAGCTGCACGGATGGCGGCCACGTAGCCGCCAGGGCCCGCGCCGAGTACTACTACGTCATAATGTTCATTAGTCACGCCCTTTAGGATACGTAACTTTCCCCTCCATGTCGCGCATTGGGTCACACTCTTGTGCCCGAGTACCCCACGCTTCGGGGGGTAAAACGCGCAAAGGCCCTGCACGGTGGCGTCGGCAAGCGCGCGACGCCCCCAGGCAGGGCTATGGGCTCGGTGTTTTAGAACAGGCCGAGAGCCAGCGCAGCGGTGGAGGACATGGAGGAACCGGTGTGCAGGAACTGGCCCAGAACTTCGTTGATGGCCACGAGGATGGAATCGAAAACGTTCATTATGCTTCTTTCTGTGTTTTTACTTACCTAGAGCGAGGGATGGGCCCGCGGATGGGGACCGCATTATTCACACGTTTAGTACTAGCGGAGATTGTAGCGCCACCGTTACATACGCGCTGCGTTCAGAATTATGACACACAAACCACATGCGTCACAGGTTTTGCTACATTAAAAGGGCTATTAAGGCATAGAGTCTTGCTAACACTCCCGCTATGCGGAACGATACCTACTGAGAAGATTCTCTTAACTCGAGGAAGCTAAAAATATGCATACTTTGCGCTCTATCGGCTCCAGCGTCGCAGGCATCGCCGTCGCGGCAGGAGTCCTCTCCGCCCCTCTCGCCTCCGCCGTCGAGCCGGCCGAGATCCAGGGTGACGCCACCCCGTCCACCATCCGCGAGGTAAACCTCACCGACTCGGCGGATGCGGAAAACATCAACTACGCCATCACCACCGAAGGCGAAAACCGCGTGGTAGATATTGCCAAGCTGAAAGATAAGGACAAGTGGAAGGGCTATGCCTTCGGCCACAAGAGTGGCCAGGACAAGCACTACGGCAACCACGTTAAGGCCCTGACCGCCACCTCCGCCGCGATGGGCGGCCGCGAGGTTCCGCTGGCGGTCATCACCCCGGACGGCAACTTTGATAAGAAGCGCCCCACCTTGTACCTGCTCAACGGCGCCGGCGGCGCCGAGCAGGGCATGGACTGGCTGACCGCCACTGCTAACCACGACATCGACCCTGAGGCCGAGGGCGTACAGGACATGGTGGACTTCTACACGTCCAAGGACGTCAACGTGGTCATCCCGCAGGCCGGCGCCTTCTCCTACTACACCGACTGGGTATCTTCCCCGAATAGCGGCTACCTCAAGGGCCCGCAGAAGTGGGAAACCTTCCTCGCCAAGGAGCTACCGGGCGCACTGGAAGAGCACATCGGCGGCAATGGCAAGCGCGCGATTGCCGGCATGTCCATGTCCGCTACCTCTTCCCTGCTGCTGGCGGAGCACAACCCGGGCTTCTACAACGCCGTGGGCTCCTTCTCTGGCTGCGCTTCCACCTCTCGCCCGCTGCCACGCCTGTACACCCAGCTGACCGTCAACCGCGGCGGTGGCTCGGCCGATCAGATGTGGGGCGCTATGGGCAGCGAGTACAACGTGTACAACGATGCCTTGGTGAACGCTAACCCGAATAACCTGGGCAAGTCCGAGACTTATGTTTCGGTCAACTCCGGCCTGGGCGGCGCCAACGACTGGGGTGTTCCGGGGTCTTCCACCCTCATCGTTGAGGGCGGCGTCATCGAAGCCGCGATGAACTCCTGCACCCATGACCTCAAGGCCAAGATGGACTCCCAGGGCATGAAGGCGGACTGGAACTTCCGCAATACCGGCACCCACTCCTGGCCGGGCTGGCGCAATGACCTCTTCACCTCCTGGGCAACCTTCGAGCGTGGCTTTGCCAAGGAC
This sequence comes from Corynebacterium sp. ACRPJ, assembly GCF_022347345.1. NCBI lineage: Bacteria > Bacillati > Actinomycetota > Actinomycetes > Mycobacteriales > Corynebacteriaceae > Corynebacterium > Corynebacterium sp. ACRPJ. Next base: position 47,522 of record NZ_JAKRNC010000011.1, read on the forward strand.
GCTGCAGAGGCACCGGCCGAGCCGGAGGTAAAGCCCAACGAGCTTTCCATCGAGGCACCGCAGGCCGAGGAAGATGCGCAGGTTAAGGACGCCCCGAGCGCCGCTGACCAGTCCCCGGATAAGGACTTTGTCGAGGGCAAGGACGCAGAGGGCGCAGAGGCTCCGGACGCTGCGGAGGCTGCAGCGGCCGCCGAGGCTGCTGTCGCTGCCGAATAATCAGGAATTCAATAACTACAGGAAAGAAGCACTATGAAGCGCCTAAGCTCCATCCTTGCCGGCACCGCAGTGTGCGCAGGCTTGGCTTGCGCCCCAATGGCGGGGGCCGCACAGCTCACCCCGCAGCAGGTAGCGGGCAACGCCGCCCAGTCCACCCTGGCCCCACTGGAGGTCACCCCAGAGCTGGAGCAGCAGACCTGGTACCAGAAGTACAAGGACGATCCGCGCGTCGAAAAGCTGCAGGCCACCTCCCCAGCCATGAACGGCCGCCAGATTCCGCTGGCCGTCATTCGCGCAACGGATGAGAACCGCCCGACCATCTACCTGCTCAACGGTGCAGGCGGCGCGGAGCAGGACATGGACTGGCTGAAGCTTTCTGACGCCGTCGATTTCTACCACTCCAAGAACGTCAACGTGGTCATCCCGCAGGCCGGTGCTTTCTCCTACTACACCGACTGGGTATCCGAGCCGAACTCTAAGTACCTCAAGGGCCCGCAGAAGTGGGAAACCTTCCTCACCAAGGAACTGCCGGGCGCCATCGAGGGCCACATCAAGGCCGATAATCACCGCGCTGTCGCGGGCATGTCCATGTCCGCCACCTCCTCCCTGCTGCTGGCGGAGCACAACCAGGGCTTCTACGACGCCGTCGGTTCCTACGCCGGCTGCGCGGCTACCGCTTACCCGGTAGAGCACAAGGCCGTTGAGCTCACCGTCAACCGCGGTGGTGCGACCACGGAGCAAATGTGGGGCCCGTTCGGCTCCCCCACCAACCGCTATAACGACGCGATGATGAACCACGAGAAGCTGCGCGGCACGGATCTGTACATCTCTTCCGGTTCTGGGTTGGCCGGAGAAACCGATACGTATTCTTACTATACGAATCAGGGAGCTAACCCTGCTATCGCTGCTGTGGGCTCCGCTCGGCTGCAGGTCGAAGGTGGCGCCATCGAGGCTGGCGTGAACTACTGCACCCACAACTTCAAGGCCAAGCTGGACCAGGCTGGCATCCCGGCGACCTACAACTTCCGCAATACCGGCACCCACTCCTGGCCGCACTGGATTGCGGACCTCAAGGATTCTTGGCCGGTCTTCGAGCGCGCTTTCAATAAATAAGCTCGTTTCTTTCCACGGCTAAAAGGGCGGTAGGCTTGCAGCATTATGAAGTTGCTTCCTACCGCCCTTTCGCGTGCCCACACTGATCCTTATACCGGCGTGGATTTTAATCTCGGTTTCGAGGTTTCCCACTACACGCTGGATCTGACCTACCGCGTGGAGCCCAACCTGCTCCACGGCGAGGCTATTTTGGCCATCCGGGCCGATGAAGATTTGGCGTCCCTGACCCTAGATCTGGGCGGGGCGATGGTGGCTCGGCGCGTGACCGCAAAGGGTGCGCCGCGGGTGGCTAAATTCCGCCAGTCCTCCGGGAAGCTGCGCCTGCGCTTTGCTGAGGAGATTGCGGCCGGCACTGAGTTTGAGCTGGTGATTCGCTATGGCGGCAGCCCGCGGCCGATCCGCACCACCTGGGGCGAGATTGGCTGGGAAGAAACCGAGTCCGGTTCGCTGGTGGCCAGCCAGCCCAATGGCGCGCCGAGCTGGTTCCCCTGCGACGATACGCCTTCTGCCAAGGCACTCTATGACATCATCATTACGGCCGATGATCCCTTCATCGTGGTATCTAATGGTGACCTTGTCTCCCGCCGGGCGGGCGGTTCCACCACGCGCTGGCACTACCGCACCCGCGAGCCCATGGCCACCTATCTGGCGACGGTGCAGGTAGGAGAGTTCTCTTCTTTCGATTTGGGACCTTCCACGCGCGCTTGGGCGCCGGCCGCGCTGCGCGAGCGCGTGCTGAACGAGTTTGCCCAGCAGCAGGAAATGGTGGACTTCTTCTCCTCCCTCTACGGCCCGTATCCCTTTGCGGATTATCAGGTGGTCATCACGGAAGATGAGCTGGAGATTCCACTGGAGGCGCAGGGCCTCTCCATCTTTGGCTCCAACCACATCAAGGGCGACCACGCCTTCGAGCGCCTCATTGCCCATGAGCTTTCCCACCAGTGGTTTGGCAATTCCGTGGGCCTGGGCGAGTGGAAGGATATTTGGCTCAATGAGGGTTTTGCCTGCTACAGCGAGTGGCTATGGGGCGAGCACAAGGGCGAGACCACCGCGCGCGAGGCAGCACGTTCCCACTACAACGTCCTGGGACGCAAGGCGCAGAACCTCACCGTTTCCGATCCGGGTGCGCGCGATATGTTTGATGACCGCGTGTATAAGCGCGGGGCCTTGACCGTGCACGCCATTCACCGCCTGCTTGGCGACGCCTTCTTTACCACCCTCCGCAGCTACCTCACCGAGCACCAACACTCGGTGGTAGAGCCCCCCATGCTGCTGGATGCCTTCCGCGCCGCCGCTCCTGACGCCGCGCTTTTCGACGCCACCGTAGACACCTGGCTTAACCAGAAGGCCCTTCCTCCCTTCCCGAGTTAGTGGCTTTGGCCCCGTTTTGTGGGGTTTTGCCTGCGTTTGTTTGGGGAATGTCTAATCTATTGACCAATCCTTTCTTTCCTGTTGACGGGGCGTTTTATCTGGGTAAGATAGAACATGTAAACGAAAAGGAAGGGAGGGATCATGCAGACCACCAAGCACGCGGAGATAGACTCCGCCATCGCACAGGTTGCCACTGGGCTCACCCAGCTGCGCAGCCTCATGCAGGATCCTTCCGATCTGTCCTTCGAGCTTCTTCATTCGCATTTCGAACACTTGGAGCGGGCGCTAGGCAATAAGTCCACCATCGACGCCGCCTTCGCTTTCATCGCGGAGCGGGATGACGCCGGCCGCCGCGTTGGTTCTTCCAAGGCCAAGGACTACCTGACCACGCGCCTAGGCCTTACCGATGCCGAGGCCGCCGCCCGCCTCCGCAATGGACGCAACCTCTTCGCACCCATCCCCGATCCGGAGCCCACTCCCCCTGCGGACCCCGATGCGGACGATGCCGCACGCGCCCGAGCCGAAGAGGAATCCCGCCGCCGCGCTGACCGCGAGCGCCGCGAGGAGGAGAAGCGCCGCAAGAAGCTCTTTGAGGAAGATCCTATCCCCGAGCGCATCCTCAACCTCATCGAAAACGAGCTGCGCAGCCTCAGCAAGTACGCCATCCCCGGCCCGAGCGAACTGCGCAACCAGGCTCTCGAGCAGGCCAAGCGTCGTTCCTTCGATTCCCTGCGCGAGTGGCTGCGCAAGGCCATCCGCAAAGCGAATAAGCACGCTCTCAACCCAGCAGGCGAGCCCGACCCACACGCCGCTACCCGCAAGCGCCGCTTTAGTATCTCGCGCCAGGATGCTGACGGCGGCGTGCACATCTCCGGCTATCTCGATGCCTCCGCAGCTGCCATCCTCGCCAGCGCCTTCGCGCCCGCCAAGAATAAGGGCAGCGCGGACCTCAGTCCCGAGGACGATACCCGCACCTATGCCCAACGCATGGCGGACCAATTGACCGCTGCGCTATCGAGTTATCTTTCCGCCACCCAAAAGAACTCCGACGGTCTCGGCTCCTTCTTCGTCGCCACCACCCTGGAGGAGCTGGAAGCGATGGGCGGAGATACCCGTTTCGCCACCAGTACCGGCATCGAGCTCACTCCGCTCGACCTCCTCCGCCTCGGCGGCGCGCGGCACGATTTCTTTTGTGCCGTGGATGAGAAGGGCTTCCCCCTCGAGCTTGGCCGCACCAAGCGCACCGCCTCCCTCTGGCAGAAGCTAGCGCTAGCGGCCTCCGAACTCGTCTGCACACACCCAGAATGCAACCGCCCGTGGCAGGACTGCGACGTCCACCATCTCCAAGCCTGGTCCCACGGCGGTGCCACCGACCTCAAGAACCTCACTCTGTTGTGCCGCCGGCACCACGTGGACAATAACGACTACCGCGATGGCCGCAACGGAATGGGACACGCCGAACGAGACCCCGACACGGGCCGGGTAGGATACCGAGCCGCCCACACCAACGGCTTATCGCCCACCGTGGAGGTCAACGAGCACCCCGCCGCGGAACAAGCCCCGGCCCGCAGGCTCACTGATCCGCCTTCGCCACCGCCGTCGCCCCCGGGCGCGGCCTGACCGGGGCCCGCGGCCTGCCACAGCCGCGCGCCCGACTGCCCTACACTGGATAACCATGCAAACGATGCTCGTCACTGGCGGCGCCGGTTTTATCGGCGCCAATTTCGTGCGCCTAATATGCCAAGCGCGCCCCGATACCCGCGTTACGGTGCTCGATAAGCTCACCTACGCCGGAAACCGCGCCAACCTCGCCGGCCTCGATATCGACCTCGTGGAGGGGGATATCGCCGATCCCGCCACCGTAGAACCGCTCGTCGCCGCTGCGGATGTAGTGGTTCATTTTGCCGCCGAGTCCCATAACGACAATTCTTTGCGCGACCCCTCGCCCTTCATCCACACGAACCTCGTAGGCACATTCACCCTTCTGGAAGCCTGCCGGAAGCACGATACCCGCCTCCACCATGTCTCCACTGACGAGGTTTTCGGAGATCTGGAAATCGGGGCAGACACCAAGTTTACTGAGGAGACCGCCTACGCTCCCTCCAGCCCGTACTCAGCCACCAAGGCGGGGTCTGACCACCTCGTGCGGGCATGGGTGCGTTCTTTCGGACTGCGAGCCACCATCTCAAACTGCTCCAATAATTACGGGCCTTACCAGCACATCGAGAAGTTCATTCCCCGCCAAATCACCAATATCCTCTCTGGACACACGCCCAAGCTCTATGGCACGGGCGAGCAGGTGCGCGATTGGATCCACGTCGATGACCACAACGAAGCGGTGCTCGCCATCCTCGAGCGGGGCCGCATCGGCGAGACCTACAATATCGGCGCGGACCAGGAAGATATTAATAATAAGCAGGTCATTGAGCTGATCTGTGAAATCATGGGCCATACCCGCAATGGGCGCGCACTTTATGAGCACGTGGCGGACCGCCCCGGCCACGACCAGCGTTATGCCATGGACGCCGCCAAGCTGCGTCGCGAGCTGGGATGGACCCCGCGGTTCACGGATATCCGCGCCGGTCTCGAAGACACCATCGCGTGGTATCGCGATAACGAGGGCTGGTGGAAGCCCGAGAAAGAAGACGTGGAAGCCCGCTACAAGCAGCAAGGACAGTAGATATGCGTATTACCGAAACCGCCATCCCGGGGCTGCTCATCATCGACCTCGACGTGCACGGCGATAACCGCGGCTGGTTCAAGGAGAATTGGCAACGCGAAAAATTCACCGGCCTCGCGCCCGAGCTCGCGAGCTTCCAGCCGGTGCAGAACAATATCTCTTTTAATCACGCCGGTGCTACGCGCGGCCTGCACGCTGAGCCGTGGGACAAGCTCGTCTCGGTGGCGCAGGGCAAGATTTTCGGCGCATGGTGCGACTTGCGCGAGGGGTCAGATAGCTTTGGCGAGGTCGTCACCCACGAGGTAGGGCCGGAGACTGCGGTGTTTGTCCCACGGGGCGTCGCCAATGGCTTTCAAGCTCTGGAGGAAACCTCCTACTGCTACCTGGTGAATGAGCACTGGTCGGCCGAAGCTCGCTACGCCGCGGTGAACCTCAACATCGTGGACTGGCCGCTGGAGCCCACCGAGATTTCGGAGAAGGACAAGCAGCACCCCGCTCTTAAAGACGTGAGCCCGATGCCCGCCCGGCGCATCCTCGTCACCGGCGCGAACGGGCAGTTGGGGCGGGCGCTCAAACGCCTGCTTGCCGATGCTGAATTGTGTACCCACGCCGACTTCGATATCACCGACCCACCAGAACGGAATTGGAAGCAGTACTCCGCCATCATCAATTGCGCGGCGTATAACGACGTCAACGGTGCCGAAAACGACCGCGCCGCCGCCTGGGCCGTCAATGCGGAAGCGCCCGCACGGCTGGCGCGCATCGCCGCGGAGAACCAACTCACGCTGGTGCATGTGTCGAGCGACTATATCTTCGATGGGGCGAGCGAGGTCCACTCCGAGGAGGAGCTACCGTCGCCGCTGAGTGCATACGGGTCGTCGAAAGCCGCGGGCGATACCGCCGCGCAGACCGCGCCGCAGCACTACGTCATCCGCACCTCGTGGGTGTTCGGCGAGGGCGAGAATTTCATGTCCACCATGCGCCGGCTGGCCAATAAGGGAGTGGAGCCGAAAGTCATCCATGACCAGCGCGGGCGGCCCACGTTTGCCGAGGACCTTGCCAAGGGCATCGTCCACCTGCTTAAATCCGGAGCGGAGTACGGCGTGTATAACCTCTCCAACTCGGGCGATACCGTGGGCCGCGATGAGATTGCCATGGCCGTGTTCATCGGGCTCGGCCACGACCCGGCCGAGGTCACTCCGGTAAGCACCGAGCAATACCGCGAGATCGCGGGCCCCGAGGCGCCGCGCCCCAAGGAGTCGACGCTTGCGCTAGATAAAATCGAGGCTACGGGCTTCAAGCCGCCGAATTGGCGCGCGGCCCTTGCCCTGTACTTGGCGCTGTACCCGGAGGATTAAATGAAAGGCATCATCCTGGCCGGCGGTTCCGGCACGCGGCTCTACCCGATTACCAAGGGCATCTCGAAGCAGCTCATGCCCATTTATGACAAGCCGATGATTTATTACCCGCTCACCACGCTCATTCAGGCGGGTATTCGGGAAATCCTCATCATCACCACCCCGGAGGATGCGGGGGCCTTCCAGCGACTGTTTGGCGATGGATCGCAGCTCGGGCTCATGATCGATTACGCGGTCCAACCGCGGCCGGAGGGGCTCGCGCAGGCCTTTTTGATTGGCGAGGAATTTATTGGAGACGACAGCGTCGCGCTGGTGCTCGGCGATAATATCTTCCACGGCTTCGGCGGCGAGCTCGCCCACTGCCAAGATCCGGAGGGCGGCATCATCTTCGCCTACGAGGTCTCGGATCCGCAGCGCTATGGCGTTGTGGATTTCGACGCCGCAGGCCATGCGCTGAGCATCGAGGAAAAGCCAGAAGTGCCGCGGTCGAACCACGCGGTGGTGGGCTTGTACTTTTATGACAATTCCGTCGTGGAGATAGCCAAGGGCATCGAGCCCAGCGGCCGCGGTGAACTGGAAATCACGGCGGTAAACGAGGAGTACCTGCGCCGCGGCGAGCTCAATGTGCAGCGCCTGCACCGCGGCAGCGTGTGGCTCGATACGGGAACGGTGGACTCGATGAGCGAGGCCTCCGCCTACGTCGAGGTGATGCAAAAGCGCACCGGCATCGTTATTGGCTCACCAGAAGTGGCCGCCTTCGAAGCGGGCTTCATCGACCGCGCCCAGCTAGAAAAACTCGCCGAGCCGTTGCTTAAGTCCGGCTACGGCGAGTACCTGCGGGCGTACTAGAGGCTAGTAGCCGCGCTCGATGTATTCGTCGATGCGCGCGGCCTCCGCGCCCACCGTGGTGGCGTCGCCATGCCCTGGCAGGACCTTGGTGTCCTCCGGCAGGGTGAAGACGACGTTCTTCAGCGACTCGATGATCACATCGAAGTCGGAGTACTTGCGGCCGGTGGCACCAGGGCCGCCGTTGAAGAGCGTATCGCCCGACAACAGCGTCTCGCCCACGTGCAACACCACGCAGCCCGGCGAGTGGCCCGGGGTGTGGTAGACCGTGATCTTCTCGCCGCCAATATCGAACTGACCGCGATCCGCCAATGGCGTGTATGGGGCATCGCCATTGGACTCCTGCCACAGCATGTCATCGTCCGGGTGCAGGTAGACCTCGGTATCGAAGCGCTTTGCGGCCTCGGGGGCGAGCTCGCAGTGGTCATTGTGCGCGTGGGTGAGCAGGATACCTTCCACGCGACGGTCGCCAACGAGCTCTGCTACCGCATCCAGATCGTGGGAGGGGTCCACCACGTACACGCTGGAGTCATCACCCACGACGTAGACGTTATTGTCCACGTCCCACTCGCCGCCATCGAGGCGGAACTTGCCAGAAGTAACCGTGCTATCGATACGCATTAGAACTCCACCACCGAACGCAGAACCTTGCCGGACTTCATGGTGGTAAAGGCCTGCTCGACGTCGTCAAGCGCAATGCGCTCGGTGACGAACTTGTCCAGCGGGAAGTTGCCGGCCTTGGACAGCGCTACGTAGGCGGGGAAATCGCGCTCTGGGAGGCAATCGCCGTACCACGCAGGCTTGATGGAGCCGCCGCGGCCGTAGAGGTCGATGGCCGGAATGTCCACGTGGTCGGTGAGGTTCGGCACGCCCACCATGACCATGCGGCCGGCGTGGTCGCGGGAGTAGAAGGCCTGGCGCCAGGTGGGCTGGATGCCCACGGCGTCGATAGAGACGTCGGTGCCGAAGCCGCCGGTGAGCTCGCGGACCGCGTCAATAACCTCCTGCTCCGAGAGATCCTTGGAGCAGATGGTGTCGGTCGCGCCGAACTCGCGAGCGGTTTCCAGCTTGGACTCGTCGATGTCCACGGCGATGATCTTGGCCGCGCTCGCCAGCTTGGCACCCGCAATGGCAGCCATGCCAACGCCGCCGCAACCAAAGACAGCGACGGACTCGCCGAGCTGGATATCGCCGGTATTCACGGCCGCGCCGAGGCCCGCCATGATGCCGCAGCCCAGCAGGCCAGCGGCAGCCGGGTCGGTGTCTTCCACCTTGGTGCACTGGCCCTCGTGGACCAGGGTCTTCTCGGCGAAGGAACCGATGCCCAGCGCAGGGGTGAGCTCGGTGCCATCCTCGAGGGTCATCTTCTTGGAGGCGTTGTGGGTATTGAAGCAGTACTTTGGCTCGCCCTTCTTGCAGGCGCGGCACTCGCCGCACACGGCGCGCCAGTTCAAAATGACGAAGTCGCCTTCCTCCACGTGGGTGACCGCAGAACCTACAGTCTCCACTACGCCTGCGGCCTCGTGGCCGAGCAGGAAGGGGAAGGCGTCTTCAATATCGCCATCGCGGTAGGCAAGGTCGGTGTGGCACACACCGCAGGCCTGGACGCGCACGATGACATCGTTAGGGCCGGGGTCAGGAACGACAATGTTGACGGTTTCGACTTCCGCACCCTTGGAACGGGCGATAACAGCTTTTACAGTCATGCGCCCGAGCGTACCGATATTTTCAAAACCGGCGCATTATTGAAAACTCTTTTTAAGAGTGGGCGATGACGTTGGCCGCATGCTCGTGACCACGCTGGTTCATATGGATGGGCAGGTTGCCGTCGCCAGCAGTAAAGTCCACCAGACCAGCCCACATGCGCTGGTTTGCATCGGCGCACATGCCGTTATTGCGGGTAGAGGGCTTCAGATCCAGGAACTGCACGCCGGTGCGCGCCGCCAAGTCCACCTGCATCCACTGCGCCTTATTCTCAAAGTCTTGGATGCCCGGCAGGAAGGTGGAATCGGCCGGGCGCGGACCGAAGTGGAAGAGGCAGTAATAAGGGCCGGTGCCGATGGTGGGGTATCCTACGATCTGGACGCGAGCGTTCGGGGCAGCGCGCTTAATGCGCTCGATCTGCGGGGCGGTGCGGTCCGCGAACTGCTTGCGGATCTGCGGCAGGTTCATATCGCGGTGATTGTAGGTGTCATTAAAGCCGGTAGTAATAACCACGCGGTTGGTAGCCGGGCTCAGCGCGCCACTGCGAATGGCGGCATCCACCTGCTGGGACACCTGCGGGCCAGGGGACATGGACACAGCACCGGAACAAGAGAAGTCTCGCACGGGTAGGCGCAGCTTTGCCCCGGCGCGCTTGGCGTAATTATTGGAAGTGGGGCAATCTACGCCCGCAACCTTAGAGGGATCGAAACGGTGAGCAAAGTAAGAGCCAGCGTCTGGATCCGCGAGGACGGAATCACCGAAGGCGACTAGGTTACGCTCCGCGGCGGCGGCCTGCGGCGCTACTACCACACCTACGACGGCCAGCGCGGACGCCACCACGGAGAGGACTTTGAGCTGCAGAGATTTCATGAGATCCTTTTCTAGAAACACCAGTAACTTCAGATAACTGTAGTCACTTCTGTAACATAATTCGAGTTGGCGGCAACACCGCGCGCCTCTCTCACGATATCGTCCATGGTTACCTTTTTGTTATCTTCGCCTATTTGGAGCTATCCCAACCGTGAATTTCTCTGATTTCAAATTCCACGCCGCAGCCCTCGGCCGGTTCGTTCCGGCGCTTCTAAATGCCGGAATCGTCAGTACCCAAGGGGGCGTGAAGGCCCAGCTCAGCATGCTGCCCAATTTGGCTCGCTACCGCTTCACCACCGCGCGCGAGATCGAACAAGGCTACCTCGCCTGCCCGGAGCGTTTGGCGCTTATCGACGACGACGGCGCCCTCACCTACCGCCAGCTGCGCACCCACACGCAGGGCTTCGCCCGCTACCTCCGCTCGCTGGACCTGCCCGAAATCCGCCTCGGCGTCATGGCACGCAACGGCCGCGGCATCATCATTCCACTCGGTGCCAAAGGCTATGCGGGCGCTTCTATTTACCTGCTCAACGTTGGTTCCTCCCCGGAGCAGTTAGCGGGCTGCATCGAGGAAAACGGTATCAACGTGCTCGTGGTTGATGATGAGTTCATTAACCGCGTGGACACCGATATCCCCGTCATCATCGCGCACGATACCGGGGCAAGTGATCTGCCAAAGCTAGACAAAATTGTGAAGACTCCACCGGCCGCGACGCTGCCGCGATTCCCCAAGCACGGCCCGATCGTGCTCATGTCTTCCGGCACCACGGGCATTCCGAAGGGCATTGTGCGGCCGGAGCCAACCCTGCCGGTGGTACTGGCCTCCATCGTGAACACAATTCCGTGGCGCGGCGACCAACGCCTGCAACTGACCGCCTCTATCTTCCATACCTGGGGTTGGGCCTGCATCAATATTGCACTGGGCCTGCGCAATACCATTGTCACCCGCCGCGTATTCGACGCGGAGCAGGTGCTTGACGATGTCCAGCGCTACCGCCTCGATGGCATGATCTCCTCCCCCATCTTCTTCAAGCGCTTGGTGGAGCGGGATCCGGCCGGTGAGTTCGATACCGCGAGCTTGAAATTCATCGCCTCGGCCGGCAATGCGCTGACCCCGGAGGTGGTCAAGGAGACCAATGCGCGCTTCGGCGCGATCCTCTGCAATGTCTATGGCTCCACCGAGCTCGCGCTGGCGACGACCGCCACCATGGACCAGGTGGCCGCCAACCCCACCATCGCCGGACGCGTGGCCTCCGGCACGAAGCTGCGCATCCTCGATAAGGAAGGCCACCCGGTGCCGCGCGGCGAGGTGGGCGAGATTTATCTGACCAACTCCACCGCCATGACTGGCTATACCAACCCGAATCTGCGCCTCAATAAGGTGGACGGTCTCATTTCGATTGGGGACCTGGGCTATATCGATGAACACGACTTCCTGCACGTTGTCGGCCGCGCCGATGACATGATCATCGTCGGCGGCGAGAACGTCCATCCGCAGTCCGTCACCGAGATTCTCGAGGCCATGCCGGGCATCCATGAGGTCCACGCCGGCGGTGTTGAAGATAGCGAAACCTTCCAGCGCATCGCCGTGTGGGCAGTGCCTACTGCCGACGCCACCGGTAAGGCCCTGACCGCCGACGCCATCCGTGACTGGGTCCGCACCAAGCTCGCTGACCACTCCGTGCCGCGTGATGTGCACTTCATGGACAAGCTCCCACGCAATGCCACCGGCAAGGTGGTCCCGCGCCTGCTGAAAAGCCACGGGGACGCTTAAGCCACGCGCTGCCCCCAAAACAGCGAAAGGCCGCAGGCTATGCACCTGCGGCCACTGTGGAGCCGCCTGCGAGAATCGAACTCGCGACCTTTTCATTACGAGTGAAATGCTCTACCGACTGAGCTAAGGCGGCACGCTGCTTAGCATATGCCAATGCAGCAAGAGAAAGTTTAACCTAGGGGCGCCGCGGAATAGAAATCGGGCCCCGAGCAGGCACCCGTCTATAGGCACGCGCGGCGCAGGCGGCCCACCAGCCCATCAAAGGCAATTTGCGTGCCGACGTTTTGCGTCAGCTGTTCGCGGCATAAGGTGATGGCCGCTTGGCAGTCCAGCAGGCCTTCCTCGCTCACCCGCTGCGCGAGCTCGCCAGAAAGACCAGCGAAGTCCGGATGAGTCAGATCCACCTGCGCGCCGACCTTCTGCATGAGCGCATCGCGGTATACGCCAGAGAGATCGATAAGTACTAAATCCAAGTTGTCGATTACTCGGCGCTTCGCCCGCTTCTTGTGCTGCTCCTGAAGATCCTTGATGGCGGATCGGGCGTCGCGCTGTGCCTTGGCCGCACCCTTGCCCTTCGCACCGACGCCGAGGGTCTGCTCCAGCTTCGCCAGTTCGGCTTCTTCCTGTTCCTTATGCGATTCCTTCGCCTCTGAATCGACCAATTTCAGCAGCGAGGTCACCGCCTGAAAGCCTTGGGAGCCATGGAAGACCTCTTCTGCCAGGTTGATGGCCACGGCGCGGCGCTTTTGCACCGCCGGGTCGTTGACTAGGCGCCGTGCCCGGCCGACGTGGCGGAGGGAGGTGAGGGCGGCCAAGTGGGCGTCGTGATCCGAGGCGCCCTCGCTGACCAGCTGGGCGGTAATGCTCTCCACCGACGGGGAGGGGATGTAGAGGTGGCGGCAGCGCGAGCGGAGGGTCTGGGAGAAGTCCTCGGGTGCGTCGGAAGGAGCACACATAATAATCACAGTGCGCGCCGGCGGCTCCTCCACCGTCTTGAGCAGGGCGTTCGCACCGTTGTTAGTAAGGCGGTCGGCATTGTTAAAGATCACCACGCGCCACGGCGCCACCGTGGGCAGGCTGGCAGCACGGCCGATAACCTCGCGCACCGTATCCACCGGAATGATGACTTCCTGCGGATCCACCAGCACCAAGTCAGTATGCTGCTTAGCACCCAACACCGCCTGGCAGGCCTCGCACCGGCCGCAGCCCGGCTCCTCCGGGTCCGTACACATGAGCGCGGCCGCAAAATCGAGCGCGGCCAGGGAACGGCCGGAACCCGGCGGGCCGGTAAATAGCCAGGAATGGCTCATCGCCCGCGGATCTGCCCCCGCCATCCCCCGCGCAGCCCGGGCGGCATCCAGAATGGTGCGGGCCACACCTGGGGTATCTGCCAATCTTTGCGCAACGCTTCCGGTATTCACTCGCCCTAGCCTACTGGTCTTACTAAAGTATGAAGGCATGAACAGACTACTGCGCGGCGCACGATGGCTCATGGGTACCCAATGGCCGGTCTACGCCGCCTTAGTCCTCGGCGCCAACCTTATCGGTGCCATCGCGATTATGACCTTTGTCCTCTATTTCCTGCCGATGCCGGAGATCAAGGACTTCGCCGCCGAGTTGCCCAGCCTCATGGGCGTCGCCGCGGTGTATCTGATTTTTGCCGTGGTCATTGGCATCGCCGTTACCCTGCTGCTTTTCCGCCCGGTGCTGGACTGGCAGCGCAACCCGGACGAGCACGATCCGAATATGGTGCGCAATCTGGTGCTGCGCATCCCCGTCTACCAGTCCGTGGTGGCGGCGGCGGTTTGGCTCATCGGCATCATCCTGGCGGTGGTGATTTCCGGCCGGGAATCCGCCAAGCTCGGGCTCGTCGTGGGCGTTTCCGCAACACTCGCCGGTCTCGTGGTCATTATCTTGACTTATCTACAGGCTGAACGCCTCGTGCGCCCGGTCGCCGCCCAAGCGGTGGCACGGCGCTTTGAGGATTCCACGCTCGAGCCGCCCATCAAATACCGCCTGATTTCTACCTGGTTAATGACCTCCGGCGTGCCTCTGGTGGGTATCCTCCTCGTCCTCATCGCGCAGCGCACCGGACTTTTTCCCAGCACTGCAGGAGACCTAGTCCCTGCCATTACCGCACTCGCACTGACCGCCCTGGCTACCGGGTTTATCGGTACTAGCTTTGCGGTGATGAGCGTGGTGGACCCGATTGTGGAGCTGCAGGACGCCATCAATCGGGTGCGCCGCGGCGATACTAATGCAGAGGTCGATATCTATGATGGTTCCGAGCTAGGCGTGCTGCAGGCCGGCTTCAACGAAATGATGCGTGGCCTGCGGGAGCGCAACCGCGTGCGCGATATTTTCGGCCGCTACGTCGGCAGCGAGGTGGCCCAACGTGCGCTGGAGGAACGCCCAGAATTAGGCGGAGAGGATCGCAAGGTGGCGGTGCTTTTTATTGACGTCATCGGTTCCACCACCTTCGCCGTCAACCACTCCCCCGAGGAGGTGGTGGAGGAACTCAATAAGTTCTTCGAGCACGTCATCGAGGTGGTGCACCGCAATAAAGGAATTATTAATAAATTCCAGGGTGATGCCGCCCTGGCTGTCTTTGGCGCCCCGCTCAACGTTTATGATTCCACCTCTGTGGCGCTACAGGCCGCCCGGGAGCTGCGCAGTGAATTGCGTGGGCTGGAACAACTGCAAGCCGGCATCGGGGTGGCCGCAGGACACGTCGTCGCCGGGCATATCGGTGGTGCGGACCGCTTCGAATACACCGTCATTGGAGATGCTGTGAATGAAGCCGCGCGCCTGACCGAGCTGGCCAAGGACACCCCGGGCCAAGTGCTCACCAATGCCGCCACACTCAAGACCGCTAACGAGGCCGAGCAGGCCCGGTGGACTATGATGAAATCCATTGAGTTGCGCGGTCGCCATCGCATGACCCAGCTGGCTCGCCCTATCCGCGCTACCCTGGCAGAACGTTCCGAGGTATAACGAGGTTTTTAAGTGAGTTCAGCTCCCCGGCCCCGCATGATCGTGCCCGATGTGGCACGCGGCATGGCCCTATTAGGCATCGCCATGGCCAATATGACCACGGCGTGGATTATCACCACCGACCGGCCAGCAAGTTATTTCGGCGGCATCATCGACGGCAGCGCGTGGGACAAGGCCGCCGTCGTCTTCGGCGCCTTCTTTGTCCACAACCGCGGCCTGCCCATGTTTTCTACGCTGCTGGGCTTTGGCGTGGGGCTCATCGCGTTGAGTCTGTGGCGGCGTGGGTTTCCGGTGCAGGCGGCGCGCAGGGTCATCGCCAAGCGCTATGCCTTCTTAGCAGTGATGGGTGCGGTGCACATGACGCTGCTGTTTTGGGGCGACATCATGTTCTTCTATGGCGCGGCCGGAATCGTGATTGCATTCCTGCTGCGCAAGCGGGATTCTACCCTTATGCGCGTGGCCTATATTCTGTTCGCACTGTGCGCGCTGGGCGGGATCGTGGCCTTCATTTCCGGCGCTATGGATCCCCTCGGCGTGGTGGCTACGGAAGGCATCGGCACCATCGAGTCCTACCCCGATTTGCTGCTCAGCCAGCTTGTCACCCTAGGCAGCCAGGCCTTGGCCACGCCGATCATTTTGCTGATGTACTTGCCCGTCATGCTGGTGGGTTTTGTGTGGGCGCGCCGAGGCGTGCTTGCCGACGTCCCCTCTCACCGCCCCACCCTCCTCCGCTGGGTTGCCATCGCGGTGGTCATTACCGTGGTAATCGGCGCCCTGTGGTCTTTGAGCACGCTTGGGGTCATCGAGCAGCGCTGGGCGAATGCGGCCAATAATGCCAACTCCTTCCTCGGCGTCTTCACTGGCCCCGGCATCCTGGCCGGGCTCGCGTTGGTGCTGCAGCCAGTACAAGAGCGACTCTCGGCCGGTGCACCGCTGCCCGCGGTACTGTGGCCCTTCGCGGCGCTGGGCAAGCGCTCCATGAGCGGCTATGTGGGCCAGTCCATCCTCTTTTTCTGCCTCGTGCACCCATTCATGCTGAACTTTGGTCACGAGCTGGGAGCCTTCGGCCAGGCCGCGCTAGCCTTCGCGGTATGGCTGGCCACGCTCATTTTTGCCTGCGTGCTGGAGGCCGGCGGCCGCCGCGGTCCCTTCGAGGCCGTGCATCGCCGCTTGTCTTATGGCCCGACGATGCAGCCGCAGCTACCGCGCTCGGGTGCGGCTAAGGCCGTCAATCAGCAGCAGGTGGCCGAGAATTAAGGTGCCGGCTTCGGCCGCGCGCACTAGCCGCACCTTGCGCTTTCGCTGCTGCAGCGCCGCACGCAAGGCCGTTAGCCCCTCGGCCGCGACGAGCAGGTTGGCGCCGTGGCTCATGCCCTTGCCGGCGTCGGTGCGCAGCGCTGGGTCGCCCGCCAGTGCCGAGGTGGCCAGCACGGCCGCGCCACCCACTGCCACTGCGGCGGACGTCGGCTGGCTACGGGTACTGGCAACGCCCGCGCCCCATGCGGCCGCGCGCAGGCCCCAACCTAAGGCATCATTGCGCGCGCCGCGGCGATACAAACTCCAGGCATAGGCGGCGTGGCTCGCAGCCACGGCCGCCACGCCCAGCACAGAGGGGCGTGTCAGGCGGCGGGTCTTTTCCACCTGAGCAAGGACTCCGGCCAAGACTGCGGTGTCAACGGCGGGCTCTTCGCAGACCGAGGCGAGCAGCTGCGGCTGTGCGCTGATATCGGATACGGCGCGCCGCAGAGCCGCAGCGCCTTCGTGGGTGCGGGCAAGAAAATCGTTCATGCCCGCCACCTTACGCGGTTATTTCTTGCGCGAGCCGGCCTTCACCACGTTTTTCGTGCCGGGCGAAGGCTTCTTGGTTGCCTTCTTGCCGGCCTTCTTCGTGGACTTTTTGGTGGCCTTCTTAGTCGCCTTCTTCTTGGTCGTCTTTCTAGAGGACTTCTTGGTGGACTTCTTCTTGGTCTCGCCGGAAGCTTCCTTGGCACGGCGCTCGGAGAGGAGCTCGTTCGCGCGGGCGTCGGTCAGCTGCTCCGGGTCATCGCCGCGGCGCAGGGAGGCATTGGTGGTGCCGTCGGTGACGTACGGACCGAAGCGGCCGTCCTTGACGGTCATCGGCTTGCCGGAGACGTCATTATCGCCCAGCTGCTTGATCGGCGGCTGGGCCGCGGCGCGACCACGGCGCTTCGGCTCGGCATAGATGCGGCGGGCTTCGTCCAAGGTGATGGTGAAGATCTGCTCTTCCTTGGCCAAGGAGCGCGAATCGGTCCCCTTCTTCAGGTACGGGCCATAGCGGCCATTTTGGGCGGTGATCATCACGCCGTCATCCTCGCCCACCTCGCGCGGCAGGGACAGCAGCTGGAGGGCTTCTTCGAGAGTCACCGTAGAGGGTTCCATCGAGCTAAACAGCGAGGCCGTACCCGGCTTCAGCTTATTCTCGATGTACTCCTTGACGCGCTTTTCCTTCTGCTTTGCGGCCGTCTTGGTCTCCCAATTCTTGGCGCGCTTGCCCTCCTCGGCGCGTTGCTTATCCTCCTCGGCCCGCTCCTTGGCGACGACCTCTTCGGCCTCACCCTCGGCCTTCTCCCGCTCATCATCGCGGACAACCTCGGTGACATACGGGCCGAAGCGGCCCTCCTTAGCCACAATCATGCGCCCATTTGCCGGGTTTTCACCCAGTTCGCGGCCGCCCTGTGGGGTGGCAAAGAGTTTTTCCGCCAGCTCCTCGTTCAATCCGTCCGGAGTGACGGTTTCCGAGAGGTTAGCGCGCTGGTACTCGATGCTGCCGTCGTCATTGGTGCCGACGGCGCGCTCGATATACGGTCCATAGCGGCCCACGCGTACGAAGACATCGCGGCCCTCGGTATCGGTGTAAAGGCGCAGGGAGTTGACCTTGCGAGCATCGATGGCTTCTAGGTTGACGTCGATAAGTGATTTCAAACCACCGTGACGGGCAATAGAGGCCGCCTTTTGCTCATTGGCCTCGGCGTTGCCGAAGTAAAAGCCGTTGAGCCAGGCGGTGCCGTCCTCGATACCGGTAGCAATCTGGTCCAGCTCATCCTCCATAGAAGAGGTGAAGTCATAGTCCACCAGCTCGGTGAAGTTTTCCTCCAATAGGCCCACGACGGCGAAGGCAACCCACGATGGCACCAGCGCATTGCCGCGCGAGACCACATAGCCGCGGTCCTGGATGGTCTTGATGATGGACGCGTAGGTAGACGGGCGGCCGATGCCCAGGTCCTCCATCTTCTTTACCAGGCTGGCTTCGGTATAGCGCGCCGGCGGATTGGTGGAGTGGCCCTCGGCGGAGACCTCCTTGGCGGTCAGGGCGCGACCCTCCTCCAAGTGCGGTAGGCGGGTCTCGCCCTTCTTGTCACCCTTGGCGTCGTCCGCGCCGTAGGCCTTCAGGAAGCCGGGGAAGGTAATGGTGCGGCCGGTGGCGGAAAATTCCACGTCGTAGCTGCCCTTTTCGGTGGCGGCGGTACCGGCTACGGTGACCTTCATCGAGGTTCCCTTGGCATCGGCCATCTGGGAGGCGACGGTGCGCTTCCAAATCAGGTCATAGAGCTTAAACTCCTCCGCATCCAATTGGCCGGAGAGCTGGCCCGGGGTAGCGAAGGACTCGCCGGCCGGGCGGATGGCCTCGTGAGCCTCCTGGGAGTTTTTCACCTTGCGGTCATATACGCGCGGGGAATCAGAGACGTACTCTGCGCCATAGATACTGGTAGCGGAATTGCGCGCAGCGGACAGGCCCTGCTTGGACAGCGAAGTGGAGTCCGTACGCATATAAGTAATGTGGCCGTTTTCGTACAGTCGCTGCGCAATGCGCATGGTGCGCTCAGAAGTAAAGTGCAGGCGGCGGCCGGCCTCCTGCTGCAGCGTGGAGGTCATAAACGGCGCATAGGGCTTGCGCGTATAGGGCTTGTGTTCGACCCCAGCGACCTGCATATCCGCACCGCGCAGCGCGGTTTCCAGCGCCTTAGCCTGTGGCTCGGTGATGACGATGACGTCTTTGCTCTTGACGTTTCCGCGGTCATCAAAGTCGCGGCCCAAGGCCACGCGCTTGCTATTGACGGCCGTGAGGCGGGCGTCGAAAGTAGCAGGGTTGTCCGCATCCGCAGCGCCGATATCTAGCGTGGCGGCCAGGTCCCAGTAGTCGGCCGGGATGAACGCCATGCGCTCGCGCTCGCGCTCGACGATGACGCGGGTGGCCACCGACTGCACGCGGCCGGCAGAAAGCCGCGGCATGACCTTCTTCCACAGCACCGGGGAGACCTCATAGCCGTAGAGGCGGTCGAGGATGCGGCGGGTTTCCTGGGCGTCGATAAGGTTGTAATCCAGGTCGCGAGTATTGTCCGCGGCCTCCAGGATCGCGGACTTGGTGATCTCGTTAAAGACCATGCGGCGCACCGGCACCTTGGGCTTGAGGACCTCGAGTAGGTGCCAGGCGATGGCCTCGCCCTCGCGGTCGGGGTCTGTTGCGAGGTAGAGCTGGTCGCACTGCTTCAGCTTGGACTTGAGGTCCGCGACCTTCTTCTTTTTATCGGGGCTCACCACATACAGCGGAGCGAAGTCATCTTCCGGATTCACGCCGAGGCGCGCCCAGGATTCCTTCTTATACTTAGCCGGCACGTCCGCAGCGCCACGGGGAAGATCGCGGATATGACCCACGGAGGCCTCCACGATGTAGTTATCTCCGAGGTAAGGCTGAATCTTCTTCGCCTTCGTCGCCGACTCGACGATCACCAAGGTCTTTCCCGGCCCGGCTGCTTCTGCCACTTCGACTTCATCCCTTTCGATGATGCGAACAATAAGGTATGCACGCTTTCAGCAATCGCCCCTAGCGTACACAGTTGATCTGCGTTTCCTTTCTCGCACCATATACGCGGTTCTGCCAAAAGGCCGTTTTCAGGGGCACTATGTACCCCCACGGAACGGGTCTATACTGGCCTACTTAGAACGCCCAGTAGCTGTGAAAGCATTGTGGGGCACGATAGCACACCCAAGACGACGCCCGGGGAGTATTCATGGTTGACACCATCACTATGTGGATCGAATCCGTCATGTCCACAGAGTGGATCTACCCGCTGGTGGGCGTACTGATCTTTGGTGACTGCTTCTTCCCCGTGCTGCCTTCTGAAATCCCGCTCAATATGGCCGGCGCCTGGTCCGGCTCCCAGGGCTTTCCGCACCTGCCCACCATGTTTTTCGTGGCGCTCATTGCCGCCATGATGGGCGATAATCTCTGTTTCCTACTGGGCACGCGCTTCATGCCCCTGCTCCAGCGCGTACCTAAGGGATCGAAGGCCTACGAGGGGCTCAAGTGGGTCAAGCGCAATATGCGCCGCGGCGGCGGTGCGGCCATTATTATTGCCCGCTTCATTCCTTCAGCGCGCCTGTTTATGACCATCCTGCTGGGGTCGATGCGCTTCCCGTGGCTCGTCTTTGTCTTCTTCGACACCATCGGCGTCGCGCTCTGGGCGGCCGAAGCGCTCGCCATTGGCTACCTGGGCGGCATGGCCTTTTCCAATTCGCCGGTGCTGGCGGTGGTGGTCAGCATCATCGCCGCCGTGGTCATCGGCGTGGGCCTGCAGAAACTGCAGAATAAGTTCACCGAGTGGTGGGATACCCGGCGCGGCTACGCCGAAACGCCGTAGCGGGAAGACCTGAGCGAGGCAACCGGCCGCCTAAACTACGGACACGGACTGGGCCTGCTCGCCCTTCGGACCGGAGCCTACCTCGAAGGTGACCTGCTGATTTTCTTCTAGGGTGCGAAATCCGCTGCCCTGGATCTCGGAGTAGTGGACGAAGATATCGCCTTCGCCGTCCGCGCGCTCGATGAAGCCGTAGCCCTTTTCAGAGTTAAACCACTTAACGGTTCCTTGTGCCATGGTGTGCAGTCCTTTTCTTGATTGGCGGTGCGGCGATTCCGCGCCGAGGGGTTCGGTAAATGCGTCCTTTAGCAGTACCTTAAAGTGTAAACACCGCACCAAGACATCATTGGCCTCATATCAGTGTGACACGTTCCACGCCAAAGCGATAGGCCTAACCCACGAGGGGGTAAAAATGGCTCACCCGGAAACGGATAATCCTCTGGGAGAAGAGCTCCTCGAGTTCATCCAGCGCCGCCTCGATGAGTCCACTCTCACATTTCACACCACCCTGCCGCCGCAGCGCGCACAGTATGCCGAGTGGCCCGAATGGGTGCTGCCGGAATTGAAGGAAAAGCTGGTAGATGGGGGCGTCGGCAAGCTGTATAGCCACCAAGCCGAGCTGGCGCAGGCGGCCTGGGCCGGCGAGGATGCGGTGATTTCTACCGGTACGTCCTCGGGTAAGTCCCTGGGCTACCAGCTGCCCATTTTGAGCCGGCTGGCGCAGGAGCCGACCGCCTGCGCGCTGTATCTCACCCCCACCAAGGCGCTGGGATCTGACCAGCTGCAGGCGGTGCTCGAGCTGTGCCGGGGCATTCCGGCGCTCAAGGGCGTGGTGCCCTCGCCTTATGACGGCGATACGCCGCAGGAATCCCGCGCGGGCGTGCGCGATCATTCGCGGTTCATTTTCTCCAACCCGGATATGGTGCATATGTCGCTGCTGGCGGCGCACGCGCGGTGGGCGCGGCTGCTGCGGCACCTGGAGTTCATCGTCATTGATGAATGCCATTCCTACCGGGGCGTTTTTGGCGCGAACGTGGCGCTGGTGCTGCGGCGCCTGCTGCGCCTGTGCGCGCACTATGGCTCGCGGCCGACGGTAATTTATGCCTCGGCCACTATGAAGGACCCGGGCCGGCATGCGCAGCGCCTTACCAGCCGGCCTGCCCGCGCGATTACGGAGGACACCGCCCCCACCGGCGCGCGCACCGTGGCGCTATGGGAGCCGGGCTTTATCGAGGGCGCCGAGGGCGAGCACGGGGCGCCGGTGCGCCGCGCCGCCACCACCGAGGCGGCCGAGATGATGGCCTCCTTCATCGCCGAGGGCGCGCGCACCATGACCTTTGTGCGTTCGCGCCGCTCGGCCGAGGTAGTAGCCATGCGCGCGGCCGAGGTGCTCTCCGGTAGCCTCGGCCGGCCCGATTTTGCCCAGCGCATCGCCGCCTACCGCGCCGGTTACCTGGCCGAGGACCGCCGCAAGTTGGAGCGCGCGCTTGACGACGCCTCCTTGCTCGGCGTCGCCACCACCTCCGCCCTCGAGCTGGGTATCGACGTCGGTGGGCTCGATGCCGTGGTCACGGCCGGTTTCCCGGGTACCGTCGCGAGCTTTTGGCAGCAGGCCGGGCGCGCCGGCCGCCGCGGGCAGGGCTCGCTCGTAGTGCTCATCGCCCGCGATGAGCCGATGGATACCTACCTGGTCCACCACCCCGAGGCCCTGCTGGGTCGGCCCGTGGAGGCCAGCGTATTCAACCCGGCCAATCCGTATATCCTCTTCGGCCACGTCTATTGCGCCGCGGTGGAGAAGCCGCTGGATGATGCCACGATTGCCGCCTGGGGCGCCCAAGACGTGGTCCACCAGCTGGCCGAATCCGGCCTGCTGCGCCGCCGCGAGCGCGGCTGGTTCGCCGTGCCCATCCCCGCCCATGCGCCGGAGGAGCTCTCCCCGGAGACGGCCCATACCGCGGTGTCGCTGCGCGGCGGGGCGGGCGAGGAAGTCATGATCGTAGATTCCTCCGACGGCCGCCTGCTCGGCACCATCGATGCTGCCCGCGCTACCAGCCAAGTCCACCCCGGCGCGGTGTACCTGCACCAGGGCGAAAGTTTTGTCATCGAGGAGCTCATCCTCAGCGATTACCTGGCGCTGGCCCGGCCCGAGGCCCCGGACTATTCCACGACTCCGCGCTCCACCACGGATATCCGCATCCTGCGCGAGGCCGATAACTTGGTCAATTACTCCCCAGGACTGTGGGTGGCGGACGTGGAGGTGGAGGTGACCGACCGCGTCACCGGCTACCAGGTGCGGCTTGCCGACGGCACCATTGGCGACGATATCCCCCTCGATCTCCCCGAACAGCGCCTGGTCACCCGGGCGGTGGCCTACACCATCGATCCGATGGCGCTTTCCGCCATGGGTGTGACGGCCTCCGATACTCCTGGCACGCTGCACGCGGCCGAGCACGCCGCCATCGGCCTGCTACCGCTTATCGCCACCTGCGACCGCTGGGACATTGGCGGCGTCTCCACCGCGTTGCACCCCGATACGCAGCTGCCCACCGTCTTTGTCTACGACGGCCACCCCGGCGGCGCCGGTTTTGCTGAGGAGGGCTTTCGCCGCTTCCCCGAATGGATCGAGGCCACCTTCGAGGCGGTGCGCTCTTGTCCGTGCGAATCCGGTTGCCCGTCCTGCGTGCAATCACCGAAGTGTGGTAACGGAAATAATCCGCTGAGCAAGGACGGCGCCATCAAGCTACTGGGTGCGCTGGTCACTATGACGCAGGGCTAGCCGCAGCTTAAGCGGTTCTGCCTTTTTCTTCATTTACTCGCTGCGCCCGCGCGTATTCATAGTCCGCGCTGCGCTGCAACAGCTCTTCACGCCGATGAGGAAACCGCTCCAATATTATGCGCTGAATTTCCGCCGCTGCTCGGGCGCGAGTGCGCCGCACTTCCGGATCCGGCTCATAAAAAGGCGAGCCTTGCGGATGCCTCATGGAGCATCGCCTCTTTCTTCTTTCGGGGCAGTTTTGTCGAGCTCACCCTCTTTAAACTCTTGGGCAAAATCCCACAGTGTGTTGATAAAAGGGGAATCTCCTTCAACGTCCGATAATAATCCCAGAATTGTGGGGAGAAAATACCATCCAGTAATTTTTTCGGCTCTTTCCGCCGAGTCAGTCTTATCGATACACCACTGCACAATTCCCCACCATCTATCTTGTTCCCGCCTATGATCCGATTTGATTTCTTCGCGTACCTTTCGGCGATATTCCCGCCAAGCAATGAAGCCTGCTACGGCTGCCACCGCGGTGGGGATAAGGCGCACTACTGCTTCCTGCCAGGTCATACCGGCCCGGCCTTCGCTTGAGTGGACCGGCCACGGACCGTGGCGGTGACGATGACGTCGCGGCCGGATTCGGAGCAGGTTTCTAAGGTGGCGTCGTTGAGCGCGGCGGTATCGCGCGCGGCGGCACAAGCATCTTCACCCGTAGCGAGGGCCCAGGCACCGGCAACCGCCGCGAGGTCGGCCGCCACCTGAGCCTCGTGTCGCGCGGCCACCCGCGAGCCCACTGCCGTCACGATAAGCAGCAGGCTCACGATGGCGACGATGATGCCGGCCGCGGCAATGGTGGCATAGCCTTCCTCGCCGCAGCGCCTCGGCCTACTCATTTCCGCCCACCTCGGCCGGAAATACCGCTTCGGAGCGCATGGTGCCGACGGGGGCATCGACGCTTACCGACGCCCTCACCAACCCACCGCTTTCTTCCACGCTAACCTGGGCATCCTCGCGCGGGGGATGGTATTCGACGCCGATGGCGTGCGAACGCGCGGCCGCGCCCGCCATGTCCACCGCGGCGATATAAGATGCCAGCGTGGCAATGGCACCCACGATTCCCGCCGCGACCAAGACCAGGGAGCTTAAAGCCAAGGCGGCCTCGATGGTCACGGAGCCATCGTCATCAAATACCCTGTGCATCATTCCTCCTTTCTGCCGGCAGGCTGGGCCCGCCGGCCACGGTTAGAGAGCGGCGCTAGCTCGGGGTATTCGAGAGGGCGTCGGTAATGATGCCCTCGATGGCATCGACCACCCCGCCGCCGTTGATGACCATGTAGAGCACCCCGGCAAGCGCGGCGGCCGCCAAAGAGCCCATGGCATACTCGATTGTCAAACTTTTATACCCTAGAAGATGCGAGACTGCTCCGGGTGTGTGAGCATACGAGTGCCACAACCCCCCTGTGGAAGTGGTGTCGGTTGGAGATAGGCGGGGAGCTCCCCCGTGCTCACTGCCCCCACCGAGGCCCACAAAACTTCCGGTCGGAATCGTTGGGTTAATAGTAATTAAGGGGAATCCCTATGGGGGGATTCCCTAGTAGGGTATATATCCTTGTATCCAACAGTTCTTATGAGTGATAGTTAAATTGTCTCCAAGGGTGAACACAGGGCACCTACCAAGAGGGAGCCACCTTCGATAACGTTGTTCACGTGTTATACCGGTCTTGATAGCATCGGGCTATGCAAACAGCACTTACCGCAGTAATAGCCTTATTGTCACTATCCCTTGTTTCTTGCTTCCTTGATAAAGAAATCTTCGAGTATTGCATCAACGAGAAAAAACTGAAGGGAGTGACGTGGGTATACATTGCTATGGTTCTACTGCTATTGGGTTTGGCTCTATTCGCGCTTCCTAACACTGCACAGGCCGAGAGTTACAGCGACGCTGGGCGAGTGGCACAGACCGCTTACTACGGCTGTGCTGTCGTTTCGGTTGGCACCTTCCTTATACAGGCCTCGATTAGGTACACGATACTGCACGATAGGAAAGAGCAGGAGAACCGTGCAAAAAGAGAGCAAAGAGCGCGAGAAGCACGTACAGCTAGGCGTACCAAATTGAAATCTTAGTTAACATTCGCCGAGGCGCTAAATAGCTACATTTTCGGCCTTCCCAAGTACATTATGAGCCAATAAAAATCCTTGGCTAGGCAATCAGTCCAAAGAAATTTTAAATCGCCTTAGAATGCGATACAGCGAATTAGCGTCTCTAAATACGCAGGTCATAACGGGTGGAAAATCGGCCTGAATCAGCCCCACAGGCAAAGCCGAGGAGCGTATCAACGGGAATCAACCTCTGGTTGAGTTCCCTCAACCGAGGGGCGGTAAACAACCACCACCGGCCAATAGGCCCTAACCCCACCAGGAACCAGCCCGAGGAGGTTAGGACACTCAAACCCCTCTACTCAGCCCTAGGAGAAATCCAAAGCTGACCAGGCGGGGCACAACCAAGGTCGGTAGCAAAGACCGCGCGGAACCAATCAGCGAGCGACACCTCGGCCAATTCACCCGCACTGGAAACAAAATCATGCTCAGTGTTCCCAGCCATGGCATAGCAATAAGCCTGAGTCTCCTCAACCCACTCACTGAACGGAACTTCCACAGGGTAAGTATGAACCGGAATTTGAGCCGCAACATCAGCCGGGGTGATACCACGCTTTCTTCCCTTGCGAACCGTCATGACCGATTCCCCCAGCGAGTCTTAGCAGCTTTACGAGCTTGACGCTGCCTTTGCTCAGCCTTAGCGGCGGACTCCTCGTCGGACTCTGGAAGGCCTAGGCTCTTTAATAGCCTGTCAAGCAGTGATGTCTGCGCGCGGGCTTCTGCGATTAGAGGCGAAATGACCTGTTGACCTTGGGAGCCCTTCACCATAAGCGGGGACTGAGCCGCTGCCTCTTCGAGCTGAGCAATCCGGTCTGTAGTTCGCGCCGCCCTCAACAACAAGGCCTGCTTTGCCGGTTCGCTAGAAAAGTCGAACTCGCTGGTAATATTCTCAACCAGCCGGGCCCCAGAGGGACCTAGATCCTCAACCAAATTAATCACTTCCTAAAAATCCATAAATAAAACAGCATACAAGATCGCAGACGCAATACCGTCCGGTGGAGCTTTGGGGGGCGGGGCTATACCCCCTGGGTGCCCCCATGGTGGGTGACTACCAACCAACAGGACATATTGCCTGCTCATAGGGTGTTTTAGGGAGCCTTAACACTCAGGCTCCCCAACAGCTCTTAGAGGCTTATAGCTTTAAGTCCCGACGGAGAGTAAGCCATGCTTGTTCATCCATGCCCTGACGTGCGTGCTCCTGTTCCTGCGCAGCCTCGCTCGCCTGTGCTGGTGTAGCTACACGCAGATACGCACCCTCACGCAGGGCCCGTAGGAGGGGCGGCAACAGGGCGTCATACCCCTTCTCCCCAGTGTGCTCCTCCTCAAGGAATAGACAGGTAAGTCCAGCCACATTTCCGGGCTCGCACACTAGGAACCACTTCCCCCAGCCATCCAGGCGTTGTCCCGGGAGGTCTAGCAATTCCCACAGCCAATCAGCAGCCCAACTGATAACACCGGCGGCTTCTCGTGCCGAGTGGTAAGCTACACGCTCCGGCTCGCTAAAGTTGAGCACGTCCTCAGCGGTAAACTTTCCGGTAGGAAGCTTCTCTACCGCTTCTGCATACGCTTCAGCAGCAGGATTAAAGATAGCTTCTACCTGCTTCAAATAGGAATTTAGATTATTATTTACTTCAGCCTTTAGTTCGCGCTCGATAGTGTTTTGCGCGAGGTTGATAGCTTGACGGCGTTCTTGGCCGTTATACAAAGTGAATCGGGTGTGTTGGTCTATCGCTGACTCAAGTGTCTCAGCAGAAAGGAAACCATCGTTAGACGGTGCTGGGGCGTGCACAAGCTCCTCGAGCTTAGCTCGGGCCTCCAGGAGGTTTTCTACGGCCTTTGGGTTCTTCAAAGTCCAATTCTCAACGTTCAACATTTAAATTTCTCCTTCGATTTAATAGACAGCTTTTAACAGGGCATCTAGTAGCGGATCGGGGCGTTTAGCCTTACCGGGATACCCATGGCCTTGGGATGGGTCGGTAGCTCGTTGCGGGGTACCGCTCTTGACAGCACCATTCGTGCCATCTGGAGCCTCCTCGTTAGCACTAGCCAAAGCATCTCGTAGCACGGTGGCGGGCGTTTGACGGCGTTCTAATTCGCCGTTAACTCGTTCGATGACCTTCTCTCCATTAAGCGGAACATGGTTGCTCACAACTAATTCTCCTTTCCACAAAAGAACATTGACTGCCTCTCCTCAGCGGTGGTTACATAAAAGTCAAGCCCTCCATACCGAGCGGCACGGGGGGCTGAATCATCTTGACTACAAGGCAACTTCGATGGTGGCGGGTCTTGTAGGCGGAATGTATGGATATTATTCGCAATCCTTCGCATTCTTCTTCTCCTCATTCAGGGCCAATAAGGCTAGTAGCCGGAACGGCAAAACTTTCCGATTAGTTTTTCGCTTATTCTCCAACTGAGTACAGGGAGCTAGATTCCAGGGCACATGCCCAGGAGTATCCGGCGCTGAGAGCGGAATAATGTGGTCTAGCCCATAGTTCTCAGGCGTGAGCGGGGTACCCGAGTAAGCAGAAGACCAGGGATCGATTCCCGCAGAGCTCCAGTACTCGTAAACATCTTTTGCCTTAAATTCGACCGTTGGAGCACCTAGCTTCTCAGCACGTTTATACCCATCCCGAATACGTCCAGGGAGCGGATTAAGCTCCCTATACCTCTTACACTGAACCGCAATCGCCTCTGCATTATCAGCCTTGTACCGACGCATACGGGCTAGTTCGCGGTCATGATTAGCGTAGTGCCAGCTGTGTTGGCACTCACGGCATTGATTTCGGTACCCATCGCGCTGGCGGTTGAACCCGCTTAATTCCTTGACACACTGGCACCCGTAGCAATACTTAAGCCCTTCCGAATCCAGTTCTTCCCTAAGCGCTTTAGACAATCGCTTATGCCTAGGATTAGATAAATAATCCTTAATTCGAGTTTCTAGGCCGTTCACTCTTCTTCGAATCCTTCCTTAATCAGCGCGGCCACACGTACCGCGTCCATCCTCACAACAGCTTCTTTCGGCTCCCCTAGGGCCTTAGAAATATCCGCAATCCAGGTTCGAGCTTCTTTCTGCCTACGCCGATAGTTTCGGTTGTGGCGGGCCTGCTCTTCCTGGGTCTTCCCATTCGAATAACGTTTCATTTAATAAACCCTTTCTAATCCAACTAAGTAACGTTAGCTTCTTAGGCACAAGAAAAAAGGGCCCCGGGTAACCGGGGCCCTAGTCCTTCGGAAGGAGCGACCTAGAGTTAAAGCACAGCCAAGAAACTTAAACCTAGAGAAAGCTGAATGCACCGCCGAGTACCAGACGGCAGAGTATTGAGGCCTAGCCAAAAATTAAGCCTCTACTATTTACATAGGTAGGATTCTCACCATTCATGTCACAAATACCCCTCTGTGTTATAAAATTGTTATAGAACGGGGGTAACCTACCTCAGTCAGCCGTTGATAATTAGAGAACAGCAACTCGAGCCGTTGCCTGTCATTCGTGAGTTTGCGAGGCGCACCAAAAGCTCGGTCAACCTGACGGTCCAGCGCTTCGTGAGCCTTAACGAGCTCTGGTGCCATTGCAAGCGGGCTGTAGTGTTCTGCTAATGAGCGCTCGGGATGAGCAGCACGAGCCTCCAAAACCTTCTTACCAGCCTTAATAATGCTCTCTCGTTGCTTGTCCGAAAGCTCCGGAACCGGGAAATTATTCCAAACTAGTGTTCCTGAGAAGCGAAGCCGTGACTCAAGCCGCCCTCCAACGGTCTTTTGCCAAGTAATAAACATTGAGCTGGAAAGCAGCGCGAATTGAGGTTAAGGGTCAAAATGTGTGCCTGTCTCCCTTAGCGTCTTAGGGTTGTCCGCTCGCCTGAAAAAGGGCGCGCGGGACAGCCCACGTCACGCGCGGGCCGCACCGCGCACCGACGAGGAAGCCACGTCCACACCCCACCACAAGTAGCGGGGTGTGATTGTGAACCAGCACTAACGCTAGCAGTCACCCCTGACGAGACCTAGAAGCGTGATTCCATTCCTGCCTTTATGAAGTCGTTTACGAGGTAAAACGTGCGCAGAGTTACTCGTAGCCGTACTTGGACTCATCAATCTCGTCGTGTGGAGAATGCTTTCTCTAAATCGTATTGAGCAGGTTACTCGTAGGTTAAAGAACTGTGTGTAGCTAATAAATATGAAAAGCTTGATTTAAATGTATTGTTGCTAGATTTTCGCATGTCCATTTGTTGCGTACCTAGGCAGGTGATTTTCGTGGCTACACCGTTTTACAGAAAGGGAGAAAATGACAAGCTCGCTTGTCGCCGACGGAATAAAAATAGTCCGTGGGAATAGAGTTATCATCAACGATTTTTCGTCAAAGCTGAGCTCCAGTGACATCGTGGCAATGGTAGGGCGAAATGGGGCCGGAAAATCTACCATTATGTCAGCGCTGACAGGCCATCTCATACCTACCGAAGGAAACATTCACGTCCTGTCGGATAAAAAAGAGGAAGGTGACGACCTATCTTCTTCGGTTGCCTTCGTGTCACAAGGCCGTCCCCTTTATTCGAGTATTACGGTAGAGCAGCATACTCGACTGGCCCGTGATATTAACGACTCTTTCAACTATCAATGGGCAAAAGAAAAAATTGAGTCACTCGGAATATCCGGGAAATCAAAAGTATCTCAATTATCTGGTGGACAGCATACTCAAGTTGCGCTGATTATTTCGCTCGCGCGGAATAAAAAATTCATGATTCTCGATGAACCTATGGCTGATCTAGATCCAGTAGTTAAAATCTGGGTTCGAGAACTCTTGGAAAAGGCAGCGAAAGAAGACGGCGTTGGGATATTAGTATCATCGCATACCGTATCTGATTTATCTGCAATACTTACCCATCTTTGGGTAATTGAAGAAGGGGATCTTCTTGCGTCTGTAGCGAGAGAAGAAATTGATTCGCAGAAAGATGGCGCCTTTGAAGAATTTGTGCTTGAACATCTGACTAGGAAAGGCCTCTAATGCTAAAAGTAGCTTTACACTACTTCAAAATTGACCGACCCGCTTGGCTATCATGTGCGGCAATTCTTGTGCTACTGGCGTTACTGGCGGCATACGAAGTCAATTTCAAGCCTTATCTTGGGATGACTGAAATGCTGGCCGGTATTGTGCCCATGTTCGCCGGAATTGTGTGGGCAGTGGCTTTATTCTCTAAAGAATTTGAGACGAAATCTGTTGTCTGGTCCTTAAGCCAAGATCTCTCTTCCTCCAAGTGGTTTTTCTGCCGTATTATTAGCCCTCTAATCTCAGCACTAATCTTTGGAGTTTGTGTATGGGGGATTGTGGAAGTCAGTCAGCTGCGCTCGGACGGGTTGAATCAAGGTAAAAACATGATGTCGTACTCGTACATCGCTGGCCATGCCCTCTACCCAGCTGTGGTGACGGTACTAATGGTGTCTATTGCTTCGATTGCTGGCGTAGTTTTTAAAAAATCAATTCCCGCTGTGGCCGTAACTTTCGCATTAGGTTTATTGGTAGGAACGACAGGAGCTTCTTGGCTTAATCCTCTCCTTCCCGTTGAAAAGGGGGAATTTTCAGGGCCACACCCAGATCCAGCCCTTCTTCCAGTCCCCGGCGATATTCTTGAATCAGAGCCAATCGAAAACGGAAAATACTTGGTTGAGTTTTATCCAAATTCAGCATTCTGGCAAACGCAGACGCTTTACACCTTAATGTGGCTCCTACTCTCACTAATCATCTTGGGCTCCACGCTTTTTCTATTTAAGCGGGCTTCCAAAAAGGCGATTTAGTCTCTGGAGAAAGGGTCTGCGCTTAAACGCAGACCCTTTCCAGCATTAGCGATAAGAGCTACGACCTTGATTGCCAACTCCAGCTTCTTCCCGGAAGTGGTTTCAGGGTCTTTTCCTTTATGGCTGAGTGTGCCCAATGAGTGCTTATCCATTGTCCGTCTCTCTTGCCTGACTGGACTCGCAACATAATATCGCCTCCGACCCGTATCGCAGCTTTCCACGGTGGGAAACGCGCACCGAGTTACTCGTAGCCGCCCTTAAGTCTGTCGATTTCACCGCCCAACACCCTAGCTAGACGTACAGAAGAGCAAGTAGAACTACGTAAATCCGAGCATACGCTATAACATATGCCTAAACATATGTCCCGCCATATGGCAAGACATATAACAGGACTGACGGGCACGCTGATTTACCGTTACGACTGCACTACCCTAGGCGTTTTTCAACGCCCGATACACCGTAGGACGGGTCACCCCGAATTCCCGCGCCAGAGCTGCTTTCGACTCCCCTACCAGTGTGCGCCGTTTAATCTCTGCTACCTGCTGCGGGTTTAGGGCGGGTTAGCAGCCCTCAACAGTGCTATACCCCTAACACGTTACAAGAGGCCCATAGAGGCCCCTAGCGTCCATTCTGAGAGCCTCCCAGACGTTCCAAGGGTAAAATACACCAGAGGAGAGGTTAAAACGCCCAGAATCGATTCTAGGGAACTCAACCAGAGGTTAGGGAAGTCAACCACAGGTTGATTCCCGATATCGCTCCTCGAGCTCCGCTCTGTGGGGCTGATTCCCGTTTATCGCTCCCTGAGCTTCGCTCATGGTGCTAGAGCGTTACAGCACCGCAGGCACGAGGAGCATTACCATCGGCTCAGAGGAGCACCTGAGCCTATCCAATGGAGTATAAATAATTATTAATGCAAGGTAGTCTACCTTGCTCTTAGGAGAGTAAAACCACCGGCCACTATGGCCGGGTAATAGCGGCGATAAGCCGCTTTATCAATAGAGGCCACTAGGCCGACTAAGGGGCAATAGCACTCGAGGGCTATTGCTACTATGCGGCCACTCAGGCCGCTGTATATCAGTGGAGGTCGATAGACCGACTAATCGCAATAGCGCTTTCCGGCTATTGCTCATGCCTAGGAAATAGATAAATACAAGGCGGCGATTTTGCCGCCTAAACAATATGCTCCTACACAACCTCCAGAGTCGGTTGCTACTCGCATAACGCAACGGGCTTAATATCCATAAGCCCTTATGCTTTATCCGGTCGATTACCAGCCCGACGCTTTGGAGGTCGGGCTAATAATCTCCCTGTGTTTAATCGTTCATTCATAAGCACGAAGTAATCGTGCTCATTCTTTCACTTCCTATGCTCACAATCACGGCTAGACCATAGCCGTAATTATTCGCTTCCCTACGCGGGCGCTCATTGCGCCCTTCTAGGGAATAGATAAGTGGGGGATACTATAAGGGGGGTGCAGTGTGCATGTGCACGTCTGTGACCAGGGGAAATGCAGAAGAGTGCACACCCTAGGTGTGCATTTTGTAACCCTGTGACCTGCATAAACAGAAAAAGTGCACACCCTACATTTTCAGCTTAGGGCCGGGAGAATATACACCGTTGGTCTTGTTCTGGTTCTTCACCAAAAGTCCGATACTCACAAGCTCCGGAAGTTTACGAGCGCTCAATGTGCGAGCAGTTGTTCCAACCTCAGAAGCAATATCCTCAGCTACACCCGTAACAGTAGAAGCCTTAGACCGTGCAGCGAGTCGGGCAATCCGAGCATTCTTATCCAGAGTCTCATTATCCCTCTGCTTTGGTGCTGGTTTCTCAGCCTGCTCTTCAGCCACAACGATGCCCGGGTCGATGATGCGGAAATTGCGTGCCACGCCCTGACCATAACGGCTCTTAGACCTAAGCTCCCTCAACGGCTCAGAAGCAAACTTAGTATTCCCCTTGGTGAACACCTCAACCTCGCACCTTGAGAACTGAGTGACGCCAGAATTGCCCATAGGCCGGTGTGACACCTGGCCCTGGAAAGTAGAATCCGACGAATGAGCTACCACGATAGTGGGAACGTTCAGGCTACGCACATGCTCTTGCCAAAACTTTTGCCACGGCTCACGGGCGATAACGTCACCATCAACCACACCCGTAGCATGGTCAACAATCACGTAGTCATAGCCGATATAACGCACAGCTTCTGTAATCATTCCCCACTGGCCCGGGGTGATAACACCAGCGTCAGCCATGTACTCCACCGCGCCGGTGGCGTTAATGTTATGCAGCCGTTGCTTGTACTCGAACTCAGCCTTAGCATCAGAACAAATAACCAACCCTTTTAACCCGCTCTGGGCTGGTTTAATATCAAAAAAGTTCCTGCCATCAAATAAGCTGGCGATTATGTTACTAATAACCATTGATTTACCAGCCGAAGCTTGACCATAGACAACGGTATTCGTAGTGCACACAACACCGGGAATAAGCCAATTATCCGCCTGTGTAGGCAGGCCTAAATCCTCATCTTTAACGATGCCCAGAATGTCTCTCAGAACCTCCGGTGTATCGAATAAACTCTGCTCCATATTTCTTAAAACACTCCTTCTAATCTAAATAAACAAACAACGGCCATTAGAGGCCTCTAGCACCACAGAGCGAAGCTCGAGGAGCGGTTAACGGCCTCATAGAGCGCCTAGCGACACTCCAAAGGGGTAAACATACCGAAACCATGTTCTAAGGCCTTAAAACGGCTCTCAGGACATGTGCTGAATATCAGGGTGCGGACTAGCCACCAGCTCACCATCAAGCTCGAGCAGCAAACCATCCTGAACCAACTGCTCCAGCATCTGCTCGAGACTCCAGCCCAACTCAGCCGCTGCATCCTCGATGCTGACTAGCTGGTTAGCTTCCTCGTTCCAGGCTTCTACCGCTTCACTAGCCGACTCATAGAGTCGCTTTTGGATTTCTAACTGAACTTCCGGGGTACGAGGTAGAGCGGCGAGCTGTTCATCGGTTAAGCAGTGCAATTTCTCCATCGTTACTTCTCCTCTGTTTCTGTCTGAATCACAATCTTGTGCCCCTCAGGCACCTTCTCGAGTACCTGCACAGCACGAGAAGCGCCTTCCCCAGGCTCTAACTCCGAAACAACACCCGGAATATTCTCGTAAGAAATCTGTACATCCGGAGCTTCACCACGTTTACGGTTCTCCCGATGTTCGAATGTGACCTTAACCCCACATTCCCTGAGGTAAGCGTTTCTTTCTACAACCGAGGAGGCCTCCCACCAATCACGGATCGTTTGGCCGGTGGGCTCCCAAACCCAACCAGCGGGCCTAACACCTTCAGCTTCGAGTTGGTCTAGACGCTCTTGCATTGTCTCGATATTCGATGTAATTGCATCGAACGCGGTAGTACCAGCACGGTAACGAGGCAACTCGTTAGCAAGCTCACGAATACCAGCCTCAAGCTCAGCAAGCTCTTCGGAGTGGTCAACACCCTCATCCCAGACCTTTACAGCTCTTACACTGTCCCCGAGCAGACCTAGGAATGAATTGGTAACCGTATCTTCGATGAACTCTTCATCAACCTGCAAGGTCTTAGTAGAACATTTACCGTGCTTGCCTAATTGAGCAGTGGAACAACGGTAGGTAGGTCTACGTCCATTGTTCGGACTCATCTTATAAGCAGGATTACCGCAGATACCGCAAAACAGGACATTGAGCAACAGGGAATGCGAGCGGGCTGAAACATCAACTTCTCGAGAAGCAAGCTCCTTGCACACCCTTTCCCAGGTGTCCCGGTCTAGGATGGCCGCAGCACGCTTTACCGGGGCTCCATCTTTCACCACAACCTTGGCTTCGGGCTCATAAATCTTCTGGCCGCTCCTATTGCGCTTTGGCTTACCGCTCTTATCCAGAACAGGCTCACGAATCATCGCATAGCCCAACATTGCCTTCGAGGTAATCATGCTCTTGAGCCGGTTACCGCGCCACTGACTCTTACGCGGCTCACGGCCTTGACGCGCATCATTCAACGCCCTAGGGGTTAACTCACCCGCTGCATTAAACTGCCTGGCAATCTCGTTCATGCTCACGCCCTGGAGCACAAGCCCCGCTGCCTTATGAACCTGCTTAACCTGTACAGGGTCTGGTTCAACCTTCCATCCACCAGAACTATCTTGCACTGGCCTATAGCCCCAGGAGGGCACAGCGCCCCTGTACTTGCCGCTAATAATGCGGTGGTGTTGGTCTGCTCCAGTACGCTCCCTAATCGCTGCAAGTTCAACTTCGGCAAAAGAGCCTACGAGCATCGCCATAATCCGGCCCATGTCAGTAGTGGTGTCAATATGACTTTCGGTAGCCGACTTTAGGTAAACGTCTCTCTGCTCACACCAGCCCATAAGGCTAGAAAGCTGAGTCATGCTACGGACCAGGCGGTCTAGCCTCCAGAAGACTATTACGTCGAACTCGTGGGAGCGTCCAGGGTCATTATCCTTACCAGAGCCCAACCATGAGCCCAGCTCTGGACGCTCGAACGGTGTAGTGGCACCAGCACTTACGTTAAGGTCACTAGCAACTCCTACTACCTCCCAGCCCATTCGCTGGCATAGTTCCCTGCACTCCTGCTCTTGCCTCTCCGGGGAAGAAGAGGCTTCCATTAGTCTAGAAATACGCACTACTACCAGTGCTTTTAGCTTATTATCCATCATGGTATAAATCTTAGACTACAGAGTATTCGATGGTGCTCATCCCCTCGTCATTGCGGATGAGCTGGGAATACTTATTTAGTGCGTGCATGATTAGTGTCCTTTCACGTGAGGTTTAGAGAAGTTGTGCGCCCAAACTGATGACTACGGGCGCAAGTCCTAGAACGATGAATGCTGGCAGGAAGCACACCGCCAGCGGGAGGGCGATAAATACTCCTGCGCGCTCCGCCTGCGCCGTGGCGTGGGCGGATGCTTCCGCGCGCAAGGAAGTACAGATTCGTTGGCATCCGGCCGCGATGGTGGCGCCGGATTGGCCCGACATGATGACAAGCTGCGCTAAGTCCTCCAGCCCCGCATGGCCCTTCATGTGGCCCCACGCGGACTGCGCGGGAACGCCCACGCCGAGCAGCGCGGCGACGGTCTCCCACAGTTCCTTGGTCTGGGCATCCGCGGTGCGGGCCACCGCGGTGGTGGCGCCGTGCACGGATAGCCCCGCGGCCAGGCATGCTGCGAAGAGTTCGACGTCGCCAGCTACTGCCAGTGGGTCCAGCGGTGCTGCGGGCTTCAGCTTGCTTATCAGTCCCCCGCGCGCGGTCGGGCCATCGCGCGGGGTCTTGGCGGTGGTCTCGGTTGCGCTGGCAGGCGCCAAGCGGGCGGTGTGCGGCGGCAGGCCAATAAGGGCGGCCAGGGCCACAAAAATGAGCGGGGTCATGCTGCCGCCTTCCGGATAATGACGCGCGACCAGGCGAACCCGCCGCAGGCCAGCGCCACGCCCGCCACGAGGAGGATGCCGCCTAATCCGCCGCCTAAAAGGAAGCCGAGGGAGTTGGCACCCATGGCCCCGCCCATGGCGATGCCGGCTATGGGCAGGCATGCGAGCACCGTGGCGGTGGCTTGGGGGCCTTGCAGGCTAGCGGCGGTGGATTGCTGGTGGCGTCGGGAAGCGTCGAGGCGGCTTTGGGCTTGGTCGAGCAAGCTGGCCACCGCTATGCCGTGGTAGGTGGATAGCTCTAATAAGTGACCTAAGCGGTGAAGCTCTGGCAGAGCCTTGCCGCCCTGCGCTTCTATCAGCGCCATGTGCGGCGGCGCACCGCGCGTGGCGAGGGTGGCCGTGGATTCTAGTGCTGCGGATACCTCGCGCGGGGTGGTAGCTGGAAGGGACTCCACGCCGCGGGCGAGCGCCCCAGCCAAGGTCGCCCCTGCACGCAGGTCCGCGGTGACCACGCCCAGGTAGGCGGCCAGCCCCTCGCGGCCGCGCCGCTCTGTCCGTGCGGCCACAATATCCTTCGCGTACCAGGACACACACCACGCGATAATGGCGGCAGCGATGGCGATGCTAATGCGTCCCACCGAGTAGAAGACCAGGCTGCCGCAAAAGACTGCGCCTAGGATCACCACGGAGCTGGCCTGTGCCCGGCGCGTGGCTGAGGCCAAGCGGCCGGCACTCGAGGGCGCGGGTATAAGCAGCGCAGCAGCAAGGATGAGGTAGCTAAGCATGGCTGACCTCCCCGGCATGCTCGCCCAGCAGCTGCGCGGAGAATTCCGCGAAGCCGTCTGCCGGGCCATCTTCGGCGCTCCAGATGATGCGTGGGGTCACTGGGTTTCCCTCGAGCAGGCCGATATGGGCGAGGCGGCGGCCCTGTGGGGTGCGCTCCATGGCTAGCACCATGTGCACAGCCGCCGCCAATTGCGAATGCAGCGCCGCGCGGTCCAAGCCGCCGAGGGCGGCGAGAGCCTCCATGCGGGCTGGGACTTCAAACAGGGAATTGGCGTGCAGCGTGCCGGCGCCGCCGTCGTGGCCGGTGTTGAGCGCGGCGAGGAGATCCACCACCTCGCGGCCGCGGATCTCTCCCACCACGATGCGGTCCGGCCGCATGCGCAGCGCTTGGCGCAGCAGTTGTGACATCGTGACCTCGCCGCTTCCTTCCGCGTTGGCCCGGCGCGAGACCACGCTGACGCAATGCGGGTGGTGTGGGGAGAGCTCGGCGGTGTCCTCGATAACGAGGATGCGTTCGCGCTCGGAGACGGTTCCCAACAGCGCGGAGAGCAGGGTGGTTTTGCCGGAACCAGTGCCGCCGATGACTAGAAAGGAGATGCGTTTGTCCACCACGGCGCGCAGCAGCGCCGCGATGTCTTTTGGCAGCGTGCCATTGTCTACAAGCTGGGGCAGGGTGGTCTGCGCTTGGCGCAATACGCGCAGGCTCAGGCAAGTCCCGGCCACTGCGGGCGGGCTCAGCAGTGCGTGGACGCGCAATACGACACCATCGGGGCGAGTGACGCGGCCATCGGCAAAGGGCTGCGCATCATCGAGGCGCGTGCCTGAAGCTGCCGCAAGCCGGCTGGCCAGCTGGCGGACCTCGGCATCATCGCGGAAGGTGATATCGGTGCGCTCGAGGCCTTCGCCGCGGTCCATGAATACCGCGTGTGGCCCGTTGACTACGACGTCTGTGACACCCTCGCGCCCCAGCACCGCATCGAGCGGGCCCATCCCGGTGGCGTCTTGGCGCAGGCGGCGCAGCAGGTCGAGCACTGCAACGTCACTAATCACGCCGGCTTCTGCGCGAATGCGCCGGGCCAGAGCTGCCGCATCATGCACCAATTCGGGCTCGGCGGCAATGATGCGCTGCATCTTTTCCAGCGTTTCTTGTGCTGCTTTATGCTCGCTCATACGCCGACCTCCTCGAGGACCGCGCGGGCGGCCTTGCGCAAGGGTGCGGGGAGGCGCTGCGGCAGGCCGCCGATTTCCACCGCGCGGGTGAGGCCCCGGAGCGTCGGCAATTCTGCCAGCACCGTGCTGTGGACGATGCGTTCTACTTCTGCCGCGCTTAACGACGCCCACTGGCGTTGCCGCAGCACCACCACGCATCTGCGCCGCGCAGCATCGAGACGCACCAGAAGTTGCGCGGCCGACGCGGCCGATCGCACCTCCGCGGCCACCACGATGACCACGTGGGTACAGGCATCCGGGATAGTCTCCGGGGTGCAATCCACCACGCATACCCCTTCGCCCGCATGGGCCGCCCCTACCACCCGGGCAAGCAGGTCCATGTCCAAGCGGAAGGGATCCGCGACGGTGCTGCGCGCGGCCGAGAGCACCGCTACCCCATCAGGCGTGGATGGCAGCGCGCGGTAGAGATCGGCGGCATCGATGCTGCCATCGCCCACGGTAAGCTCCGGCCAACGCGCCCCCGGTTCCGCTTCTACGCCGAGCAGGAGGTCGAGGCCGCCGGAGTATGGGTGGGCGTCGATAAGCAGGGCGCGACCGTCGGCTGCGCACTGGGTGCGGGCCAGCGCGGCCGCGAAGGTAGAAGCGCCCACCCCACCGCTCGCGCCAACCACGGCGATGGTCGCACTGCCCGGCCACGCTTCCTGCGGCGCGCCCGCCGCGGCGATGCTCGCCAGCAACTCCTTCACCTGGGCGGGGATGATAAAGGCGCTCTCCGCGTGGCAGGCGAGCGCCGCCTCGTAGTCAATCGGCCCGGGGTCCGCGGCCAGGAAAAGCACGGGCGCAGGCGCGGTGTGGGTGCGCCGCGCTGCTGCCACCACGCGGGCCATCAAGGAATCAACCAGCACCGCATAGGCGCCGGGCAAGCTGCGCGGGACATCGCGGGGATCGGTTACGGTCAGCACATCGTGGCTGGTCGCAGCCGCGGCGTGAACGGCCTCGGCGCGCAGCGCTTCGTCACCAATAGCGACAACGATGACGGCGGAATCAGGGTGTAATGCGTTCATGCCTCATAGCCTGAAGCAGTCGCGCAACCGCAGCGAGGCTCTGGCAGCAGCGTTGTGGATAACCCGCCAGACGTCACCATGTGGACCTAGTTTGGTTGTCGTTTCAACCAAAAATCTGTGGATAACCCGCTCCGCACGGCGGTAGATATAGGTGACGGCCCGCGCATCGGGGGGTGTGCGCGCGGGCCGTCAGTAACCCGGCCTCGGGGGGGTGAGCCGGGGCAGGCCGCACAGTATATCGGGGCCTTGCACGCATTATTATGACATGTTCGCCACCCAATCACAACAGCTAACAGCAGATTTCCACGGTCACGGCGCTGACCTGCACCGAATGCATGTTCACTCAGCGCCACCCCCACGCGGGTTCCCAATCCCACATTAGTGACATACAAATCACCGTTAACGCCAGCCACTTCTACACCAGCAAGCGCTGAGGGCGGCTACACTCGGCAGCACATCATGCCTACTTCCCGCGAGCCCCGTCATCCCCGCCCCGCCAGCGCAACCCGCACCGGCGGCGACCCCGCACGCACCGCGGCGTTTTTCGATCTCGATAAGACCATCATCGCCACCTCCTCGGCCTATGCGTTTGGTCGCGAGTTCCTCCACAACGGGCTCATCTCGCCGGCCGAAGCACTGCAGCTCTCACTTGCTAAGGCCAGCTATATGTTTTCCGGCCTGACCAGCGAAGGCATGGATTCCACCCGCGACCAGCTCACTGCACTGGTCACCGGGTGGTCCGTGGACGAGGTGCGCGCCATCGCCCGCGACACCATGCATCACGTGGTCACGCCCTTCATTTATGCCGAGGCCCGCGAACTCATCCGCGCCCACCGCTCCGCTGGCCACCACGTGGTCATCGTCTCTGCCTCCGCGGCCGTGCTGGTGGACATCATCGCAGAGGAACTCGGCGTCGAGCACGTCATAGCCACCGAATTGGCAGAGGAAAACGGCCGTTTTACCGGCGAGGTGCTCTTCTACTGCAAGGGCCCCACTAAAGCAGAGGCCTTGGAGCGGACCGCAGCGGCAGAAAACCTCGACCTTAATGCCAGCTACGCCTACTCGGATTCCGCTACCGATGTCCCGATGCTGGAAAAGGTAGGCCACCCCGTCGCCGTCAACCCGGACAAGCAACTAAAGCGCCACGCCCTCGCCCACGAATGGGAGATCCGCTCCTTTAAGGACCCAGAGCCGCTCCTGCCTGCACCGACCGCCAAAGAAATTGGAATCGGCGCCTCCGTTCTGGCAGGTACCGCGGCAGTTATCGGCGCTGGCCTGTGGCTCGCCCAGCACCCGGGCCGCCCCGGCCCGCCCAAGCGGGGCCCACGGCGCGCCTCCTAGGCCGCGCGGGCAATCGCGTCGGCTTCTTTGCCGCCGGCGGTCCAGGCGGCGAGGTGGGTTAAGAGGGCGTCGGCAAGCGCGGTGCGGTAATTGCCCACCGCGGCGGCATACTCGGCGCGGTGGCGGGTGTAGTAGACCTCGGGCACGGCGAAACCGCGCGGGTCAAAGCCCGTATGCACCGCGGCGAGGCGGGAGGCAACGCGGGCGACGAGGCCACTGCGAGGGCCAAAGAACTCGCCGACGGCAATCTCGGCATGGACCACACTCGGCAGCAAGAGATCGAAGGCGGGACCGCCACCCTGCGCGATGAGCCGGCCCAGCCCTTGCAAGCGCGCACTCTCGCCGGCCGGAATACCAGTGCCGCCGGCCGCGACGTCAATGCGCGCCAGTACCTGCAACGGTGCCCGGGCAAAGGAGCGCACCGTGGCATCTAAGAGTTCCGGGGCGGCCACGGAATAGGCGCTGACAGCGCTGGCCAGCGGCCCTTCTTCCATATCTTCCGGTCCCGGATGTGGGGGGATGGCGTGGCCGTCCAGCGCCACGCTGGCACGGGCGCCGCGCATGAGGGACTCCGCAGAGATAACCTCAAACTTGCGCAATCCTGCAGGTCGGCGGTGTGCGCGGGCGATGGCAGCGGCGGCCTTTTCTGCACTTTCTTTCACCCCCGGCAGGCGAAACAGCGGGGATAACGCGTCATTTTCTGACATATCCATTAGGATAGCCGTGGAAGTCCCTAAGTATGCGTGGCACCATGGGATAATAGTGATTCCATTATTATTGGGGACATTACAAGGTTTAGATAAACGCGAGGAGAATTAATCGTGAGCAACGATGGACTTTTTACCGACGGTACTGATCAATTTGCACCGAAGGTGAACTCTATCCCTTTGAGTGACGTGGATACGTCCTCGTCCGAGACCTCGGTAGGCCAGCTGGTCTCCAACGCCACCGAGCAGATGTCCCAGCTCGTGCGCTCCGAGGTGGAGCTAGCCAAGACCGAGCTGGCAGAGTCCGCTAAGAAGGGCGGCATCGGTGCAGGCCTCTTCGGCGGCGCAGGCACCATCGCACTGTATAGCTCCTTCTTCTTTTTCTTCTTCCTGGCCGAGCTTCTCGCCGTCTGGCTGGACCGCTGGGCAGCGTTCCTGATCGTCTTCCTGATCATGATCGTCCTCGCCGGCATCCTGGCCTTCATTGGCCTGAAGAATGTCAAGCAGGTCAAGGCCCCGCAGAAGACCATTGATTCCACCAAGGAGCTCAAGAACCTGGTTCCGGGCAAGGCGCAGAAGTCCCTGGACCGTAAGAACACCCACGGCCTCTACACCTAAACCGGCAGGCGCCACGCGTACGTGCACCCCTCTATCCGCCCTAGCTAGCCTGGGGCGGATTTTGTGTACTTCCTCCCCTTTTCTCTACCGTTTCTGCCCCAACTATAGAAAGGCGGCACCATGGCCTTCGCACCCCTGCCTCCCTCAACGGTGGAGCTGGATGGACCTTATGCGCATGAGTTCGTCCACACCCGCGGCATCCGCTTGCACGTAGCCACGGCGGGCGATAGCACGCAGCCCCTAGTGGTGCTTATCCACGGCGCTTTTGGCGGGTGGTTCGATTATCAGGACGTCATAGCGCCGCTTGCCCAACGCGGCTTCCACGTCGCGGCCGTGGATATGCGAGGTTTTGGCATGTCCGATAAGCCACCCATTGATCCGGGACAGGATATCCGTACCTTGGTGGGCGATATTAGCGGGCTGATCCAAGCCTTGGGCCACGACGACGCCTTTGTAGTAGGCGCCGATACCGGCGGCGCGGTGGCTTGGTGCCTGGCTGCTGAGCGCCCTGAGCGGGTGCGCGGCCTGGCCTCCATTTCCGCCGCCCACCCGGTAGATCTGCGCCGCGCGATTGCCGCCCGGCCGTGGGATTTTGGCTGGATTAACCTGCGCTCGCTGCTGTGCCGCCTGCCGCGCGTTACCCGCGCCCAAAACCTGCTGCTTAGCCCCCGCGCCTATCGCAAGGAGCTGGAGCTGGATACGGGGCCTTTGCTTGCCGACGCCACCCTAGACCGCATCCTCGATCTCCGCCTGCGCGCCTCCCGCATCGGCAGCGTCCGCCGTGGAATCTTGTGGAACCACCGCATGCGCACCGCCGTGGTCCCCTTGACCTGGGTGGAACTGGCAGTAGAGCGTCCCGTTCTCTTCATCCACGCCCAACAGCGACTGTGGAACCCTGTGGTCCGCCGCGCCGCCTCGCGCGCCCGCCGCGGATTCACCGCCACGACCGTCCCCGGCGCGAAGAACCTTCCTCACCTGGAAGCACCGGCGGATTTCGTTTCCATGCTGGCGGCCTGGCTACAAGAACATAACTAGTGCGCCACGCACTCCCCGGTATCAACCGGGTGGGTAAGCTGCGTGATGTCTCCGATCTGGGCGTTGACCTCATCGGCGGTTAAGGCATAGCCCGTCTCGGAATCATCCACCGAGGCGCCGAAGACCACGCCGAGGACCTCGCCGGCCGTGTTGACCAGCGGCCCGCCGGAATTTCCTTGTTGGATCTTGCCGCGCACGGTGTAGGAATCGCGTTCCACGCGACCATGCGAGTAGATATCCGGGCCGGAAATG
Organism: Corynebacterium sp. ACRPJ; assembly: GCF_022347345.1. NCBI lineage: Bacteria > Bacillati > Actinomycetota > Actinomycetes > Mycobacteriales > Corynebacteriaceae > Corynebacterium > Corynebacterium sp. ACRPJ. The sequence continues at coordinate 91,191 of NZ_JAKRNC010000011.1, forward strand.
GTGATGCGATCGCGCACGCGCGCCATCTCGGCGTCGAAAGGCCCGGAGTGCGGGAAGCCCATGACCATGGCATCATCGCCCGTCTGGGCTGGGGCCTGGGCCCATGGCAGTGGATCGATGCCCAGGTCGCGCGAGTGCAGCACCGCCACATCCACATCCGGGTTGTAGTAGACCACGGTCGCGTCCTTAAGGCCCACCTTGGTATCCAAGCGCACGGTCTGCGTGCCGGCCACGACGTGAGCATTGGTGATCACGTAGTCATCGGCCGCCACGAAGCCGGAACCCATGAGGCGGCGGGAGCACTCTTCGGCGTCGCCAAGCACGTGAATGATAGACGGCCGCATGCGCCGCACCATCTCCGGATCCTGCACGTCTGGGTCCGGCTCTTCTACTTCCTCGGTGCTAATCGAGTTTTGCCACGGCGAGACTAGCGGCGGCAGGCCGGACTCGTTGAGCATCGCCGCCACCCCATTGGGCAGCGACGCTACCTGCGCCGGTGCGGCCGAGTTGAGGTTGCCCAAGATGCGGGAATCGCGCAGGCCCTGGCCGGCCGCACCGCCTAAATTAGTGGCCACGGGGATAGAAATCAGCCATATAACCACCAAGGCGGCAAAGGCTTGAAAAACCGCACCCACGGCAGAATCGAGGCGCTGCGTCTTGCGCGCTTTCATGCGATCGCGCACGCTGCCGCCCAACGAGGACCCGATAAGCTGCCCGATGCCCACAAAAAGCACCAGGATTCCCACCAATAGCAGCAAGCGCAGCGAGGGCTGCTCCACCAAGCGCAGGGCGGCTGGGGCCACGGCAATGCCTAGCACTACCCCAGCGCCCACACCTATGGAGGCCAATACCGCCGCGAGGGCGCCATTGCGCCACCCGCTCAGGAGCGCTATGAGGACGGCGACCACAATCAGGCCGTCAACGAAGAGCGCAGGAGTCATGGCTATGGGTTCTTTCTATCTGGGGTTTAAGACGTATACGTACCGCGGCACCAGCGGTTAGGACATCTTCTCATTATTGCGGGAGTTTGTGAGGGAGTCACGCAGGTCCATGACTGAATTGTTATCCCATGGCACGCTCCATCCGGAATGCTGCAAAAGCGCCGAGAGCACGCCGGCGGTAAAGCCCCAAATGACGTAGCCATTGGCGTGAAATGCTGGTCCCTGCCATTTTCTAAAGCCCACCATGAAGCGGTTGCGCGGATCGACTAACTCCCGGATCGGTACGAGAAATACATCATCGGTCTCATCGGGGCTGGCGGGATAGACCTCCCCCGGCTGGGTCCAATGCGCCAAAATCGGGCTCACCGGATTGCCGGTGGCGCGAATATGCAGCTGCTCCCACTGCTCCAGCGGGGTTACGGAGTTGCGCTGCAGGTCCGTTTCCTCCCAGGCTTCCCGCAGCGCGGTATCCACCAGGGAAGTATCCGCGGGATCCCGGCGGCCGCCGGGAAAGGCAATCTGGCCCGAGTGCGAGCGCATGGACGGCGAGCGATGCGTGAGCAAGATGCTGGCCTCCTCCGCGCTCTCACCGCTCAGCAGCATGAGCACGGCCGCTTCCCGCTTGACCGGCACCTGCACATTGGTGCCATTGAGGGACGAAGCCTGGCGGTTGCCAATGAGCTCTTGCACTTGGCTGGGGTCTACCCCCAGCGCCGGCTTGAGCCATTCTGGCGTGCGCTCGGGAAGGAGTTGACTCATGCCGCAATCGCCTCCTCCACGGCCTTTTCAATCTCCGCTGCGGAGCTAAACGGCTGCGCAAATTGCTTGCGCACCTCGCCGTCCTTGAGCACCACGGTCACCGGCACCACGCCCGGCAGGCCCAGCTCACCGGCGAACTTATTATCCGAATCTTGGAAGCTCGGCAGCTCCACGCCCAGGTCATTCAAGAAGGCTGCACCACTTCCCGCGTTCTTATCCGCGTGCACGCCTACGACCTGCCAGTCCGGGTGCGCTTCCGCCACATCCTGCAGATAGGGAAGCTCCGCGCGGCACGGCTCGCACCACCACGCCCACACGTTAACCACGGATACGCCCTCATCGGCCGGCTTTCCGGCGGCCGCACCGCCTAGGCACTCCAGCTCTACCCCAGCCACAGTGCCGGCCGGGCAGTCTGGGCGCTGCGGGACTTCTTGCGGGGAAGCCTCGCTTGGCGACGCCTCCTCGGATCCGTCCCCACCCCGCAACTGCGAGACCCCAGCTACCGCAATGACGGTGATGAGGATCGCGGCAATCACCGTGCCAAGGACGTAGTTCTTCATACCGTTAGCCTAGCGCCCACGAGCGGCTGGACACATATCCCGCAGAACACATGCTTCGCACTCCGGCGTGCGCGCATGGCAGACCTGACGCCCGTGGAAGATGACGCGGTGCGAAAACATCGTCCACTCTTCCTCCGACACGAGCTTAGCGATGTCCCGCTCAATCTTGACCGGGGTCTTCTCCCCCGTCAGCCCGAGCCGCTGCATGAGGCGGCTAAAGTGCGTATCCACGGTCAGCCCAGGAATCCCGAAGGCATTTCCGAGCACCACCAGTGCGGTCTTGCGACCAACACCGGGCAAGCTGGTCAGTTCCTTGACCGTGCGCGGGACCTCGCCTTGAAAATCTGCCACCAGCTTCTCCCCGATGCCCAAAAGGTGACCCGCCTTGGCGCGCTGAAAGCCCAACGGCCGCAGGATGCTCTCCAAGTCCGAACGCTGCGCAGCCGCATAATCTGCCGCCTCGGGGTAGCGGGCAAAGAGTTCAGGGGTCACCGAATTCACGCGTTCATCCGTGCATTGTGCGGAAAGAACGGTGGCAATGAGCAGCTGCAGCGGGGAGTCATAATCCAAGGCACACCGTGCATCCGGATATTCCTGCGCCAAACGCCGATTTACTTCCGGTGCGCGTAGCTCCGGCGCGCTGGCCGCTGACAGTGCTGAATTCATGGGGTTTAGCTTAGTAGACTAGGAAAACATGATTTCACTCGTGATTCTGGTACCACTTGCCATCGCCCTTTTCGCCCTCCTTATGGAAAAGCTCGAGGCAGTCGTTTTTGCTGACTAGGCCGCAAAACTGCTGGCCTGAACCGTGCACTAGCACGAGTAGAGTTTCTATAGTGTGACAAAATTTCTGTGAAGTACCAAAAGTGACCAATTACACTGTAAGATGAAACGCGTTACACAGTGACCCCGCTTGTTCCGCATTGTCGAGTGCATGAAAGACCGCACCCAGATGTGGCACAGGCTCATCTATGGACTTTCGTAGTCGACATCCAAGGAGTAAAACGTGGAAGGCGTACAGGACATCCTCTCCCGCGCCGGAATCTTCCAAGGCGTTGATCCCGTTGCAGTGCAGCACCTTATCGAGCAGATGGAGACCGTGCGCTACCCGCGCGGAACCACCATCTTCGACGAAGGCGAGCCCGGTGACCGCTTGTACATCATCACCTCGGGCAAGATTAAGCTCGCCCGCCACGCCCCGGATGGCCGCGAAAACCTGCTGACGGTCATGGGCCCATCCGATATGTTTGGCGAGCTGTCCATCTTCGATCCGGGCCCGCGCACCTCCTCCGCCGTGTGTGTGACCGAGGTTCAGGCCGCCACCATGAACTCCGAGCTGCTCAAGAAGTGGGTTGGTGACCACCCCGAAATCGCTCAGCAGCTGCTGCGCGTGCTGGCACGCCGCCTGCGCCGCACCAACGCCAACTTGGCTGACCTCATCTTCACCGACGTTCCGGGCCGCGTGGCAAAGACCTTGCTGCAGCTGGCTAACCGTTTCGGTGTTCAGGAAGGCAGCGCCCTGCGCGTGAACCACGACCTCACCCAGGAAGAGATTGCCCAGCTGGTGGGCGCTTCCCGTGAGACCGTCAACAAGGCGCTGGCCACCTTCGCGCACCGCGGTTGGATCCGCCTCGAAGGCAAGTCCGTGCTCATCGTCGATACCGAGCACCTCGCCCGCCGCGCTCGCTAAGACCGCGCCAGTTCGCTACCCCGCTCCGGCGGGGTTTCGCTGGTTTTACCCCCTTTTAACCAGTTCCGCACCGCACTTGTGGCCACGGTACGCTCCACTCCGCACCGCCTGCAGGCCCCACCGCGGCCATACGTCGGCCCTGCGCTCCTCCTGCCTCAGCCCACAAACACAGTTAAGCCCCTCTCCCCACCAAAGAGGAAGAGGGGCGAACGGAGACAGGCTTATTTAGCCTCGCCGTCCAAGTACTTCAGCGCGGTGCGCGTGGACTGCTCCGCAGCGTGGCGCAGCACCGGGTCCACGTCGTCATACATCTCGTTGACCAGGGTATTCAAATCCACATCATCGCCTAGGCGGGAGCGGATCTCCTTAATCTGGTCAAGGCGGTAGTGGCGGCGGTCAATGTACTTGCGGGCCACCTGCGAGGTGTCATCCAAGTCCGGACCGTGTCCTGGGAACAGCGCAATATCCTTGCCGCGCTCTTCCAAGGTGTCGAGGGTCTGCAGGTAATCAGCCAAGTTACCGTCCGTCTCCGAAAGCAGAACGGTGTGGCGGCCGGCGATGGTGTCACCGGAGATAATGCCTTCGAGGCGGGAATTTCCTACCTCACCGCTCCACGCAAAGAAGCAGGTGGAATCCGCGGTATGGCCTGGGGTGTGAACGACCTCGAGACTTGGGGTGATGCCATCGAGGGAGATGTGCTCGCCGTCCTGAAGGGCCTCGGCACCATTGCAGTAGCTCGGATCGAAGGCGCGGATGGGGGCGCCAGTCATCTGCCGCAAGCGCTGTGCGCCCGAAGCGTGGTCATCGTGGCGGTGGGTAATCAAAATCAAAGCCACCTCACCTGCGTTGCGGTGCACAACGTTGAGATGGCCTTCATCCTCGGGACCCGGATCCACGACGATCGCCCGAGAGTCTTCAGCGGCGCGAATAATCCACGTATTCGTGCCCTCAAGGGCGGTGTAGCTGGGGTTATCACAAAGGACTACGCCAACGGACTGGCTGACGGGACGCAATTGACTATATGCGGGGTGCTCCATAGTTACTAGCCTATCCGATCAAGCAGCAATTTCTACGATTAGTTCGATCTCTACCGGGGCGTTTTTAGGCAACGCAGCTACGCCCACGGCGGACCGGGCATGCTTTCCAGCATCCCCAAAGACCTCACCGATGAAATCGGAGGCACCATTGATAACTACCGGTTGGTCTCCATAGGCCGGATCGGAGGCCACAAACCCCACGATTTTTACCACGCGGGAGATATTGTCCAGGCCAACTTCGGCATCAATAGCGGCAAGCGCATTCAGCGCCGCGATGCGTGCCTGTTCCTGGGCTTGTTCCGTGGTGACTTCGGCGCCAACCTTGCCGGTGAGCGGCAGGGCGCCTTCTACGAGGGGAAGCTGGCCAGAGGTCCAGACCTGATCACCCACGCGCACGGCCGGCACATAGGAAGCTAACGGCTTGGCGACGCCCGGTAGCTCATACCCCAGCTCCCGCAAGCGAGCATGAAAGCCCATTTACTCTGCCACCTCGCGCTTGAAGTAGGCCACGACGTTTTCCGGGTTAGGACCCGGGGTGACGGTGACCAGTTCCCAGCCATCTTCACCCCAAGAATCGAGGATCTGCTTGGTGGCGTGGGTAAGAACAGGTGCGGTTGCGTATTCCCATTTAGTCATGGGCCCATTCTAACTATTAAATACGCCCCACGCCGTCTAAATTCTTAAATCCCGACGAGCTCGCCGCCTTGGGCCAAGTAGTGAGCCCAATCCGTGATGTGGGGGTTCTTGCGCAGCAGGGCTCGGCGCTGACGCTCGGTCAGCCCGCCCCAAACACCGAACTCGACGCGATTATCCAGGGCGTCAGCGCGGCATTCGGTTAGCACCGGGCAGTGGCGGCAAATGACGGCCGCCTTGCGCTGTTCCGCACCGCGAACGAAAAGAGCATCCGGGTCGCCCTTGCGGCATTTGGCCTGGGTGACCCACTCACCACGCTCGGGATTTCGGGCTGTATTAGACATTCCAGCAGTCTTCACACGAACGGTCATGGGTGAGTGTGCTCCTTCCCAGACGGAATACTATGTAACGCATCTAAGTCTATTCATCCAGGTAGAAGATTGTCTAACACGTCACACTTTAGGGGGTGCGAGTGATCTTCCACCTACCAAGGGCGACCACGTAGGGTATGGGGCGTGACTGTCATCAAATCTTTGGCCAAGATAGCCCTGTCTACGGTCTTGGTAGGCGCGCTCATCGCCCTGGCTCTTGCCCCCTTCGCGGGCATTTCCGGTGTAGCGATTGCCCGCACTAACGAAACCATGCAATCTGACCTGCAAGATCTGACTGCCGGCAATATCCCAGGCGTCACCACGATCAAAGACGCCAAGGGCAAGGACATGGCTTATGTCTTCAGCCAGCGCCGCCACCCGGTGGAGAGCAAGAAGATCTCTAAAGCCATGAAAAACGCCATCGTCTCCATTGAGGACGAGCGCTTTTATGATCACGAAGGCGTGGACTTCCAAGGCAATTTCCGCGCCCTGTGGACCAACCTGACGTCGGGCGGCGTCTCCCAGGGCGCTTCCACCATCGATCAGCAGTACGTCAAGAACTACCTCTTGCTGGTCTCTGCCACCACCGATGAAGAGCGCGCCGCGGCCACCGAACAATCCGTGGCCCGCAAGCTGCGCGAGATGCGCATGGCCACCAAGATGGATGCGGAATTGGATAAGGATGACATCCTCACCAACTACCTCAACCTAGTGTCTTTTGGTAACCATGCCTACGGCGTCGAGGCGGCGGCCCGCACTTACTTTGGCACCCATGCTTCCGAGCTCACGGTGCCGCAGGCAGCGATGCTGGCCGGCATGGTCCAATCCTCTGAGCGCCTCAATCCCTATACCAACGCGGCGGAAGTAACCGAGCGGCGCAACCTAGTCCTGCAATCCATGGCGGATAACGGCCATATCAAGCAACAGGAAGCGGATAAGTATAAGGGGGAGAAGCTGGGCGTCGGCAAGAAGCCTAAAACGCTAGCCAATGGCTGCATCGGCGCCGGCGACCGCGGTTTCTTCTGTGATTATGTGCTGAAATACCTGGATAAGAAGGGCATTAGCGAGGAGCAGCTGGCGCGCGGTGGCTACACCATCAAGACCACCCTGGACCCAACGGTGCAGGATAAGGCCCTCGAGTCCGTCCAAAGCCATACCAATCCGGATGCCCCGGGCGTGGCTGAAGTCATGAACGTCATCAAGCCCGGTAGATCGGACCGCAAGGTACTGGCCATGGTCTCCTCGCGCGACTATGGCCTAGACCTGGATAAAAATGAGACCATCCTGCCACAGCCCTATTCCTTGGTGGGCAACGGTGCAGGTTCCGTCTTCAAGGTCTTTACCGCCGCGGCCGCGCTCGAAGCGGGCTATGGCATCAAAAACACCGTGGATGTGCCCACCCGCTATGAGGCGGAGGGCCTGGGCCACGGCGGCGCTGCCGGCTGCCCGGCGAACCGCTACTGCGTGGAAAACGCTGGTGCCTATAAGGCCACGATGACGCTGCAGGAAGCGCTGGCGCACTCCCCCAATACGCCGTTTATCAAGCTCACGGAGCAGGTAGGCGTGGCACCCATCGTCGATATGGCCGTGCGTTTGGGCCTGCGCTCCTACGATGACAAGGGCAGCTTTGATAAAGAGACCTCGATTGCCCAGCACACCAAGGACGCCAACTCCGGCTCCTTCACCTTGGGCCCGGACCAGGTCAACCCGCTGGAGCTTTCCAATGTCGGCGCCACGCTGGCCGCGGATGGCAGGTGGTGCGAGCCCAACCCCATCTCCCAGGTCACGGATAAGGAAGGCAACGAGGTCTATCTCAAGGAAACCCCGTGTGAGCAGGCCGTTGATAAGGGTGTTGCCCGTGCGATGAGCAACGCCCTGTCCGAGGACGCCAAGCAAGGCACGGCCAAGAATGCCGCCCAGGCGGCCGGTTACTCCAGCCCTATCGCGGCCAAGACCGGTACCACCGAGTCCAACCAGTCCTCCGCATTTTTGGGATTCAACGAGGGCATTTCCGCCGCGCCGTATATCTATAACGATGGCACCTCCACCGTCCCGCTGTGTACCGGCCCGGTGCGCCAGTGCGCGGGTTGGGGCAACCTCTACGGCGGCTTGGAGCCGGCGCAGACCTTCTTCAGCATGGCTACGCAGCTGCCGATAGCCACCAAGGCCGGGCTGCCGAATTACAACAAGAAGTACGACAACGGCACCACGGCCGATAAGACCCTTGATAGCCTGCGCGGCAAGTCCGAGGCCGAGGCCCGCCAGACCTTGGAGTCCAAGGGCTACGTGGTCAAGACCTCCCGGGTTATCGGCGGCAATGTTCCTTATGGCCGCGTGGTTCGCGCGATTACCGGCAAGGACGGCAAGAAGAAGGGCGCGGAGATTACGCTGCAGCTTTCCGACGGCGCCGGGGCCTCCCAATCCCCTTCCTCCGGCGTGGCCGACGCCGACTCCACCGGCGCACAAAATAGCACCGGCGGCGGTAATGCCGACGGTGCTACGAGCCCGGGCCGCTCGACTGGCGACACAGGCGGCAGAACGGGTAACGGTGGTGGCGGTACCGATACCGGCGGCGGGTTCTCGCCGGAAGACTTTGGCATCCGCCAAGAGGACATCGATAGCTTTGCTAACGATGTCCGCAGCCTCCTTGGCCGCTAAGCCTCGCCCGTTGCGGTCTCGTCCGCTTTAGCTCAGCTGGGACTTGACCTCAGCGGACAGGCGCTTGCCATCTGCCTGGCCGGCGGCCTTGGCATTGGCCACCTTCATTACTGCACCCATCTGCTTCATGGTGGGTGCTTCGCCGTTTTCGGCCTCTACCTCCGCGATAGAGTCCTTCACTAGGGCCTTAAGCTCGGACTCGTCCAGCTGGCGGGGTTGGTAGGCCTCGAAGAAGGGGACGTCGGCAAGCTCGGCTTCCGCCAGCTCCGGACGGCCGTTTTCCTCATAGACCTCGGCGGACTCGCGGCGCTTTTTAATCTCGCGCGCAATCACCTTGAGGATATCGGCGTCCTCCAGCTCATGCCGGGAGCCATTGGTCTCCTCGGCCTGGATGGCGGCCAGCAAGGCGCGGATGGCGCTGGTGCGCTGCTTCTCCTTGGCCTTCATTGCGGTTTTCAGATCTGCACGGATGGTTTGCTTTAGCTCGCTCATGCCTATCAATGTACGCCAGGTAGTGTGGTAGCCGTGAAACTTTTACGTATTCTTGGCGGCCTCACCGCTGCCGGCCTGGGCGCCGCGGCATGGGGCTATAGCGAACTGACCAAATTCGAGCTCAAGGAATATACGCTCCCCCTCCTGCCCAAGGGCACGCTGCGCGGTAAGTCGGAATTTCGGCTGCTGCATCTGTCCGATCTGCATATGATCCCCGGCCAGGAGACCAAGATTGCCTGGGTTTCTGCCCTCGACGCCCTAGAGCCGGACCTCGTGGTCAACACTGGCGATAATCTCTCCGACCAGCAGGCCGTTCCCGATACGTTGCGCGCTCTCGGTCCTTTGCTGGCTCGCCCCGGCCTCTTCGTCTTCGGCACCAATGATTACTGGGCACCGCAGCCGGTCAATCCCTTCAAGTACCTGCTGGGCAAAAAGCGCGAGCCCTCCTATGTGGACTTGCCGTGGCGCGGTATGCGCGCCGCCTTCTTGGAGCACGGCTGGCGCGATGCCAACCAGGCCCGCCATGAATTCAAGGTGGGCAATGTCCGCCTTGCCGTCGCCGGCGTGGACGATCCCCACCATGATCTAGATGACTACTCCGAAATCGCCGGCCCGCCCAACGAGGACGCCGACTTGTCCCTGGCGCTCCTCCATGCCCCCGAGCCCCGCGTGCTGGAAAAGTTCGCGGCCGACGGCTACCAACTCTCGCTGTCTGGACACACTCACGGCGGCCAAATCTGCCTGCCCGGCTCCCGCGCACTGGTAACCAATTGCGGCATCGACCGCGACCGCGTGCAGGGCCTCCACGACTTCGGCCCGATGAAGATGCATGTTTCCAATGGTCTGGGCACCTCCAAATTCGCCCCGGTACGCCTTTTCTGCCGCCCTTCCGCCACTCTGCTGAAAATCACCGAGGTGGACTAAACCCGGCCACCTGCCGTTTTGTTGATTGCGCTCAGCTTGCGTTAAAGTATCCAGGTACCGCTTTTCAAGGCGGAACGCCGGGATATGGCGCAGGTTGGTAGCGCGCTTCGTTCGGGACGAAGAGGTCGCAGGTTCAAATCCTGTTATCCCGACCAACAGCCCGCAGCTTTGCTGCGGGCCTTTTCGTTGTTACGCCAGCATCCCTACATTTCCCCGGGTGCTCTTGAGCGCTGAACTTAAACCTCGCTGAAAAGTCAGATGTTTTTCACCTAGACCAAATCCACTTATCAAGGGGGTTAAGTAGCAGAATGTGTGTCCGCTCGGCGTGTCGCGGGCGGGTACACGGTTAGTTACTTCATGGGGCCTTTTCTGATTCCTATCGAGTGTTCGTACTCGGTTGGGATAGCGTTGTCG
>NZ_JAKRNC010000012.1:0-98746 GCF_022347345.1 Corynebacterium sp. ACRPJ
ACCGGCACACACCAACCAACAAACCACCTAGGCCTGCTGGCAGACAAACCAATCAACACACAACCATGCACACAAAAAATAAAAAGTACATTGGCACACTATTGAGTTCTCAAACATCATCCGCACACCACAAGATAATTAACCTACCGTTAACCTCTCGATGGCGGCCCGTACAAACTTACTCAACCAAATGAACCAAGTCAAATCATCGAACCAAGTCCGCACAAAATTCGCTAGAAAGTAACCTCCCGGCTACCTCGCGGCGACTTCGATAAAGCTACACCCCCACCTAGAAACACACAAATCCCCTGGTAAATGGCCAATAACCGTTACCAAGGGATCATGTAGCTACCTTATTGACACGAAGCGTGACGGCATTAGGAAGGATTCGCAACCCGTGCCCCAGCGAAGCGCTTCTTGCCCTTGCGCAATACCAGCCACGAGCCATGCAGGAGGTCTTGGGAAGACGGAGACCATTCGATGTCCTCGATGCGCTGGTTATTCACGTATGCACCGCCTTCACCCACAGTGCGGCGCGCGGCACCCTTCGATTTCTCCAATCCCGCACCTACCAATAGATCCAGGATCGTGGCATCCGAGCTGACTTCCGCTACCTCGGTCTCCTGCAATGCAGAAGACAGGGTGGCCTCGTCCAAATCCTGTAACCCCGCCTTACCGAACAAAGCTTGAGAGGCCAGCTCCACTGCTTCGGTGGCTTGTGCGCCGTGGACCAGTGTGGTCATTTCTCGCGCCAACACTCGCTGCGCCTCACGCTTGTAGGGTTCCTCCTCTACCTTGCGCTCCAGATCCGCGATCTCCTCCTGAGTCAAGAATGTAAACCAACGCAGGTAATCGATAACCACCGCGTCTCCAGCATTAATAAAGTACTGGTACCAGGAGTATGGGCTGGTCAGCTGCGGATCCAACCATAGCTTGCCGCCGCCGGTGGATTTGCCGAACTTATTACCCTCGGCATCCGTCACCAGCGGTACCGTCAGGCCGTGGACTTTCGCACCATTCACGCGCCGGTTCAGATCCACACCGGAAACGATGTTGCCCCACTGGTCGCCACCGCCAATCTGCAGGACACAGTCGTACTCATTGTGCAGGTGCACAAAGTCGTTAGCCTGCAGCAGCATGTAGGAAAACTCAGTGTAGGAAATGCCATCGGACTCCAAGCGGCGCTTAACCGTATCGCGGTCCAGCATGGTATTCAGCGAGAAATTCTTACCGATATCGCGCAGGTACTCGATGACGTTGATCTGGCTAATCCAGTCCGCGTTGTTCACCATCACCGCTGGGCTTGCAACGTCACTCTCATCGGTGAAGTCCACGAAAGATTCAAGTTGGGTCTTGATCATCTGCATATTCTCTGCGATCTGCTCTTCCGTGAGCATAGAACGCTCCCCGACATCACGTGGGTCACCAATCATTCCCGTCGCACCGCCGGCCAGCGCGATTGGACGGTGGCCGAATTGCTGAAAGCGTTTCAGCATAATCAGTGGTACTAGGTGCCCAGCGTGCAGCGAGCTGCCCGTCGGATCGAAACCGCAGTACAAGCTGATCGGGTTCTCTGTGGCCTCTTTCAAAGCCTCCAAATCCGTGGACTGGTTAATGAGCCCGCGCCATTCCAGTTCGTCAACAATGTTCGTGTTGTTAGTCATACGTAGGTGCTCCCCTGTTTCCTAATTATCTAAGTGTCTGCTTTTCCAGAGCGTGTGGCTTTAGTTACTTGGACCCAATGGGCCAGTCCTTAGCCTCGTCCACCAGCAGGACCGGAATGCCGTCCTGCACCGGATAGGCCTTGTTCAGCCTGGGGTTAACCAAATAGTCGCCGTGATCCTCCAGCGGTTGCTTGTCGATCGGGCACGCGAGGATCTCTAGGAGCTTCTGATCAATCATGCTGCTAAGTCTAACCCGTGCCCCAGCCATCCCACCGAGTGACTCTCTGTAGTTGTTTACCGCTTTTCTACTTTGCTCATTGAGGCTGTCCAATCAACCGTCCGCCCTAGGACTTAACACGCGGGTGCTGTGCGTTACAGTAGGAAGTGCAACCGAACACGGGCGCTCGAGGTATCGAGCTGAGATCGCGCTGTAATCCCCGCGCGAGTACCGCTAGAACCTGCCTGGTTAGAACCAGCGAAGGAAGAATGAGGAGAGACTTTTATGACGGATCCGTCTACACAGCACACCCGCACTACCATCCCGAATGACGACTATGGTGCGGAAATCCACCCGAAGCACAGCTTCGCCCCCATCGAAAAGCAGGTGGATTCCTTCGGCAAGACCTTCACCCTACAGGTGCCGGAAACCGAAGTTCAGCTGGACGATTCCCCAACGGGCCCGAATCCACCGCAGAAGCTCTACCGCACTCGCGGCCCCTGGGCCGAACCGACCGAGGGCCTGGAGGCTTTGCGCAGTGAGTGGATCGAAGCCCGCGGTGATGTAGAAGCCTACGAGGGCAGGCGCCGCAACCTGTTGGATGACGGTAACCGCGCCCTCAAACGTGGCGAGGCCAGTGACGAATGGAAAGGCGCTAGCCGCCAGACGCTGCGGGCCAAGGAGGGCAAGCGCGTAACCCAGATGCACTACGCCCGCCAGGGTATTATCACCCCGGAGATGGAATACGTCGCACTGCGCGAACACTGCGACGTAGAAAAAGTGCGCGAGCAGGTTGCCTCCGGCAAGGCGATCATCCCGAACAACATCAACCACCCGGAATCTGAGCCGATGATCATCGGCAATGCCTTCAATACGAAGATCAACGCCAATATCGGTAACTCCGCGGTGACCTCGTCCATCCGCGAAGAGGTAGACAAGCTGCGCTGGGCCACCCGCTGGGGTGCAGACACCGTAATGGACCTATCCACCGGTAACGACATTCACACCACTCGCGAGTGGATCATGCGCAACTCCCCGGTACCGATCGGTACCGTGCCGATTTACCAGGCACTCGAGAAAGTCGACGGCGTGGCCGAGAACCTGACCTGGGAAATCTACCGCGATACCGTGATCGAACAATGCGAACAAGGTGTGGACTACATGACGATCCACGCCGGCGTACGCCTGCCCTTCGTGCCGCTGACCACCAAGCGCGTAACCGGCATCGTTTCCCGCGGCGGTTCCATCATGGCCGGCTGGTGCTTGGCTCATCACAAGGAGTCCTTCCTGTACGAGAACTTCGACGAGCTGTGCGAGATCTTCGCCAAGTACGACGTTGCGTTCTCTCTGGGCGACGGCCTGCGCCCAGGCTCCATCGCCGATGCCAACGACGCAGCCCAGTTCGCTGAGCTGAAGACCATCGGCGAGCTAACCCACCGCGCCTGGGAGTACGACGTTCAGGTCATGGTCGAAGGCCCAGGCCACGTCCCGCTTAACATGGTGCAGGTTAACAATGAAAAAGAGCAGGAATGGTGCGGCGGCGCACCGTTTTATACCCTGGGACCGCTGGTCACCGATATTGCGCCTGGCTACGACCACATTACCTCCGCCATCGGTGCGGCCAATATCGCCATGGGAGGTACCGCAATGCTGTGCTACGTCACCCCGAAGGAGCACCTTGGCCTGCCGAACAAGGACGACGTGAAGACCGGTGTAATTACCTACAAGGTCTCCGCCCACGCCGCCGACGTCGCCAAGGGCCACCCTGGCGCCCACGAGTGGGACGATGCGATGAGCAAGGCGCGCTTCGAGTTCCGCTGGCACGATCAATTTGCCCTGTCCCTAGACCCGGATACTGCCCAATCCTACCACGACGAAACTCTGCCTGCGGAGCCGGCAAAGACCGCTCACTTCTGCTCGATGTGTGGACCTAAGTTCTGCTCCATGCGGATCAGCCAGGACATCCGCGACGCATTCGGTGACAAGATCGATGAGGCTCTGGCCACCGACCAGAAGCAAACGCTAGTCAAAGACCTCGGCTTGCCAGGCTTCGGTCGCCAGAGTGTAGACGAAGAACGCGTCACTAATACCGAAGGCGAAGAAGAAATGGCCGAGGAGTTCCGCCTTGCGGGATCCAAGCTGTATCTAGACCGCAATGAGGCCAAGGAAGTGGCCGAGGATCTGGAGAAGGAAGCAACGATTCCCAGTGAGCGCTAAGCCTCGCCCTGCTGCGCAGGGTAGCCACCTGGATCTGCGGTGCTACCACGTTACGGGAGCACCGCAGGAAAAGGTCGTCCAGGTTGCCGCAGCAGCGGCCGCCGGTGGTGCGGGCGTGATTCAAGTTCGCAGCAAGCCCATCAGCGTGCGCGATCTGACCGCCCTAGCTATCGACGTTGCCGCGGCAGTCGAGGAAGCCAATCCGGCAACGAAGGTGCTTATCGATGACCGAGTGGATGTAGCGGCCGCCCTAATGGATGATCACCACATCCACGGCGTACACATCGGCCAAGACGACTTGACCCCGCACCTGGCGCGGCAGATTCTTGGCGAGGATACGATCATCGGGCTGACCACCGGAACCCTAGAGCTAGTGCAGGACGCTAACGAGTACGCAGATGTGATCGACTACATCGGTGCCGGTCCGTTCCGCCCCACCCCGACGAAAATCTCCGGCCGCACTCCGCTGGGGTTGGAAGGCTATCCCCCACTCGTGGCGGCCTCGGCCGTTCCGGTCGTGGCAATCGGCGATGTACAGGCCATCGATGCCGCAGCACTGGCCCAAACCGGTGTGTCTGGTGTGGCGATTGTGCGTGCCTTCATGGACTCCGATGATCCGACTACCTTGGCGACCACGGTTGTGCAAGCTTTCGATCGGGTGAACGGGAATGCAGCAATCGGTTCACATGAATAACACTGTTCTCAGCCCGGGCAACCACCCCGATAGTCAGAAGCTACGCGCGGAGCACGCCATCATTGGCGCGGGAATCATCGGGCTGGCCACGGCATTCGAATTGGTGGAAGCGGGCGTATCCCCACAAGGAATCGTCGTGGTCGATCCCCAGCCCATTAGCGGTGCCACGTTCGTGGCCGGTGGCATGCTGGCGCCGGTTGCGGAGGTGCAATACCGGCAAGAGCCGCTGTACCCGCTGATGGTGGCTTCGGGCGAGATGTTCCCCAACCTGCTGGCCAGGTTAGGTAAGAAAACTACCGCACCGACCGGGCACCGCAGTGAATCCACCCTGGTGGTGGGTGCCGACCGCGCCGATGGCGTGCACATCCGCGAGTTGCTGGCGCTGCAGCAAAGACACGGTATGGATGCCCAGGCGCTGACACTACGGCAAGCCCGAAGGCTAGAGCAGGGGCTAAGCCCCCAGTTGGCGGCGGCAGTGGAAATCCCGGGCGACCATCAGATCAACCCGCGCATGTTCAGCGCGTGCCTGTTGGACTACCTGCAGCAAGCCGGAGTTCGCTTCGTGGCGACGGCCGCAACGCGCATCAACGGGCACGATGTACAGCTCACCGATGGCCGAGTGGCCACCGGCGACACGGTCTATCTCTGCAACGGGCTAGGTGCCAAGGACGTAGACGGCTGGTTCGAGGGTGTCAATCCCCTAGCGCTACGGCCGGTGTACGGTGACATGCTGCGGCTGCGGGTCCCAGACGCGCTGGTGCACACCAGTGGCGAACCGCTTACCCGAGTGGTGCGCGCATTCGTGGAGGACCGGCCGGTTTATGTCATCCCCCGCACCGATGGCACCATCGCCGTCGGTGCAACCAGCCGCGAAGACAACCGCAAAGGTCCTTCTGTAGACGGTGTGCACACGCTTCTTCGAGACGCCATCCGCGTGGTTCCTGGGCTAGAGGATTGCGAGTTCATCGAAGCCATCGTCGGCGCCCGGCCCGGCACACCAGATGATCTGCCCTACCTTGGCAAGGTGCGCGACGGGCTGGTGATCTCCACCGGCTACTTCCGCCACGGAATCCTGTTGTCCGCCTTTGGGGCTAAGGTAGGTGCCCAGTTGGGGTTGGGCACCTACCCCGCCAACGGGTTGGAGATAGACATCTCTGCCTGCGATCCACTACGCCACGCCCGATACAGCCCACCCCGATAGCCACAAAAGAAAGGAATAAGCACCATGGAATACACGCTTAATGGAAAGCGCCGCAGCAGCGAGGGGCATATCACCGTGGCTGCCGTCGTAAAAGCAGAGACCGGCGATGCCTCGCCGAAAGGCGTCGCCGTGGCCGTCAATGGCGACGTGATCCCAGCCAGCGACTGGTCTTATGAAGTTACCGACGGCGATGAAATGGATATCCTGATCGCCGTGCAGGGCGGGTAGGGCTTTACTCATGCTTTCTATCGCAGATAAACAATTCGATTCGCACCTAGTGATGGGAACCGGCGGGGCAAGTAGCCAGGCTATGTTGGAACAATCCTTAGTTGCCAGCGGTACACAGCTGACCACCGTTGCCATGCGTAGGCACAGTGCCACGAGCGCTAGCACCGGTGGGGAATCCATCTTCGAGCTCTTGCAGCGATTGGGCATTGACGTGCTGCCCAACACTGCTGGGTGCCGCACCGCTCGGGACGCAGTAACAACCGCCAAGCTAGCCCGCGAGGCGCTGGGCACCAATTGGGTGAAGGTGGAAGTTATCGCGGATGACCATACGCTTCTGCCCGACGTGGTAGAGCTCGTGGATGCCTGCGAGATGCTGGTTGCTGAAGGATTTGTGGTGCTGGCATATACCAGCGACGATCCGATCGTCGCCAAGCGTCTAGAAGACGTGGGCGTGGAAGCGGTGATGCCTTTAGGCTCGCCCATCGGCACGGGCCTAGGCATCCTGAACCCGCACAACATCGAGCTGATCTGTTCGCGCACCCATGTTCCCGTGCTGCTGGATGCCGGTGTGGGCACGGCCTCCGATGCTGCACTGGCCATGGAGCTGGGCTGCGATGGCGTGCTTTTAGCGAGTGCTATTAACCGCTGCCAGGACCCCATGGCGATGGCCACTGCAATGAAATACGCCGTGGAAGGTGGCCGGTTGGCCCGGCAAGCTGGCCGCATTCCGAAACGGCAGCACGCCGTGCCCTCGTCATCATTCGAGGGGTTGGCTAGCTGGGAAGACAAAGTCCTGTAATGAGCCCACTGCCCCGTGAAGAGTTGTACAGAGTAGCCCGCCAAACCCTATTGCCTGGCTTCGGCATCCCCCAGCAAGAGGCGCTGCACGGCACCCACGTGTTCGTCATCGGCGCTGGCGGATTGGGCTGCCCCCTGATGCAGCAGCTAGCTGCCGCCGGTGTTGGCGAAATCTCTGTGATCGATGACGACACGGTGGATCTCACTAACATCCACCGCCAGATCCTGTTCGGCACCCACGATGTGGGAAGGCCCAAGGTGGACGTCGCCGCCGAAAAGCTCCGGCAGCTGCAGACCGGCATCGTAATACATGCGATTCGCGACCGTTTTACCGTCGACAATGCCGTGGGCTACCTTCGTGGGGTGGACATCCTAGTGGATGGTTCTGACACGTTTGCCACCAAGTTCCTAGCAGCGGATGCTGCGGAGATCACAGGCACCCCGCTGGTGTGGGGCTCGGTGCTTCGCTACCGGGGCGACTGCGCAGTGTGGTGGTCTGGGCCCGGCGCCGAGTCCGGCGTGGGCATGCGCGACCTCTATCCCCTGCAACCCGACCCAGATTCCGTGCCGGATTGCGCCACCGCCGGTGTGCTGGGCGTAACCACCAGCGTGGTCGCGGGCTTGATGTCCACCGAGCTAATCCAGTTCGCAACCGGCATGAACCACGACCGGGTGGGCTTGTTGAGCATCTACGATGCCCTGACCGCCTCCATCACTCACTTCCGCGTGCCCCACGACCCGGCACGCGAGCTAACCATACAGCTGCAGCAAGACTACGGTAGCGCAGCTTGTGCCGTGCCGGATGCCGATGCTGCCGCTGCCGCTGCCACTGCCCCCGAGATGTTCGAAGATCTGCGCGACGGTGCCGCGGCCATCGACGTGCGCGAGGCCGGGGAGGCTGCCATAGATGATTTCTTTTTTGCTGCCGGCACAGAGCATTACCATTTACCAACCTCCGTGTGGCAGGACGATCCAGAGGTGGCGCGCTGCCTGCTCGATTCCCTGCAGGCCGAAGGGCAGCGCAAAGCGTGGGTATACTGTGCTTCCGGCAAGCGATCGGCCAACTTCATCTCGACCTTCGCCGCGGATGCAAAACAGCGTGGTATTAATATGCTAAACGTCGCAGGCGGCATAACAAGCCAGCCCGCAGCGTTCCACGGAATACCTAAGCACTAGCTAGACAATGATGTCGATGACAAGGTGATTCGGGTTTTCCGGTAGGTCCACCTTGAACTTCGCGTTGGATTCATAAAAAGGTGCTGGGGAGTCACCTGTTTAGCACAGAGTATCCAGACTTTACATAGAATCCAGATTCAGGAGGGCCATTTCATCGCGTGGCCTACCAGAATTACTGGAACGTCATCTTCAATGGGATAGCCAATGCTAGGAACGCTCATTGACAAGGACTTGCTTATCTTCCGGATATATCAACAGGCCCTTGTCCTGCGGACGGACAAGTACCTCGAGCAACTTTGGGTCAAGACTCTTACATCTAATCCCAGCGGGTAGAGGGAGAAGTAAAATCCCTCTACCCCACCTTTGCTTTAAAGCAAGGACGGAACGTTAGCAACCAAGGAGAACAGATCCTTAGGATCGTCCGGGTTGGCAATGATGTCGATCTCAGACTCCAAGTCGGTGCCCTTGACGGAATCGCGCAGGTAACGCAGCGCGGAGAAGTCGTTAATAGCGAATCCGACATCGTCGAAAAGCGTGATCTGCTCGTCGTCATCGCGGCCGGTGGCCTGGCCAGTGAGCACCTGATAGAACTCGACAACCGGGAAGTCTTCCGGCTTCTGCTGGATTTCACCTTCAATACGGGTCTGCTCTGGGAACTCTACGAAGACCTTGGACTTGTCCAGGATGGAGCTCTCCAGCTCGGTCTTGCCCGGGCAGTCACCGCCAACGGCATTGAGGTGTACGCCTGGGGCGACGTGGCGCTCAGCCAGAATCTGGTTCTGAGCCTTGTCTGCGGTACAGGTGGTGATGATGTCTGCTCCCAATACCGCCTCGTCGACGCTGGAACAAGCAGTGATATTAAAGCCCAGTGGCTCCAAGTTGCGCTTGAACTTTTCTACCGCCTCAGGGTCGATGTCATAGATGGTAATGTCCTCAATTCCCATAACGCCGCGGAAGCCAAGCGCCTGGAACTCGGACTGGGAGCCCGCACCAACCATGGCCATGCGCTTGGAATCCTTGCGCGCCAAGTGCTTTGCCACCATGGCGGAGGTCGCGGCGGTACGCAGTGCGGTAAGCAGCGTCATCTCGGCTTCGAAGGTGGGGTAACCATTGTCGACGTCGGCAAGCACGCCAAAGGCAGTAACGGTCTGGAAACCGCGAGCTGGGTTGGATGGGTGACCGTTGACGTACTTGAAGGAGTACTCCTTGCCATTGGAGGTAGGCATGAGCTCGATAACGCCGAACGGGGTGTGGGAGGCAACGCGCGGAATCTTGTCGAAGCGCTCCCATTCGCGGTAGTCGGCCTCGAGGTAGTCCACCATTCCGGTAATGATGTTTTCTACGCCTTCGCGCTGGATCCAGCGCGCCATATTTTCTACATCTACGAACTTAACTGCGTGGTTCATAAAGGTTCCTTTCTATTTCTTTGGGTGAAGGTCTGTTTGCGGTGCGGCCGGGAAGCTGGAGGTTGGCAGGTGCTTCGCCTTCCTCTCTTCCGCGATAGTGCGAATGCGGTCGCGCCATGCGTACCACATTGCCATAAAGACCGGAACGAGGAGCAGGGTCGATGCAAGTGCAAAAGTGCCAATTGGATAATCAAAGGCCATCAAGATAATGACCAGGCCAATGAAGATGAGCACTGCCCAGTCTCCGCCTTCGCCAAACGGCGAGCGGTATCCCGGCCGGGTGTAGCTTCCACTCTTGGCCAGGCGCACAAACTTGAGGTGCGAGAGCGCAACTGCCGCCCAAGACGCCAATGTGCCCAAGGCTGCCAGGTTGAGCACGATTTCAAACGCCATCTCCGGCACCACATAGTTGAGGAAGACGCCTACCAAGCCCACCATGGCCGCCATGACGATGCCGCCGTAGGGCACGCCAGACTTGGACATACGAGCGCCAAACTTCGGGCCGGAGCCGGAGGTGGACATGTTGTACATAATGCGGCCGGTGGAATACAGGCCGGCGTTGAGCGAGGAAATCGCAGCGGTAATAACGACAAGCTGGAAAATCGGGGCCGCCGCACCTACACCGAGGGACTCAAAGAAGGTCACAAATGGCGACACATCAGCAACGTAAGTGGTGTACGGCAGCACGAGCGTGAGCAGCAGCACGGAGCCGAAGTAGAAAATCAGGATGCGCAGCAGCACGTTGTTGACTGCACGCGGAATGTGCTTTTCTACATTCTTGGTCTCGCCGGAGGTGGTACCAACGAGCTCAATGCCGGCATAGGCGAAGACGACGCCCTGGACGACGATCACGGCTGGCATCAAGCCATTAGGTAACCAGCCGCCGGTGTCAGAAATGAGACTAAAGCCGGTCGGGTCGCCACTCGGGTGGCCAAAGATGAGGACGCCGATGGCTACCAACATAAAGATGATCAGCGCGACGATCTTAATCAAGGAGAACCAGTACTCCAGCTCGCCGAAGATCTTCACCGAGAGCATATTGAACACGAGAATGCCGCAGATCACCACGAGCGCAAGTAGCCACTGCGGGACGGAATCGAGCCACGCGGTGTATTGACTAAACCACTTGATGTAAATGGCTACGGCCGTGCCATCCGCCACTAGGGTCATAGCCCAGTTTCCCCAGTACAGCCAGCCGGTGACGAAAGCTGTCTTCTCGCCATAAAACTCGCGCGCATAAGACACGAAGGAGCCGGAGCTGGGGCGATAGACGATGAGCTCGCCAAGTGAACGCAGGATGATGTAGCCGAAGAAGCCACAAACGAGGTACAGCACGGCGAGGAAAGGGCCCGCGTCCTGCAGGCGGCCGCCGGTGCCCAGGAGAAGGCCGGTACCGATTGCGGAACCGATGGCAATCATCTGCAACTGGCGATTGCCCATTCCCTTTTGCAGGCCATGGTCTTCCGAGGCGTAGACCGCCTTTTCATTCTCGTGTGGCCCAGCTGAGGTGGGCGGAGAATTTACTGTCATGGGAGAGATCGTCCTTTCATTACGATGAATGAGTCTGTTAGGTCACATTCCCTGCAAGAATACTAACGCACCACACTGTTACCCATGTCACCACTACCCCCATTATGTTCAACAACGCAGTTAACAGGTTGGGAATGGCGGTCAATCTCCCACCCCCGCAGCGAGATATAAAAGAACCGCATGGCAAGCAACCATGCGGTTTTAAAGAGCGCCGAGAATTAGCGCAGCGGCTTCTGTGCCCACGTGCGAGCAGCCGCGGCACGCTGGCGGACAGTCTCGCGCTGCTCAGCCACGCGGACACCAGCGGTGCCGCCCTTGGTGGCACGAGAGGCCACTGCCCCGTCGATAGTGAGCACTTCACGCACGCTAGGCTTAAGCCGCTTGTCGACGCCCGCCAATTCCTCTTCGGTGAGCTCCACCAGGTCGACGCCCCGCTCTTCAGCGATGCGCACGCAGGCGCCGGACGCTTCGTGTGCCTCGCGGAAAGGAACGCCTTGGCGAACCATCCATTCGGCCAAGTCGGTAGCCAGCGTGAACCCGCGCGGGGCAAGTTCACGCATGCGGTCCTCGTGGAAAGTCAGCGTGGACACCAGCCCGGTCATTGCCGGCAGCAGCAGGTTAAGTTGCGCCACGGAATCCACGATGGGCTCCTTATCTTCCTGCAGGTCGCGGTTATAGGCCAGCGGCTGTGCCTTCAGCGTAGACAGGAGGCCAGTGAGGTTACCGATAAGGCGGCCGGACTTGCCGCGGGTAAGCTCCGGCACGTCCGGATTCTTCTTCTGCGGCATGATGGACGAGCCGGTCGACCATGCATCATCCAGGGTGACGTAGCCGTATTCCGGCGTGCACCAGTAGATAATTTCTTCCGAAAGTCGGGACATGTCGACGGCAATCTGGGCCAGCACGAATGCGGTTTCGGAGGCGAAGTCACGAGCCGCAGTGCCATCCAAGGAGTTCTCTGCGGCGGCATCGAAGCCGAGCTCTTCCGCAATGGCTTCCGGATCCAGTTGCAAGGAGGAGCCGGCTAGAGCGCCAGAGCCGTAGGGCGATACCGCCAAGCGCTTATCCAGGTCCTGCAGTCGCTCGATATCGCGCAGAAGTGGCTGCGCATGCCCCAAAAGTTCATGCGCCAACAGAACTGGCTGTGCCGCCTGCGAATGGGTTTTGCCCGGCATGATGGCGTCCGGATGGGCAGCGGCCTGATCGGCCAAGGCATCCACCAAGTCACTCACCTGAGCCGCGGTATCGCGAATGGCATCACGTACCCACATGCGAAACAGGGTTGCAACCTGGTCATTACGGGAACGGCCGGCGCGCAGGCGACCGCCTACCTCTGGGCCTACAATCTCGATGAGCCCGCGCTCCATCGCACCGTGGACGTCCTCGTCCGTTGGTGCTGGGCGGAACTCACCGGAGGCCACCTTCTCCCCTAGCTCGGTGAGGCCGGAGAGCATGGTGTCCAAGTCGACGTCGGAAAGCAAGCCCGCTTTGTGCAGCACCTTGGCATGCGCCTTGGAGGCTAATACGTCATATGGTGCCAGCACCCAGTCAAAGTGAGTGGATACAGAGAGGGCAAACATCGCCTCAGACGGTCCGCCGGAGAAGCGGCCGCCCCATAGGGCACCCTCATTAGTCTTATGCGGTTCCATGTGCTCCTACTTCTGCGCGCTGGTGGGGAAACCGCCGTCGCGGTCACGCTGGTTGGAGATCTGGGTGGACAGGCCGTGTAGCTGCACAAAGCCCTTAGCCGCGGTCTGGTCGAAGGTATCGCCAGTGTCATAAGTAGCCAGGTCGAAGGAATACAGCGACTGACCGGAACGGCGTCCGGTGACCGTGGCGGTGCCGGCATGCATGCTCAGGCGGATATCGCCGGTGACGTTTTCCTGGGACTCCTCAACGAAGGCATCCAGGGAACGCTTCAGCGGCGAGTGCCAGAGGCCGTCATAGACCTCCTCGGACCAGCGGGCATCGGTCAAGCGCTTGTAGCGGGCCAACTCGCGCTCCACGGTGACATCCTCCAGCGCCTCGTGGGCCTGGATGAGGACCATGGCGCCTGGAGCCTCATAGACCTCACGGGACTTAATGCCCACCAAGCGGTCCTCCACCATATCCAGACGGCCAATGCCCTGCGCACCAGCGCGGCGATTGACCTCTTCAATAATCTGCAGCGGGGACATCTTCTGGCCATCAACTGCCACCGGGATGCCCTTCTCAAAGGAGATGATGATTTCATCCGGAGCATTACCCAGGCCTGGGTCCTCGGTATAGGCGTAGAGGTCCTTCGTTGGCGGGTTCCACAGATCCTCGAGGAATCCGGTCTCTACCGCGCGGCCCCACAGGTTCTGATCGATGGAAAATGGCGAGGAAGCAGACTGCTCGATCGGCAGGTTGATCTCTTCCGCGAAGGCGATGGCCTTATCGCGGGTCCACGCATAATCGCGTGCAGGGGCGATGATTTCGAGGGAAGGATCCTGGGCGCGGAAGGAAACCTCGAAGCGTACCTGGTCATTACCCTTGCCGGTGCAGCCGTGGGAGACGTGGGTGCCGCCGAACTCCTGCGCGGCCTTTACCAAGTGCTTGGTAATGAGGGGGCGGGAAATAGCCGATACCAGCGGGTACTGCTTCATGTACATGCCGTTTGCCTTGATGGTGGGAACGCAGTATTCCTCTGCAAACTCATCCTTGGCATCGATAACGATGGACTCTACGGCACCGCAGTCAAGTGCACGCTGGCGAACCGATTCCATATCTTCGCCACCCTGACCCAGATCCAGGGAAACGGCGACAACGTCACCACCGGTCATTTTTGCCAGGTATGGGATGGCAACGGAAGTATCAAGGCCACCAGAGTAAGCCAAGACTACGCGTGCGGACATGGTTAATCTCCTTGTTCTATTGGAAACAATTCATCTAAGCACATAATATACGATGGTGGTCAGGATTGCCACCACCGCCGTCTAAATATTCCGCGTGGTAAGCGTCACTGCCAGATCTGCGCCCGTGACGCCCTCGCGCGCCAAGACGAAGATGGTGTCATCTCCGGCGATGCAACCAATGACATCGTGCAGCCCCACCCTGTCAATAAAGCTGGCAAGGTACTGGGCCGCACCGGCTGGGGTGCGCAGCATAGCTATATTGCCGGAAGAATCATGGGATACCACCAGCTCATCGAGCATGCGGCGCAGCTTTTCACGGGGGCCGCCCACCTGGTCTTCAAATTGCTCCAGTTCACCGCCGACCACGTAGTAGGAACGGCCACCATCACGCTTTACCTTCTTCGCCCCCAGCTCATCCAAGTCACGGGACAAAGTGGCTTGCGTGATGTCGATGCCGTCTGCGAGAAGAAGCTCGGATAGTTGCACCTGGCTGGTGACGCGATTGCGATCCAAAATCTCTAGGATCTTGGCCTGCCGAGCATTGCGGGTGGTCGGGGTGTTCATTACTTAGTTGATCTCCTTATTTATTTCGAGCAACCAGACAAGAAGCGCTTTCTGCGCATGCAGGCGGTTCTCCGCTTCATCAAAGACGAGCGACTGTGGCCCATCAATTACCTCAGCCGTGACCTCATTTCCACGGTACGCCGGCAAACAATGTAAGAATATTGCATCCTTATGCGCTTTGCTCATTATGGTCGAATCAACCTGATATGGCAGGAATGGCGTACGCCTATCGCGGCCATCATTTTCCTGCCCCATAGAGATCCACGTATCTGTAATGACTACGTCTGCGCCTGCAACTTCATCCACGTCATCAGTAATGGTGATGTTGCCCCGCTTGCGCGCGCGGTCGACGAATTCCTGGCGCGGCTGGAATCCCTCGGGCGCGATAATGGAGACGTCCATGCCGGCCGTGGCAAAACCAATCATGTAGGAGTTAGCCATATTATTATCGCCATCGCCCAAGTAGACGGCCTTTCTGCCTTTGAGGTCACCCAAATTCTCACGACAGGTCAACAGGTCAGCCAGAATCTGGCAGGGATGCAGGTCGTCGGAAAGCGCATTGACCAGAGGAACGGTAGTAGTCTCCACCATCTGGAGAAGGTTGTCATGGTCAAAGGTGCGCCACACGATTGCCTCCACGTACCGCGAAAGCACCGCGGCCGTGTCTTGGTAGGACTCCCCTTTGCCCATCTGAGTCGTAGAAGTATCGACGGTAATGCCCTTGCCGCCCATATTCGCTACTGCGGTTTCAAAGGAAAAGCGGGTACGCGTAGACGTTTTATCAAAGAGCACCGCCACGGTCTTTGGCCCCTCTAGTGGGCGCTCCGCAAAGGGATCCTTCTTGAGCTTTTCAGCTAGGTCCAAAATGGTTGCTTGTTCTTGTGGGCTGAGATCGTCGTCAGCCAGAAAGTGTCGCAGGCTCATGCCAGCTCCTCCATTATCGTCCGAAGTGTTGTCAGTGCTGTGTCTAGTTCGTTGTGGGAAATAACCAAGGGTGGGGTGAGGCGGAGTACATTCTCACTGGGCGCGTTGAGGATGAGCCCTTGTGCAAGTCCGTCGCGCACGGCCTGCTTAGCCACTGGTTCCGCTAAAACAATGCCGAGCATCAGGCCGCGGCCGCGTACGCGTTCTACAAGCGGCAATTTTTCAACCTCTTGCCGCAGATAGTCACCCTTATGAGTAACTTCCGCAAGAACTTCCGCATCCACGTATCCGGTGGCGCCTGCTATTGCTACTGAAATCGTCATAGGGGCGACTATAGCAATAAATACACTCGACCGTATGCTATTCATGTAAATTGGGGATATTCCCTGGTTAATGCAGCACCAGAAATGAAAAAATGCATGAAAAAAGGGGCGGTGAGGTAAATCTCACCGCCCCTTCCTAGGGCCTAGCTATGCGCGCATCTCTGCGCCCAAGCGCTGCTTAGCCAGCTCCGCTGCGGCCGTGCGGTGCTCGTTGACCTCCTCATCGGTCAACGTGCGATCCGCTGCGCGGAACAGCAGCTGGAAGGCCAAGGACTTCTTGCCCTCCCCCAATTGCTCGCCACGGAAAATGTCGAAGAGCTCGACGGACTCGATGAGTTCGCCCGCCCCCTCTTCCACGGTGGCGCGCACGCGCTCTGCTGGGACGTCTTCATCCACCACGAGCGCAATGTCCTGGTGCAACGCTGGGAAGGAGGACAGTACCGGCGCAGGGAACTTCTCTTCCAATGGCATAGCGGTAACGTCCAGCTCCATAGCGCAAGTACGCGCCGGCAAGTTCAGCGCTTCCAGAACCTGCGGGTGAAGCTCACCGGCATGGCCCAAGACCACATCGGTGCCAGCCACCTTCACGGCAGCACACCGGCCTGGGTGCCAGGGAAGAACGTGCGCGGCCTCCAGCTCGATATCCACACCGGCGGCGCGAGCGACCTGGCGGGCGGATTCGATGGCGTCGGCGTAGCTATATGCGCGACCCTCGCCCCACGGGCCCTCATGCTCAATATTGCCGGTGGCCACCGTTGCAACGTGCAGCGGCTGCTCAGGAAGGGTATCCAGAAGTTCGGAAACAACCTGCTCAGAAGGTCGCTGCTCCACGGAAGGCATAGGCGAGGCCTCGGCGCGCTTGAATGCCACCTGCTGCAGCCCATATAGGGCGAGGTCGCTGCGGCCACGCGCAACATTGCGGCCGATGGCCTCCAGCATGTTCGGAAGCAGCGTCGTGGACAATATGGGCTTGTCGGCCTCAAGCGGGTTCTGGACCTCTACGGTGCGGCGGCGAGCATCATCCTTGTCCAAGCCCCACACATCAAAGGTGTCGTTCGCCACGAACGGGGCCGGCAATACCTCTGCATAACCGGCATAGGCCAAGCCGTGGCCAATAGCGCGGCGACGCTTCTGCGCTGGGGTCAGACCGCGACCGCCGGCCGGAGTAGGCAGGACGGTGGGAATGTCTTCCAAGCCCTCAAGACGTAGGACCTCCTCAATGAGGTCAACATCCATGGAGATATCGGTGCGCCACGTAGCGGGCGTTACCTGCAGCATGTCACCCTCATCGGCAACAGTGCAGCCGACTTCCTCGAGGCGGGAAATAGCAGTCTCACGGGAGTAGTCAACGCCGGCATACTCGCTAGCCTTTGCGGTGCGCAGGGCAATGGGCTCGCGCTTGGCGACGTCCCCAATAAGCGTCCGGCCTTCCTCAATGGTGCCGCCCGCCAGCTGCTGCAAGAGCGCACAGGCGGTGTCCAGAGCGACCTCGACGACCGCTGGATCCACGCCACGCTCGAAGCGGCGGGAGGACTCGGACGACAACTTATGGCGGCGGGAGGTGCGCGCCACGGTAATCGGATCCCAGATAGCGGATTCGAAGACAACATCAGTGGTCTCCGCCGAGATTTCTGAGGTAGTACCGCCCATGACACCGGCCAGCGACTGAATGCCGTTGTCATCGCAGATAACCACATCTTCTGCAGAAAGCTCCCGCTTTACGTGATCCAAGGTCTCAAACTTCTCGCCTTCGTCGGCATTGCGGACAACGAGATTTCCTTGGATAACGTTGGCGTCAAAGGCATGCATTGGGGCGCCCAAAAGCAGCATCACGTAGTTAGTAATGTCCGTGGGCAGGTTTACGCTGCGCTGGCCGCAGAGCATGAGCTCGCGCTCTAGCCAGAACGGGGTGCGTGCCTGCGGGTCGATGCCGCTGACCTTGCGGAGGCCGAAACGCTGCGCCTTGGTCTCGGGGTTGAGAGTGACGTCGATAAGCGAGCCCTGCGCCGCTGGAACAGAAGAGGTATCAATGCCAGCAACGGACGGGTCTTCGGCAATATCGGCAAATTCTAGATCGAAAGCGGAGGCAATCTCACGGCTCAAACCACGCGCGGACAGGGCGTAGCCGCGATCCGGGGTGATGTTGACGTCAAAGTCGGTATCATGCAGCCCAATAACCGGGCGAGCATCCTCGCCTACCTTATCGGCGACGTCATCGCCCAAGACGATGATTCCGTTAGCCTGTGCGCCCAAACCGAGCTCAGCGCCGGAGCACAGCATGCCATTAGAGATGTGGTCGTAAGTCTCGCGCGCCGCAATCTTGAAGCCGCCAGGAAGCTCCGAGCCCGGAAGCGCCACAACGACATAGTCATTCAAACGGAAATTACGAGCACCGCAAATGATGCCCTGCAGCTCGCCCGTGCCATTAGCCTGGCCTGCATTTACCTGGCAGTAGCGGATGGGCTTTTTGAACTGCGTAAGTTCCTCGATCTCTACCACCTGGCCGATGACCAGCGGACCGGTGCTCTCCGGAACGGCAGCGTAGCCCTCGGTTTCAAAACCGACGCGCACGAATCCGGAGTCCATATCGGCAGCGGAAACGTTCCAACCAGGGTTCTTAGCGCCCAGGATGCGGGTGACCCAGTCTTGGGAAATAAGCATTAGTGTGTCTATCCTTTCTGGGTTTTAGGCCTGTACGCCAAACGGCACGGTGAAGCGGACATCGCCTTCGACCATGTCGCGCATATCGGTCAAGCCATTGCGGAACTGCAGCGTGCGCTCGAGGCCCATGCCGAAGGCAAAGCCCGTGTATTCCTCTGGGTCAACGCCTACGGCGCGCAGCACATTGGGGTTCACCATGCCGCAGCCGCCCCACTCGATCCAACCGGCGCCGCCCTTCTTATTGGGGAACCACACATCAACCTCGGCAGAGGGCTCGGTGAACGGGAAGTAATTCACGCGCATGCGCGTCGTGGTCTCCGGACCGAACAGGACCTTGGCCAAGTGCTCCAGGGTGCCGCGCAGGTGAGCCATGGTCAGGCCCTTATCCACGGCCAAACCTTCTACCTGGTGGAAAACCGGGGTGTGGGTGGCATCCAGCTCATCGGTGCGGAATACGCGGCCGGGGCAAGCGATATACAGCGGCACATCGCGCTCCAGCATCGTGCGCACCTGTACTGGGGAGGTGTGCGTGCGTAGCACCTGCTTAGAGCCCTCGCCGGAGACGTGGAACGTATCCTGCAGGGTACGTGCTGGGTGGTCCGGCTTAAAGTTCAAAGCGTCGAAGTTAAAGTACTCTGCCTCGACCTCGGGGCCATCCGCGATTTCCCAGCCCATGCCGACGAAAATATCCGCAATGCGCTCAGACAATGCGGTAATTGGGTGAAGAGCACCAGTCTGGGTGCGAGTGGTGGGAATGGTGACGTCAACGGTCTCTGCTCGCAACTGCTCCTCGCGAGCCTTTTGCTCCAAGACATCCTTAACCTGGGCAAAGCGCTTTTCCATCTTGCCGCGGGCCATGTTGACAGCCTTGCCAGCACTCTTGCGCTGATCCTTGGGCAGCTGCCCCAATGACTGGCGAGCCTGCGGAATATAGCCGCCATCTCCTAGGTGCTCGCGGCGGGCTGCAGCCAGCTCATCGAGCGTTTCGGCTGCGTCGAAGGCTGCGATAGCCTTATCGGCCGCGGCCCCAAGAGCCTCTTCGGTCAATTCGATCTGCGGTGTATCGGACACGTACTTCGTACCTTCTTCTCGCGCGAAAACTAACGCGTGCAATCTTACTCTGTCCCGGCTAGCCCGACCGCCCCAGGGACCCCCTTTTCATTCGGGGTTCTACTTAGCTTCGCTCTTGGGCCTTTGCGGACTCATAAAGACAAATGCTGGCGGCTGTTGCCAGGTTGAGTGACTCCGCGCGGCCGCGCAGCGGAATACGCACCCGCATGTCAGCCTCTTCCAGCAATTCGCCGAGCCCATGCGCCTCGTTGCCAAAGAGCCACGCCGTTGGCTGAGACAAATCTGCCTCGGCTAGGTCTACCTCGCCATCGGCAGCCGTCGCCACAATCTGCATGCCCGATTTACGCAGCTGCCCCAAGACGTCCTTAATATTGGGGTCTCGCGCTACAGGGACATGAAATAGCGAGCCGGCTGAGGCGCGCGCTACCTTGCAGCTGAGGGGATCGACAGTCTCGCCCGCAAAAATTACTCCATCTGCGCCCATGGCGTCGGAAGTTCTAATCAACGTGCCTGCATTGCCCGGCTCCGAAGTAAGCACGGGAACAGAAACCAAACTTGGCTTGCCGTTAAGGATTTTGCCCGCGGACCACAGGACCGGCTTGCACAGCGCGAAAAGCCCCGTGGTAGTGGCGGTATCAGATAAATGCTTAGCCGCCTTATCGGTGATGGGATGTACGTACACCCCCATGTATCCACAGGCGGTAATAATGTCACCGAAGCGTTCTGCGGCCTTTTCAGTGACGAAAACATCGACAGCAGCGCCAGTAGACACCGCGGCATCTACGGCGTTTTCTCCCTCAATCAGGAATTGCTTCGCCTTTTTCCGGTTAGCCGCACGGTGCAGCTTGGCTGCGTTAACAATGCGCGGGGTGCGTTCAGTAAAGGCAGAGTCAAAATCCAAATTCATGGCTCCTACCCTACCTACTAGTTGCCTAGCCCCAGACTCAGACCCAGCTGCGTATGCAAAACAAAAAATCCTGTTGCCCGTGTGGCAACAGGATCACAATGTTGAGTGCTACTTAGCTAGTGGCACGCCGCGGGCGTCCTTATCGTAATCTCCGGCGCCGGCAATGATCATGATGAACTCAATGAAGACCCAGATTCCGAGGATGGCCCAAAACGCGAATCCGAGCAAGAACCAGAAAGTAGCCCAGCCCAGGATATTAAGCACCAGCTGCGCTACGCCGAAGGTCGTGCGGCCGGTATAGAAGTTATGCGCGCCGAAGGAGCCCAAGAAGAAGCACAGAAGCACAGAAGCAAAGTCGCAATCCAAGACTTTTGCTGTCCCTGCGCCACATACTGCTGCTGCACCGGATAGGAACCCATATTCGGTTGTGGTGCATAGCCCTGGTTGTACTGCGGCTGGTAACCGGCCTGCTGGTTATAGGGGTTGTACTGCTGCCCCTGGTTGTTGTCATAGGACTGGCCAGAATACTCGCCATTTTCTGGTTGGTAGCTACCATTTGGGTTTGTCACAGGGAATCTGCTCCTTGGTCTCGGGGTCACTCGTGGTCTGGACTCAATGTAGCATGCGAGACCGAGCTCACTAGACAGATAGAGTGTAAAACGAACAAAGCCCGCTTCGCCCGGCACATAAGCCGGAGAAACGGGCGTTATATTCCTAGTGACTAGGCAGCCTTAGGAGCGTTGACGTCCTCAGGCAGAGCGGCCTTAGCAGCCTCGCACAGTGCGGAGAATGCCTCGAAGTCATTGACAGCAAGCTCAGCCAGGATCTTGCGGTCAACCTCGATCTCAGCCAGGCGCAGGCCGTGGATGAGGCGGTTGTAGGTGATGTCGTTCATGCGGGCAGCAGCGTTGATGCGCTGGATCCACAGCTTACGGAACTCAGACTTACGGGCGCGACGATCGCGGTAAGCATAAGTCATGGAGTGCAGCCACTGCTCCTTCGCCTTACGGTACAGGCGGGAACGCTGGCCGCGGTAGCCCTTAGCGGACTTCAAAATCGCGCGACGCTTCTTCTTTGCGTTAACTGAGCGCTTTACTCGTGCCACAGTGATACTTCCTTAATTCGAATTGTGATGGCGGATGTGGGTTGATTCGGCGCTATTATGCGCGGCCGAGCAGGCGCTTGACGCGCTTGGTGTCAGGCTGTGCGACTGCCTCGGTGCCCTTCAGACGACGGGTACGCTTGGACGGCTTGCCCTCCAGCAGGTGGCGGCGGCCAGCCTGCTCACGGCGCAGCTTGCCGGAACCGGTCACCTTGATACGCTTTGCGGTGCCCTTGTGGGTCTTCTGCTTCATGAGTATTAAGTCCTTAAATCCTACGTGGAATCTGGTCTACTTCTTGCCCTTGCGAACCGGACCCAAGACCATGGTCATATTGCGACCATCCTGCTTGGGGCGGGACTCAACAACGCCAACTTCAGCGACGTCATCGGCCAAACGCTCCAAGAGGCGGAAACCCAGCTCCGGACGCGATTGCTCACGACCACGGAACATGATGGTCACCTTGACCTTGGATCCCTTCTCGAGGAAGCGAACTACGTTACCCTTCTTGGTCTCATAATCGTGATCATCGATCTTCGGGCGGAACTTCTGTTCCTTAACCACGGTCTGCTGCTGGTTCTTACGGGCTTCGCGAGCCTTCTGAGCCTGCTCGTACTTGAACTTGCCGTAGTCCATGATCTTGGCCACTGGGGGCTTTGCCTTCGGGGCTACCTCAACCAAGTCAAGGTCAGCCTCGTATGCAAGCTTGCGAGCATCATCGGTACGGACGATGCCCACCTGTTCACCACCGGGGCCCACCAAACGGACCTCGGGTACTCGGATACGCTCATTGATGCGAGCTTCAGCGCTGATTGTGGTTCTCCTCGATTAGGGGGTGTATGAGTAAGTAGTTCACCTACCGGGACCACAAACGAATCAAACCCGGTCTGCCAAAGACAGCCGGGAGTTCTCACAGTGCCAAGCACGAGTGCTTGGTTACCTTTACCTTTATCCTACGAACGGTGTTCGCGGCATCGGGTGGGAGAAGCTCCGCTTGTGACCCACGAACCTCGACAAGGCGTCATGGGCGGTAGTGGCTTTGAGGATAGCAGCTTCTACCCTTTCCACCAAATCGCAACTCGCTTAGCTGTCCTTGCATTGAGCAGCTGGTTCAATGTTGCCCTTCTCTACCCCTTTATCAACGATGTCCACTAACTCATGGGCGAGATACTTTACCGCTGGCTCGGCTTTGGCATAGTCCTCGCCATCGGTAACCACAGATAACGCGACGCCGACGCGCTTGCCAGCAACCTCATGAACGCCAAATTGGCGGTAGGTGTACTCATTGTCGTCCTCGTCCAAGCCCCAGCCGCTCTTGGCGCGGGTTCGGTTTTCTTTCGACAGGCCAATCTTCTGCCAGGACACAATGTCTTTGAGCACCTTGTGGACGTAGTCCGCCTCCTCAATGCAGGGCAATTCAGCACCGAAGACTGCTTGGTCTTTCAATGACCACGTGGAGTAGCCGAAGGCGGTGTCATGGATATCCGCGTGCGATCCATAGTCTTCGAGCAATTCCTCGACTGCCTTATCGGCGGAGCCTTCGCGCCATTGCACCTGGGACCACAAGGAGTAGGCGGCATCGTTATCGGATTCCTTGATTGCCAAGTCAACCAGGCTTTTATCCGCGCCGTCTTTGAGCGCCGCGATGGCGATTGGCACCTTAATGGTGGACCAGACAGGGCCCTTGCCCTTATCGCCCACAGCAATGGTGTCATCGCCGGCCAAAATAGCGCCCCCAACCTTGGCGTGGTACTTCCTTGCGGTCTTGTCTACTGCACGGTCAAGCTGAGTGCGCACTGAGTCCGGGTCAGGTGCCGGAGAGCTAGTCGACGGCGCTGGGACGTTTTCAGTTTCAGGATCGCCGGAGCAGGCGCTCACAGTAAGCAGAGTGAGCGCTGCCAGCAGGCTAACGCCGAGGCGGTAACTATTCACAGTGTCCCTACTTCAACATGTCCTTTAGGTACCTTCCGGTATAGGAGCCTTCCACCTGCGCAACATCTTCCGGGGTGCCCTGCGCGACTACGGTGCCGCCGCCGGCGCCGCCTTCCGGCCCCATATCCACTATCCAGTCCGCAGCCTTGATGACATCGAGGTTGTGCTCAATGATGAGCACCGAATTACCCTTGTCAACGAGGCCTTGGATAACCAACATCAGCTTGCGGATGTCCTCAAAGTGCAGACCAGTGGTCGGCTCGTCCAAGATGTAGATGGTCCTACCGTTGGTGCGCTTTTGCAGTTCCGAAGCGAGCTTAACGCGTTGCGCCTCACCGCCCGACAGCGTGGTAGCGGCTTGGCCGAGGCGAACGTAGCCCAAGCCAACGTCGACAAGCGTGGCAAGGTAGCGGTGAATCGAGTTGATGGGCTCGAAGAAGTCCGCTGCCTCAGAAATTGGCATATCAAGAACCTCGGCGATGTTCTTGCCCTTGTAGTGTACCTCCAAGGTCTCGCGGTTATAGCGAGCGCCCTCACACACCTCACACGGAACATACACGTCCGGCAGGAAGTTCATCTCGATCTTGATGGTGCCATCGCCTTGGCATGCCTCGCAGCGCCCACCCTTGACGTTGAAGGAGAAGCGGCCGGCCTTGTAGCCGCGAACCTTGGCCTCCTGGGTTTCGGCAAAAAGGTTACGGATCTTGTCAAAGACGCCCGTATAGGTAGCCGGGTTGGAACGCGGGGTACGGCCAATCGGGCTCTGGTCTACCTGGACTAGCTTATCCAGGTGCTCCACGCCCTCGACGCGCTTGGCCCGGCCGGGGACCTGCCGGGCACGATTGAGCTTATTGGCCAAAGTCTTGGCCAAAATCTCATTGACCACGGTGGATTTACCCGAGCCGGAAACACCGGTAATGCACGCCAGCACTCCCAGCGGGATTTCGACGTTTATGCCCTTGAGGTTATTCTCGCGTGCCCCCACGACCTTCAGGGTGCGATCCTTGTCGATCTCGCGGCGGTGATCCGGTACGGCGAGCACCTTCTTGCCAGAAAGATACTGGCCAGTCAGGGACTCCTCTACCTTTTCAATTCCCGCCGGTTCGCCCTGGTAGACCACCTCGCCACCATATTCACCGGCACGCGGGCCCACATCGACGAGCCAATCGGACTCCCGAATGGTGTCTTCATCATGCTCGACCACAATGAGGGTATTGCCAATATCGCGCAAACGCTGCAGGGTCTTAATAAGGCGCTGGTTATCGCGTTGGTGCAAACCAATGGAAGGCTCATCGAGCACGTACAGAACGCCGGCCAAGCCGGAACCAATCTGCGTGGCCAGGCGAATGCGCTGCGCCTCGCCGCCCGAAAGCGTGGACGCGCCGCGATCCAAGGTCAGGTAATTCAGACCGACGTCCAGAAGGAAGCGCAACCGAGCCTGGGTTTCCTTGAGTACCGCACCGGCAATGATTTCCTCGCGGTGCCCCAGCACCAAAGAGTCCAGGAATTCAGAGGCATCTTCAATCGAAAGCGCACACAGCCCCGCAATGGACTGCTCACCGTGAGTAGTAGAAGCCAAGCGGACGGCTAAAATCTCCGGCTTCAGGCGCGTGCCCTTACAGGTGCTACACGGCACGCGGCGGGTGTACTGCAGCAGGCGGTCCTTTTGGGACTGAGAATCGGTCGTTTCCAGCTTGCGGTGAATGAAACCGGTGGCACCCTCAAACGGCGCGGTCCAATTGCGTTGGCGCCCATAGCGGTTCTTGTACCGAACCTGCACCTCCTCGTCCGTGCCATAGATGAGCGCGTGGCGCTGCTCCTTGGTCAATTCGCTCACTGGCGTCTTAGGGTCAAAGCCCATTGCCTTGCCCAGACCCTCCACTAGCTTGACAAAGTAGCGGGAGTTGGGAGAGGAGTGCCACGGCTGAATCGCATCAACCGCCGGGGCATCCGGATCCGGAATAAGCAGGTCAACATCGACTTCCAGCTTGGTACCCAAACCATCACACACCGGGCAAGAACCAAACGGGGCATTGAAGGAAAAAGCACGGGGCTCATACTCCTCAATGGTCAACGTGTGGCCATTCGGGCAGGCGGCCTTCTCCGAGTACGTGTGGGTGAGCTCTTCCCTATCCACGAACTCGATGGTGACCAGACCATCGGCCAAGCGCAGGGCCGTTTCCACCGAATCCGTTAAGCGTTGCTTCTGCGAGGCCTTTACCTGCAAGCGGTCAACCACTACCTCAATATTGTGCTTGATCTGCTTCTTGAGCTTGGGAGGATCGCTGAGCTGATGGGTTTCTCCATCCACTCGCACGCGGGAATAACCCTGCGCCGAAAGATCCTGAAAAAGATCCACAAACTCGCCCTTGCGCTTGCGCACTACCGGTGCAAGTACCTGGAACTTTAGCTTTTCTTCTAGTTCAAGCACCGCATCCACGATCTGCTGTGGTGTTTGGCGCTCAATTACCGCATCGCACTTAGGGCAGTGCGGCGTACCAGCACGGGAAAAGAGCAAGCGCAGGTAGTCGTAGATCTCCGTGATCGTGCCCACCGTAGAGCGTGGATTATGGTTGGTGGATTTTTGATCAATGGACACTGCGGGTGACAGGCCATCAATAAATTCCACGTTGGGCTTGTCCATCTGCCCTAAGAACATGCGGGCATAAGAACTCAAGGATTCCACGTAGCGGCGCTGGCCTTCAGCGAAGATGGTGTCAAAGGCCAGCGAAGATTTACCGGAGCCGGATAGGCCGGTAAAAACAACCATTTTATCGCGGGGGATATCGATATCCACGCCCTTGAGGTTGTGCTCGCGGGCACCACGCACCACCAAACGATCAGCCACTGTGCTCAGACCTCCAGTACTAGGGATTGCAATCTTCCCTCGAATGTACCCGTAGGCTAGGACACATGACTAACGAGCTTCAGCTACATCAAATTTCCGTCTCCGAGATGGACAATAACTGCTACCTCCTACAGGCGGGCGAAGAGGGCTTGCTTGTCGACGCCGCCGATGACGCCCCCGCAATCCTCGACATGGCCCGCAAGGCCGGAGTGAAAATCACCGCGGTGCTTACTACCCACCGCCACTGGGACCACGTGCGCGCACTCGAGGAGATTTTGTCCGAAACGGGCGCTACTCACTACGCCTCTTTCCTCGATTCCCCCGCCATCCCAGCTGAGGTAGACGTAGAGCTGCGCGAGGGCGATTCCATCGAGTTCGCGGGCCTTCAGCTGCCCATCATTATCTTGCGCGGCCACACCCCAGGCGGGGCGGCACTTGTTGCAAGCATCGATGGCGTCACCAACCTCTTCGTAGGCGATTCCCTCTTCCCCGGCGGTTTGGGCAAGACCACCTCTGAGGGCGACTTCGTACGCCTATATAAGGACGTCACCGCGCGCATCTTTGATGAGTTCCCCGACAATACGATCGTGCGCCCGGGACACGGCAAGTCCACGACCTTGGGCGAGGAGCGCCCCAAGCTTGGTGACTGGTGGGAACGCCGCTGGTGATCCAACGGCGAATTTCCGCGTACAATGGTCTAGCACACGATAGGTCTAGAACAACGAGCTAAGGAGCTTTAAGGACTATGATTCGCAAGCTTGCCCGCCCCATGCTGGCATCCGTATTTGTATGGGAAGGCGTAGACAACCTGCGCAACGCGTCCGAGCATGTCAAGGAAACCGAGGGTTTCCTCAAGACCGTGCGCAAGGCCGTTCCTTCTGAGTACCAGGGCTACATCCCCAATGACCCAGAACTAGTTACCCGCGCCATTGGCGGCGCTAAGGTAGGCGCCGGCTCCACCTTGGCTCTGGGCAAGGCACCGCGCACTTCCGCTGCGGTTCTGGCCGCCGCTACCCTGCCTAACCTGATTGGCAAGAATAGCTTCTGGGCAGCAGACAACAAGGAAGACAAGGAATCTCGCCGCAACGGATTCGTTACCAACACCGCTTTGCTCGGCGCCTTGTTTATCGCTACCCAGGACACCGAGGGTAAGCCTGCCCTGCGTTGGCGCGCGCAGAAGGCCGGCAAGCGTACGAATAAGAAGATTCAGCAGGCGCTGCCTACTAAGTCTGAGTCCGAGCAGAAGCGCGAAGAACTCTCTGCCCGTGCTAACGAGCTGTCTTCCAAGGCCGGTGACTGGATCAACGAGACCTCTGCCAAGGCACAGGCTTATGTAGACGACAACAAGGATGACTGGCAGTCCACCGGCCGAGGTCTGCTGGATACTGCAAAGTCCTATGTTGACGATGCCAAGACCTACGTAGAGGACAACAAGGACGATTGGCAGGAGTCTGGCCGCGGCTTGCTGGGCAACGCCAAGTCCTTCATCGAGGACTCGGTCGACAACGCCAAGACGTACGTTGAAGACAATAAGGGTGACTGGCTCGAGACCGCACAGGCTAATCGCGACATCGCCCGTACCCGTGCTGTGAAGGCAGCTACCAAGGCTCAGGCACGTGCCGATAAGGCCGTCGCCAAGCTGGATGGCGCCAAGTCGAAGCGCGCAAACAAGAAGGCCTCCAAGCACGCTGACAAGCTGCAGCAGGAGGCAAATAAGAAGATTGAGGCAGCTATCAAGAAGCTGGAAAAGCGCTCTAAGTAGCCACATCTTCCTCGGCCGAGTATCTCGGCGATGACTCAACGGCCCAGCCTTATGCTGGGCCGTTGTTCTTTGTCACAGCAGGGTCTAAACTCATCTCTCCCCCTCGCCGGACAGCGTGCCCGGCACCTTCCACCCCATCAACGTCCAATCACCAAGGAGTCACGTGAACTCAGCATCCCAAAAGCACGCGGCGGCCGCAGGTTCCTCGGAGCGCGAAGCCATCGCTACGGAGCAAGATTATGTGGACGGCCTTTTCTCCCGGCTTGACGATGAGGTGGCTGCTGCAAATGAACGGCTCAATGAGGTGCAGGCGGACGTAGATCCCTCCACCCCGGACGCGGATGCCTTGGTACGCCGCGAAACGGAATACCACGGGCTCCAAGCCAAGCTGGATCGTCTCAATGTGGCACAGATGGGTTTGGTCTTTGGCCGCATCGACATCGATGCCCCAGGTGACAATCCCACCCCGGAAGGCCTAGACCGCCGCTACATCGGCCGCATGGGGCTCGATGCGCGTGAAGAGGACTATCGCACGCTACTGCTTGACTGGCGTGCCCCCATGGCACGGCCCTTCTATCTCGCTACTACCGCCCAGCCAGAAGGCGTGCACACCCGCCGCCAAATCCGCACCAAGGGGCGCACCGTCACTGGCATTCATGATGAAGTCCTTGCTGGCCCCGGCGTGCGTGAAGAAGAGGCCGGCGTAGCGAGCGAATCCGCTCTCTATCACGCCATGCAGCGAGCCCGCACGGGCCACATGGCTTCCATTGTGGAGACCATTCAGCGGGAGCAGGACGAGATTA
This sequence comes from Corynebacterium sp. ACRPJ, assembly GCF_022347345.1. NCBI lineage: Bacteria > Bacillati > Actinomycetota > Actinomycetes > Mycobacteriales > Corynebacteriaceae > Corynebacterium > Corynebacterium sp. ACRPJ. The sequence continues at coordinate 28,903 of NZ_JAKRNC010000012.1, forward strand.
TCCGCGATAACACCCGCGGGGTGATGGTAGTAGAAGGCGGCCCCGGCACCGGTAAGACCGCAGTTGCGCTGCACCGCGTTGCCTATCTGCTCTATACCCACCGCGAGCTACTTTCTGCCACCGGCGTACTTATCGTCGGCCCCAATAGCAGCTTCTTGGACTATATTTCGCGCGTGCTCCCAGAACTGGGCGAGACCGGCGTGGTGCTCTCCACCATCGGCGGGCTCTTTCCTGGAATTGAGCCGGACCACGAAGAAGACCTCGTGGCTCGGGAAATCAAGGGCAGCGACGCCATGGTGGAAATCCTCTCCACTGCGGTCAAGGACTACCAGTTGCTTCCCGACGCCCCTCGCGAGCTGACCGTCGACGGCCTTACCTTAAGCGTCACACCACACATGGTGAAAAGCGCCCGCACACGTGCACGGCGCTCGCGCAAGCCGCACAATGAGGCGCGTGGTGCCTTCATCGAGCACCTCGTAGAGGACCTTGCCCAGCAAATGGCAGAAAAGGTCGGTGCCGATCCGCTTGGCGGAAAGAATCTCCTGTCGCGCGCCGATATCGATCAATTCCACGATGACCTTGCTGAGGACGCGGCCGTTACTGCCTTGATCGATGAGTTTTGGCCCGAACTACACCCCACCGATGTACTTGCTGCTCTAGTCTCCTCGCGCGAGCGCATCGCTTCTGCCGCGCACGGATATGACGAGGAAACCCAAGAAGCGCTCTACCGTGCAGAGGGGCGAGCATGGACGGATTCGGATGCGGCCTTGCTAGACGAGCTTGCCGTCCTCATCGGCCTACCCAACCCTGAAGAAAAGAAGGCAGCCGATGACGCCGCGTGGCGCGAGCAAGTGGCGGATGCGGAAGACGCATTGGATATCTTGTCTTCCTCCGAGTCCACAGATAACGACGATGACATGTTTGAAGCAGAAATCCTCTCTGCCCACGATGTCATCGACGCCGAAACCTTGGCGCACCGCCAGGAGGTACGCGATAAGCGCACCACTGCCCAACGCGCCCGCGAAGATCATACGTGGGCTTATGGTCACATCATCGTGGACGAAGCCCAGGAATTAACACCTATGGAGTGGCGAATGCTCTTCCGCCGCTGCCCTTCGCGGTGGATGACTTTGGTGGGTGATACCTCCCAGACTGGTTCCCCGGCAGGTGTTGATGACTGGGGCGAGGCCCTCGAGCCCTTCGTGGCTCAACGCTTCCGTCACCACTTCTTAACCGTCAACTATCGCACCCCGCAGCCCATTACGGAATTGGCCAATGGACTTTTGGAAATGATAAACCCTGACGCCATTCCGGCGACAGCCATCCGTGATGGGGTACAGGTGCGCCGGCTTGAGCAGGGCACCTACACCCCTGGAGTACACAGCGAAGAGGACGGCAGGCTCACAGCGGTTATTGACGCCGCCACGGCGGAGCGCTACAAGGGCCTCGAGTTTGACCACGTGGTCGTGCTCGATCCGCAGCGCATCGTGGATGCCTCCCCACAGGGATTGCAAAACCTCTATGTCTGCATCACTCGTGCTACTCAATCCCTCACGCTCGTTGGTGACTGCGGCGAAGTTCTTTAGGCTCCCGTAAGCTTTATGCCATGGCCTTATCTGACATCATGCGCAAAGCTGAAAGCTCACTTAACTCCATTACTTTGAAGCGCTCCAAACGGCGTGGATGGCAGCCCCTGATTGTGGGATATACAGGTTATGGCACCACCGATCAGGTGAGAATCTTCGGCCGCGTACTGATGCATGATCCTGATGAAGGCAAGAGGGATACGTGGGGTGAGCGCGGCTACCAGCAGTTTCTTACCATTCAAGTAGGACACCATGACGTTTCGGTGACTATTGGGGAAAAGACTGTCACCGGCACCACTGACCGCAACGGATACATTGACTTACTAATCCATGACCACGGATTAGAGCCCGGATGGCATACGGCAACAATCGAGGCCGCAAACGCGAATGCCGTGGAGGTCCAACTACTTATCGTTGATCCGGCGGCCAAGATCGGCATCGTTAGCGATATCGATGACACGGTGCTTGTCACGTGGCTGCCGCGCGCACTCACCGCGGCGTGGAATTCCTGGGCTAAGCGCCCTAGCAAGCGACAGCCGGTTCCCGGAATGGCCGAATTCTATGCTCAGCTACAGCAGCGCTTCCCCCAAGCCCCAGTGTTTTATCTTTCTACGGGCGCTTGGAATACCTTTGGCTCGCTCAAGAAATTCCTGTCTCACCATGGTTTCCCCACGGGTCCCATGCTGCTGACGGACTGGGGCCCAACGGAAACGGGACTTTTCCGCAGCGGTCAGGAGCACAAGCGTGTTCAGCTGCGCAATCTGCTCATTGCTTACCCGGATATGCAATGGATTCTCATTGGCGATGACGGACAGCATGATCCGCTCACCTACGGCGATGTGGCCAATGAGCATCCGGACCGGATCCACTCTGTGCTCATCCGCAATCTGAGCCCGCAAGAGCAGTTGCTCTCCCACGGCTCCCTGAGCCCTTTGGCTGATGCCAATGAGGAGGGCCACTTCTCTATCCCTTTGATTCAGGGCGCGAACGGCGACGCCATTGCCGCCGCATTCGACGCTGCACACCCTGCGGAGTAAGCTGCGCTTAACGACGAAACCCGCCTTGGCCTTCCAATAAGACCAAGGCGGGTTTTAATCACCGCAGTTAGCTGACGGTGTGAACGATCATTACATCGCAGTCAGACTGGCGAGCAACGTCTGCCGGCACGGAGCCCAGCAGGCGACCGGTCAGGGAGTTGATGCCGCGGTTGCCCACGATAAGCAGGTCAGCATCGTTGTCGTTGACGATGGACATCAGGGCCTGCACTGGGGTGCCCGGGCGAACAGCGGTCTCTACCTTGGAAGCGCCGAACTTCTCAGCGTGTGCCTTAGCATCCTTGAGGTTTGCCTCCGCCTTCTCATCGCCCAAAATGGTTACGGAATCCTGGCGCAGGGTCTTGGAAGCCTGCTCCTGGTTCTCGTAGTAAGCACAACCGATAATCAGATTGGAATCGAATGCAGCGGCGATCTTTGCTGCTCGCTCTACAGCGAGGAGAGAAGACTTAGAACCGTCAGTACCGACAACGATCGAGTTGTAGTCGCTCATGATGACCTTTCTTTGTGGGTGTGTACCCGGAGTGTTTATTTAGCCTACAGAGGCATTACTGCCAGTGTAACAACGAAAAATGATTAACGTTTCTCGCTGGTATTAACTACGACGACGTCTACCTTTGACTTGTGGGTTAGTTCCGTTGGGACAGAACCGAAGACTCGACCACGAACGGAATTCACGCCGCGGTTTCCCACCACGAACAGGTCCACGTCATAGTCCTGGCCTACTTCCAACAAGGCTTTTACTGGGTCTCCAGATTTTCCTACGATTTCAATGTGTTCCGCACCCTCCGACTCGGCGATACGGGTGGCATTGGTCAGGTAGGTACCGGCCATGTCCTCACTTACAACGGGCAGACCGGCTTCGTCGCCCCTCGGAGCACCAAGCATGGATCCAGCGTGGTTATAAAAAGCTGAGATGATGATCAGCTTAGCGTCGTACGCCCGTGCCATGGACGCCGCAGCGCGGACCGCGCGCAGGGAGGTTTCAGAGCCATCGGTGCCGACGGCAATGTTTTTATAGGTAAGCATTATTCTCCTTGCAGTTGAACTACTTCACAGTGACAACTAAACGGCGCTTCTGGCACTTATCCAGTATAACTAGCGCAGCCCTTTAGAAAAGTACCCGCGGAGCCAATCATCACTTTCAGGGGGAGAAAACTAGATTCCCGCTTCCTTCAATCCACGCAATTCCTTCTTTAGATCAGCAATCTCATCGCGCAGGCGTCCAGCCAATTCGAACTTGAGCTCGCGCGCGGCGGCACCCATTTGGGCCGAGAGGTCGTCGATAAGCGCCTGCACCTCATCGGTAGCCATGCTGGTAATATCCCGCTTCTCCACCACTGCAGAGGGGTCAGAGTTGGACTCTTCGTCCCCACCGTCTTCATAGACCTGGTCAAGGATATCGGCAATCTTCTTCCGCAAAGGCTGCGGGTCAATGCCATGTTCCTTGTTATAGGCTATCTGCTTTTCGCGGCGTCGCTCCGTCTCCTCGATTGCCTCCTGCATCGAATCGGTGATTTTATCGGCATACATAATCACCTCGCCAGAGACGTTACGGGCAGCACGGCCAATGGTCTGGATGAGCGAGGTGGTAGAGCGCAAGAAACCTTCCTTGTCTGCATCCAAGATGGCAACGAGCGATACCTCGGGGAGGTCAAGGCCCTCACGCAGAAGGTTAATGCCCACCAGCACATCAAACTCGCCTAGGCGCAATTGCCGCAAGAGCTCGACGCGCTGCAAGGTATCGATATCCGAGTGCAAGTAGCGCACCTTAATCCCCTGCTCCAGCAGGTAATCGGTGAGGTCTTCTGCCATGCGCTTAGTCAGCGTAGTCACCAGTACTCGCTCTTGCTGCGAAATGCGGGTGCGTACCTCATCAATAAGGTCATCAATCTGGCCCTTAGTGGGTTTGACGGTAACCTTCGGATCCACCAGACCTGTCGGGCGAATCACCTGCTCCACGTACTCACCGTCCGAGGACGTAAGTTCAAAGTCGCCAGGCGTGGCAGACATGTAGACGGTCTGTCCGACGCGTTGTTCAAACTCATCAAAGGTCAGCGGGCGGTTATCCACTGCGGAGGGCAGCCGGAAACCGAATTCCACCAGGTTGCGCTTGCGGGACATATCGCCCTCGAACATGCCGCCAATCTGTGGAACCGTGACGTGCGACTCGTCAATAATGGTGAGAAAATCCTCGGGGAAGTAATCCAGCAGCGTTGCCGGCGCGGAGCCGGCCGGACGGCCATCGACGTGGCGGGAGTAGTTCTCGATGCCGGAGCAAAAACCTACCTGCTCGATCATTTCTAGATCGTATTCCGTGCGCATGCGAAGCCGTTGTGCCTCCAGCAGTTTGCCGCGGTTTTCCAGATCCTCCAGGCGCTCGGCCAATTCCTCTTTGATGGCGGCTACGGCCTTTTCCATGCGTTCGGGTCCTGCCACGTAGTGGGTCGCGGGGAAGATGCGCACCTCGTCTACTTCCTCGATGACATCGCCAGTGACGGGGTGAATGTAGTAGAGGGAATCGATATCATCGCCAAAGAATTCAATGCGCACTGCCCGCTCTTCATAAGCCGGAATGATATCGACCGTATCGCCCTTGGCACGGAAGGTGCCGCGGGTAAATCCCACATCGTTGCGTTCGTATTGGATATCCACCAACAAACGGAGGAAGCGGTCCCGGTCCAGCTCCTCGTCCACGGAAATAATGACCGAGCGATCCAAATAGGACTGCGGGGTACCCAAGCCGTAAATGCACGATACAGAGGACACAACCACCACGTCCCGGCGGGACAGCAGGGCCGAAGTAGCCGAGTGACGCAGGCGCTCTACGTCCTCGTTGATGGACGAATCCTTCTCAATATAGGTATCCGTCTGCGCAATATAAGCCTCTGGCTGGTAGTAGTCATAATAAGAGACGAAGTACTCCACCGCGTTATGCGGCAAGAGTTGACGTAGCTCGTTCGCTAGCTGCGCTGCCAGAGTCTTATTTGGTGCCATTACCAGCGTGGGCCGTTGCTGTTTTTCGATCAACCACGCAGCGGTGGCGGACTTACCTGTACCGGTAGCACCCATGAGTACGACATCGCGCTCGTCGCGGTTGAGGCGTTCATTGAGCTCTGCAATGGCGGCGGGCTGGTCGCCGGCCGGTTCGTATTCAGAGACAACCTGAAACTCACCTGGGGTGCGCTCGACCTCGCTGACGACGCGGTGCTCGGAATTTGGAATAAGAGGATGTTCAGCAGCAAAAGCCATGCCCACTACTCTACTGCTTATACGGCGCGGCTAGCTATGTGCTCAAGGCAAGGAGTTCTGCGCGGTGCGCAGCCACTCTTCCAGCTCGCCGGTGGTCTCCCACAGCGCATAAACAGAAGACGTCTCTGGTCGCATCGCACTATTAATGCGGCGGCGCAGCCACGCTTTAGACTGCGGCGTATACAGGGGCGCAAGAGCCTCGCGGTGGATTCCTTCCGGCAGCGCATCAGCTTTCAGCTTCAACAAGGCGCCCAGTGCGATCATGGTTTCTGCGTCATCGGAGTCCATGGGCTCTTCGGCACATGACTTCTGAAAGGCTTTGAGATCGAAAGAGCTATCACGCAAGCTAGCGAGCAGTTCTCGCGCTGCGTGATTATCAAAAGGCCCAGTATCCCACGTTCCCACGGCGAGTAGCTTAAGACGCGAAAGTTAACGCAACTTCGAAACTGCGTAAACTCTAACCACCCAACGGTTAAAGTTTGGGTGACCCCGCGTCTATGACTCCGCTTCTATACGGTTCATGACCTCGGCCGCTCGCGCACGCAGCTGCTCCAGCGTGCCGTTGTTGTCAATGACGTGCGTGGCCGCGGCTAGTCTTACCTCATCCGTTACCTGCGCTGCTATGCGACGTCGCGCATCGTCCTCTTCCAGCCCGCGTGAAGTTACGAGGCGACGGACGCGCTCTTCGACGGCCACGTCGACCACGATGACGTAGTCCATGTCTTTGTCTAAACCGTTATCCACCAATAGCGGCATATCGTAAACGGCAAAGTCATAGCCTTCTTCACGTGCCTCGTCGAATTGGCGCTGCGTTTCCGCTTGGATGCGTGGATGGGTAATGGAGTTCAACAACTCGGTATGTTCCTTATCCACAAAGGCTCGCCGAGCTAATTCTTTGCGGTTGAGGCTGCCGTCCGCCAAGAGGATATCTTCTCCGAATGCTGCCGCCAGCTCCGCTAACGCAGGCCGCCCGGGCTTGACGACGTCGCGCGCAATGCCATCGGCGTCTACCACGCGCCACCCTCGTTCACGGCAGAGCGTTGCAACTGTTGACTTGCCACTGCCAATTCCGCCTGTAAGGCCAATGAGTTTCATGGCAGCCACCCTACGCGAAAAGGAACCCCGCCATACGCGATGGTGCGGGGTTCCTCTGTCGCTATAGGTGTCAGCGTTTCTTTATTCCGCTGCTTCCTCCGGCTTCGGGGGAATGCGGAGCAACTCATCATTCGGAGTGACCTGGCCGGCTTCGCCGGAGACCGCGCCAAACTTGATGGCGTTAGTAACTACGACCGGAGTAATCAAGTTATAGCCCTTGGAACGGATGAATTCCGGGTCAAAGCTAATCAACTTATCGCCCGCGGAAATGCGTTGCTTCTTTTCCACGTGAACTTCGAAGCCTTCGCCTCCCAGCTCAACGGTATCGAGACCTACGTGGATGAGCAGTTGCACGCCGTTGTCGAGGCTAAGGCCTACCGCATGGCCGGACTTTTGAACGGTGAGCACCTTGCCGTCGGCAGGCGCATAGACGGTAGTGCCAGTTGGCTGGACTGCCATACCAGGCCCCAGCTTTGCCCCAGCAAAGATAGGATCTGGGACTTCCGAAAGGTCAACTGCCTCGCCCTCCAGAGGGGAATCCAACACGATGTCCTCCTTGCCAGTCTGCTTGGCGGCAACACCAGTAGCAGCAGTGCCCGCAGCGCTGGCAGCAACGGCGCCACCCGCATTCGAGGACACGCCCTTTTCGGTCTTAGTGGACTTGAAATCCGAACGAGCAGCTACGTCATCCACGGATTCGCCCTGTTCGCGGGCGATGCGCTCCAAGTCTGCCTGCTTTTCTTCCGCCGTGCGGTAGCCAAAGAACAGGGTCAGGAAGAAAGAGGTAAGGAATGCAGCCGTGATACCAAGGACGTAGCCCAGCTGCGGCGTCATAGCGCCAGTGGTCAACGCAGAGGTAAAGACGAAGGCCTCAGCGCGGACATCGAAGATACCGATGATTGCGCCGCCTACCGCACAACCTGGCAGCAACCGGTAGTAGCTGCGGCGGAAGCGCAACAAGATGCCATAGAGGGAAGGCTCAGACACGCCACCGAGGATGCCCGCTGCGAAGGCACCGATAGAAACCTGGCGCATGGCATTGTTCTTTTCCCTGAAGGAGATAACCATGACTGCGCCAACAACGCCGAAGCAGGCGAAGTTCCATGCGCCCATCGGGCCTTGGATGAAGTCGTAGCCGTAGGTTGCGATGTTCTGAATCATGATGACATTCAGCGGCCAGTGCAGGCCCATCGGAACGAGGAATGGGTACAGCAGCGGAATGACGATAGCCAGGATGAACGGCGAGAAATCATTGATTTGGTACAGGACCCAGGAAATGCCATTGCCCACGCCAATGCCGAACGGGCCGAGCAGGAAGGCTGTTGCCGGAATCATAATGAGCAAGGAGAAGAACGGCACGAAGACCATATGAACTGCACTCGGGATGATCTTCTTTAGTCCCTTTTCCACCCAGTACAGGCCGATTGCGGCCAAAATGGGCGGGAATACCTGGGAGCCGTAGGAATTGATGACCAGCGGCAGGCCAAATACGTTGACGGTATCGCCTTGCTCACCCAGCGACATAAATTCGGGGGTCAAAAGCGCTGCGGGAATAGCTGCGGAGACCCACATATTCGCGCCCAGCTTTTGGGCCGCGGTCGCACCGACCATCACGGGCAAGAAATAGAAGACCGACTGGAACATGGCATGAGCCAGGCGGAAGCCTTCTGGTTGCTCCTCCAGCGGTGCGCGGAAATCCTGGATGTGTGCCGTGTCCGCCAGAATGAGAAGCATGATGATGAGCGAGGCGCCCAGCAAAGCCCATAGGACGGGGCGGAAGGTATCGGAAAGGAACTCGAAGCAGTAATCTACCCAGTCATACTTACCGCGAACACCGTCATACTCCTTCTTGGAGGACGCCTCCTTGTCACCAGAAGCATGCACACCGGGTTGCTTGATGATCTCGTTGTAGTAGTCAGCAACGCCGCCGCCCATGACTACCTGGTAGCCGTGAGCACCCTGGGGCACGGTACCAAGCACCGCTGGGTCGCTATCGAGCTTTTCTTGGTCAACTTTCCCCGCATCGGCAAGTTGGAAGCGCAGGCGCGTCGCGCAGTGCGTCAGCGACGTGATGTTGTCGGCACCGCCGATACTTTCAACGATGTGGGTGGAAGTGTCCTTAATAGATGCCACTTCTTACTCCTCAGTTCAAATACCACTTATAACCAGTACTGCACTGGCTATAACGTCAGGTTTGAGTATAAGAGGATTCCCACATGAACAAAAGCCCGTTTTGTTGGCCTTCCAGGGACTTTTTCTACCTGGGAGTGCTTCACCGCTGGTCAACCACCTAGAGGCAACGATCATCCGGGCAAACGATTGCACAAACTGTCTAAAATATCACAAAAGCCGCGCCCACCCCATCTAGGTGATGAAGTGGGCGCGGCCGTGAGCCAAGCCCTAAGGCTTAGCGGAAACTAAGCGGAAGCTTTAGTTGCCAGCGAGCTTGTCGCGCAGTGCAGCGAGCTGCTCGTCGGAAGCCAGGGAGCCGCCAACCTCTGCCTGAGTCTCGGATGCCGGAGCTGCATCGGAGGAATCAGAGGAGTAGTTGGAGGACTCTGCAGACTCAGCAGCCTCAGCGGCTGCGGCGCGGTTGCGCTCGATCTGAGCGGTGTGCAGGTTGAAGCGACGCTCGGACTCTGCGTAGCGTGCCTCCCAAGCCTGACGCTGCTCGTCGAAGCCTTCCTTCCACTCGTTGGTCTCAGGGTCGAAGCCCTCAGGGAAGACGTAGTTGCCCTGCTCGTCGTAGGAGTCAGCCATGCCGTACTTGGACGGATCGAACTCTTCGGTGTAGTCCTCGTCTGCCTGCTTAACGGACAGGGAGATACGACGACGCTCGAGATCGATGTCGATGACCTTGACCATAACTTCCTGGCCAACGGTGACAACCTGGTCCGGAACCTCGACGTGGCGCTGAGCCAGCTCGGAGATGTGAACCAGGCCCTCGATGCCCTCCTCGACGCGGACGAAGGCGCCGAACGGAACGAGCTTGGTGACCTTGCCCGGAACGATCTGGCCCACAGCGTGGGTGCGGGCGAATACGCGCCACGGATCTTCCTGGGTAGCCTTCAGGGACAGGGAAACGCGCTCGCGGTCCAGATCAACGTCCAGAACCTCAACGGTTACCTCGTCGCCAACGGTGACAACCTCAGATGGGTGGTCGATGTGCTTCCAGGACAGCTCGGAAACGTGAACCAGGCCGTCGACACCGCCGAGATCGACGAAGGCGCCGAAGTTGACGATGGAGGAAACAACGCCCTTGCGGACCTGGCCCTTCTGCAGCTGGTGCAGGAACTCGGAGCGAACCTCGGACTGGGTCTGCTCCAGGTACGCACGGCGGGACAGAACAACGTTGTTGCGCTGCTTGTCCAGCTCGATGATCTTTGCTTCCAGCTCCTGGCCGATGTACGGCTCCAAGTCACGGACGCGACGCATCTCAACGAGGGATGCAGGCAGGAAGCCACGCAGGCCGATATCCAGGATGAGGCCGCCCTTGACAACCTCGATAACGGTACCGGTAACAGGCTCTTCCTTGGCCTGCAGCTCCTCGATGGCGCCCCATGCGCGCTCGTACTGTGCACGCTTCTTGGACAGGATCAGGCGACCTTCCTTGTCCTCCTTGGTGAGAACAAGTGCGTCAACCTCATCGCCGACCTCAACAACCTCGTCCGGGTTGACGTCGTGCTTGATGGACAGCTCGCGGGAAGGGATAACGCCTTCGGTCTTGTATCCGATGTCCAGCAGTACCTCGTCGTGGTCAACCTTGACGACGGTACCCTCGACAATGTCACCATCGTTGAAGTACTTGATGGTGGCGTCTACAGCTGCGAGGAAGTCCTCTGCGGTTCCGATATCGTTAATCGCAACCTGCGGGGTGTTAGAAGATGGCATATTGAAAAAATGCTCCGAATAAATGTAGGAAATCGAAATTGGACAACTGCGCGTCTCTCGAAAAAAGCTTGCTAAGCTGCGCAAATGCAGCTAAAAAGAGGAATATTCGATCCCGCCTCGTGATTGCTTAAAGCCTTCCTACAGGGACTTAGAACAACCCGTGGCATAGACACGCCCGTCCAACACTACATCTGTCCAGCTAAAAGGGCAAATACACGGACCAACTATTTCGCAAAGGAATTTCTCCCACCGTGACTTCCCCCTCGCACGCAAACCAGGCCTACTGGGATAGCGACGCCGCCAATTACCACGCCGAGCACCCCGACTACCTTTCTTCCTTTTACTGGTGCCCAGAAATGCTCCACGAAGACCAAGCACACTTGCTAGGCGACGTCTCGGCTTCCTCCGTACTCGAAATTGGCTGCGGCTCCGCCCCGTGTACCGAATGGCTCCAGACACGCGCGCACTTCGCCACCGGCTTCGATATCTCCCGCGGCATGCTCAACCACGCTGGACCCGGGCTCCCCTTAACCCAGGCCGATGCACTCTCACTGCCCTACGCGACGGGCTCTTTCGACGCAGCCTTCTCGGCGTTCGGCGCCTTCCCTTTTCTTGCCAACCTTGATTTAGCCCTAAGTGAAGTCTCCCGTGTCCTCAAACCTGGCGGTAGGTTCGTCCTCTCGGCCAACCACCCCATGCGCTGGATATTCCCTGATGATCCCACCGATCTGACGGCCGATATCAGCTATTTCGATCGCGCTTATCTGGAGCAAGACCGCGATGGCAACCTGACCTATGCGGAATTTCATCGCACTATCGCGGATTGGTTTCAGGCTTTACAGGGCGAAGGCCCGTTCCTAATCGAGGACATCATCGAGCCCGAATGGCCTAGGGATCTCACCACTACGTGGGGCCAATGGTCGCCGGAGCGCGGCGAAATCTTCCCCGGCACGATTATTTTCGTCTGCCGGAATTGCCGCTAACCTATGGGCATGATTCTGGATCGAATTGGCCTTCTCTTGCGTCGCGGCCTCGCATGGTGGATCGACGCCTTCCTGGCAGCAGCCGTGATCGTTGTGGCGCGATGGGCAATCAATGCACTTGCCGACGCCCCCTTAACCGGCCAAGCCCTCGAGATTTACAACGCTGTGGCCCTCGCCCTAGTTTTTTATGCCTACCGCGTATGGGCCGAGGCCACTAAGGCCACTTCGCTAGGAAAATGGTCGCTCAAGCTGGAGATCATCGCTCCCCACCCCGGTGTGCGCGCGGCCTGCCTGCGCAATTCCTGGCTGTTACTTTCTATGCTCACACTGACGGGAGTGCCGTTTATTGTGCCGTTGTTACTCGGCGTCCTAAGCGTGAGTGTCCTCGCCTTCGGTCAAACACCGTTTGACATGCTGGCCAATTGCCTAGTCGAGCGCCGATCTCAGACGGACACGCCTTCTTTTCGCGGCACCAAGTAATACAGGAGCGCAAGGACTACCAGGACAGCGAACATCCAGGAAGATGGGAAGAGGAATGCTAGTGCCGTAGCTACCACCATCACCGCGGCGGCCGTTAGCCTCCTGACCTTCGGGTTGGGTGCGACGCGGGCGATGGTCATGGCGGCCACAACATACGACACCGCCAAAATTCCGTACCCGATTACACTCACCCTATATTCTGCAAGATACCGTTCGAGCCCGAAGTCAGCAATATCGGTGGCAGGAAAGGTTACTTGAATGGCCCAAAGGCTTTCAAAGACGCGGAGGGTCCACCTATTCGTCTTCTCTTCTAACGCCACGGCTCGGCAATTCCCTTCTTAGTTTTTCGACTTACACTCATAACTTTTTCCGCACAGAAAAGGCTACCTAAAAAAAACTTAGTGCGCATCCCGCCACAACTTTTGAACTTTCCGCATTGCATAGCCGGGCATGCCCAAGTCCTCGATGGTTTGCTTATTCCACGTTCCACGGACCTGTCCTTCCACCACGATGGCGCGGCGAAATACCCCGCGGTTTCCAGGAACAAGTACCTCGTGGACTTCCTTCGTCATCGCAAAAAGACGGTCTTGATAACCCAAGATGTACTCGTCAAATGCTCCCAGCAGCAATACCGATTGCTTCTTTCGCGCTTCGGCCATTTCCACTATCTCAGCCGACACAAGGTCCTGGGAAACTTCGCCGCAGCGCATGATGTCCGGCGCGAGGTTTTCGGCTGCGGGCCGTATCAGTCTTTGTGGGAGCTTTGCCCACCAGGCAAAGTCGTGCAATGTTGCGGGACCGTGCGTTCGGAAGTACCGAGTCATCAGCTCCGCGGTCGCCGCGACTTTATCGCCGTTGAAGGTCTCCTCTAGCCCCGGCAGATCCACCGGTGTGATGAGCTGATCGGCTCCTGAATAGACGGCGTGACCGCTTTCCATTGCTACACGCACAACATGCCAAAAGGGTACGTCGGGCAACGCTGTTGCAGCCCGCTCCTTGAGCTCGGCGCGCGAAAGCGGATTGTCAATGAGCTTGGTTACCCCTGCTCGCAGCTCGGTATCACCCTTGCGCCCCTTCGCGCAGAGTTCGGTTATCCAGCCTATGTCCTTGATAGAAGCCGCGAAAAGCGTATTGCGCATGGGATACCCACGCACAATGTTTCCAGCATCTGAATGGTCTTTCGCCCGCAAGGCCAGTGACCGGCGCACCGAATGCAAGTCTTGGCCTTGCATGACGCCGAAGGCGCGGGCTGTCTCCTCAGCACTCTCCCACCGCCTCATGGTTAGGCCTTGCGAGGCGAGCCTCAAGCGCGCCTTTTCCCGGCGGGAGAATGTAACCGAGCTAGTGGGCTGCGGCATCCCAATCCTTGCCGGCTCCGGCGGAGACCTCTAGCGGCACGTTCAGCTCGATCGCTGAGTCCATCTCGCGCTCGAGAATCTCTCGAACTTCGTCCGCCTCACCGGGGGCGACTTCGACCACCAATTCATCGTGTACCTGAAGCAGCACGCGAGACTTCATCCCTTGCAGTGCGCGGTCTACGCGAATCATCGCCACCTTAATAATGTCAGCGGCAGTGCCCTGAATCGGTGCATTAAGCGCAGCGCGCTCCGCGTTCTCGCGTGCTAGGCGGTTATCGGAGTTTAGCTCTGGCAAGTAGCGGCGACGGCCGAAGAGCGTTGCCGTGTAACCATCCTTGCGGGCTTGGACCACGACTTCATCGAGGTACTTCTTCACGCCGCCAAAGCGCTCGAAGTAGCTTTCCATAATGGACTTTGCTTCCCCTGCCGGAATGCCCAATTGCTGGGATAGACCAAAGGCAGACAGCCCGTAGACCAACCCATAAGACATGGCCTTGACTCGGCGGCGCAGCTCGGGTGTCACCTGGTCAACGGGAACGTCAAAGACTCGAGAGCCAACATAGTTGTGCAGGTCTTCGCCTTCCTTGTAGGCCTCGATGAGGCCTGGATCGGCGGAGAGGTGCGCCATGACACGCATCTCAATCTGCGAGTAGTCCGCAGTCATGAGTTCATCGAAGCCATCGCCCACGATGAAGGCAGAACGGATCTGGCGGCCTGCTTCGGTGCGCACGGGGATGTTTTGCAGGTTGGGTTCGGTGGACGACAAGCGGCCGGTAGAGGCCACGGTTTGGTTAAACGTGGTGTGAATGCGGCCGTCAGGCTGCACGGTTTTGATGAGACCTTCCAAGGTGGTCTTCATCTTCTGGTACTCGCGGTGTGCCAAGAGGTGATCGAGGAAAGGGTGAGGGTTCTTAGCCGCGAGCTGTTCAATCTCCTTGGCCGCGGTGGAATAGCCCGTCTTCGTCTTCTTAGTCTTGGGCAGCTCGAAGGTCTCAAAGAGCACGGTTTGCAGCTGCTTCGGCGAGTTGAGGTTGAGTTTGTCATCGCCGGCAAGCTCGCGGGCGGCGCGCTCTTGTTCGGCAACCTGCTCTACAAAGGCATCCTTTTGTGTTTCGAGAATGTCAACGTCAACGGCAATACCGGTAGCCTCCATGCGCGCCAGGATGGTTACCAGCGGCAACTCAAGGTCGGTATAGAGCTCGAAGGAATCAATCTCCTGCAGCTCCGCAGTGAGCCGCTCTGCCAGCTCCATAATTGCCGCAGCTTGGTCAACCAGGGAGGAATCATCCAGCAATGAAAGCTGCTCCGTGGCGGCGCCGAGGGTCTTTTGGAGGTGGCGCTGGTAGACGTCGGCAAGCGCGTAAGTGCGCTGACCAGGGCGAAGCAGGTAGGCAGCAAGGGCCGTGTCATGGGCGATGCCGGCAAGCTCAATACCGCGGCCGGCGAGCATATGGAAGGCCGCCTTTGCCTCGTGGAAATACTTCGGCGTATCAGATGCTAACCACTGAGCCAGGGCCTTATCGTCCTCGGCAGAAAGGTCGCCCAGCTCCACTTGCAGGCCGTGGCGTTCCTGGTCCACGAAGGCTATCGCAGAAGCATCACCTTGTCCCGGGTTTCCCTCGCCTTGGACATACACCGCGACATGCTCTCGGCCGGGCAGCCACTGGGACAAGGGTTCGTCATCGATGACCGTCTCTAGCTCTTGGACCTCCTCGGTCTGCTCGGCTGCCTCAGCGCCATCATTGGGAATGGCGGCGAGTACGCGATCGCGCAGGTTGGTACCGAACTCTAGGTCATCGAACTTGGCGGCGACGTCGGCGACCTTGGCTTCCTTAAAGGCCAAGTCATTTGGACCGACCTCTAGGTCCATGTCCGTAATCATCTGGGTGAGCTTGCGGTTCATCTGCACCTGCTCGATGCGCTCGCGGAAGTTATTGCCCACCACGCCCTTAATTTCCTCTGCGTGCTCGACCAAGGATGCCAAGTCTCCATACTTGACTATCCACTTGGTGGCCGTCTTCTCGCCCACCTTGGGGATGCCCGGCAAATTATCGGAAGGATCGCCGCGCAACGCGGCAAAGTCCGGGTACTGCGCGGGGGTGAGACCGTACTTCTCCTCTACTGCGGCGGGGGTAAAGCGGTGGAGCGTGGATACGCCCTTCATGGGATAGAGCACCGTCGTGGACTCATTAACTAACTGCAGGTAGTCACGGTCGCCAGTGACGATGAGGGTCTCATAGTCCTGTGCCTCGGTTGCGAGAGTAGCCAGAATGTCATCAGCCTCGAAATTCTCCCGGGACAGGGTGGTAATTCCCAGTACCTCGAGCACCTCGCGAATGAGGTCTACCTGACCCTTGAATTCCTCCGGCGCAGCCTCGCGCTGGGCCTTATAGTCCGGGAACATCTCAGTGCGGAAGGTCTTGCGCCCCACGTCGAATGCCACCGCAATGGCGTCGGGGGCCTCTTCCGCCACGATATTAGAGAGCATCGATAAGAAGCCATACACGGCATTGGTGTGCTGGCCTCCTGAGGTGGAGAAATTATCCACCGGCAGGGCATAGAAGGCACGAAAGGCCATAGAGTGGCCGTCAATGAGCAGAAGTCGAGGCTGATTAGTAGTCACCTGCCCCATCCTAGAGAAGCACACCGACATCCGAACACCCCGGTGCAGATTTTGTGGATGACGTGGGCATTCCCCCGCTGCCCCTACCCAATTAGGAATTCGCCTAGTGCCTGCGCTACTATTTTCACAGTCAAAGGCAGTCCGCCTTTACACTGTGCGCCCCTGTAGCCCAATTGGCAGAGGCAACGGATTCAAAACCCGTCCAGTGTGAGTTCGAGTCTCACCAGGGGCACAACGAGATAAGGCCTCGGTTTCCACTAAGTCAGGGAAACCGAGGCCTTTGCTTTAGCCCAGTTCAGGCAGAGTTGGCAGGTGGTACTTGCGCAGGAGCGCGTTGATCTGCGGGATCGAGGCCTTCAGTTGCGGCAGGGCTAGGCCGATGAGGCCGGCCACGCCCGCGATGCCAAGGATTGCTCCCAGAACTGCGGGCTTGGAGCTCGCGCCACTGCTCGATGCGGAGCTATCCGCGGCCGGCTGCGTAGTATCGACCGGTTTGCCGTCCCCGTGTGCACGGGCGGTAAGCCATTCCTCCTCGCCCAGAACACCCTGGGTCAGGCGGGTCTCGCCAATCCAGCCGTACCAGGGGTCCTGCGGGCGCTGGTTATCAAAGCCGCCGCCCATAACCCACTGCAGATCACGCGGGAGAAGGCCCTCGGCACCTACGGCATTGCGCAAGATAGGCGCACCGTTGATGAACATCTCCACGCTATCTCGCTGCGGATCGTTAACCACGGCAATGTGCATCCACTCGTCCTTGGGTACCTCGTGGGACCATACGGTAGAACCGCTTCCCTGCTTCGGCTCCGCCCACCAGCGCAGCTCGCGCAGGTTAGAGATACCAAACATGACGGTGGGATCCGTGTCCTCAGAGCCGTCAACCAACTTATTGATAGCAGAGTCGCGGCTGAGCGCACTTCCCCAGCCATGCTCGGCACCATTGAAGTCTTCAGGAATCTTGACGAAGGATTCGAAGGTGTACCCCTTGGTGGTGTCCACATTATTGGCGGCCGCGCCCTTGTCGGTGCGGAACTCGGCATTGCCAACCTTGCCCGCTGGGTCGGACCAGAAGAGTGAGCCGGAATCAGAGGACAGCGGGTGGTGGTCAGCGCTATAGGTCACCCGATCACCTAGCATGGCGCCAGAGCGATGCAGGTCACTGCCGGAATCGCTGGCAATATCGGGGATGGTGGTGCCACGGCCGGCAGGGGCGCCGTCGGCAAGCTCATGCCCGTCCTTGTCTTGGGCCTGGCCCGGGCGCCAGTGGAATACGGTGTGGTCGTTCTTGGCAAAGTCATCCGCACCCTTGGGCAGCTCATCCTCCGCGATGGTGTAGGGCCTATAGCCTTCCGCCGCGATGTCGCGCGCCCGCTGCGCTAGGTCCGGCTGGTGGCCCTCGCCCACGGTGAAATCCGGGGAAAAGGAGGAAAAGCGCTGCTCAAAGTCGAATGGGATGGCGTAGCTATCGCCCTCATCATCTAGGGTGAGCTTGTCGAACTGCGTCAGCTCCTCGTGCGGCTTCTGCGCCACCCACGGCGAGAGCGCGGTCATCTCCAGCTGCTTGCCGGAAAGGTCGAACTCGAGCACACCCAGCAGACCGTTTCCACCCTGGTAGGCCATCTGATAGTCCTGCAAGATGGAGACGACGTCATGGCCGGCATCGTTCTTATCCACGCGGTAGCCCGCACCGTGGTGGTGGCCGCCCATCACCAGGAAGATCTGGTCGTTGCGCTTGATGAACTTATCCCACAGACCCTTGCCGTAGTCATCAGAATAGAAAACGTTGCCCTCGCCATCGATATTGAGGGCTTCGTGCGTCGTGACGATGACGGGGAGGTTGGGGTGCTTATCGATCATGCCTTGCGCCCACGCAAGGGCCTTCTCATCGGCGCGCCAACCCAGCGCTAGGTTGAGGTACTTCTGGCCCTCAGCCTCAAAGATGTGGGCCTCGGAGTCATTATTGACTGCCGTGTAGCGCTCTTGGAAGGTCTCCGGGTTTGCGGCCTTGGCGCGATCGGCGCTAAACCACTTGTCGTACGGGTGGGCCGCCGCACCCTCCACGTCCATGTCGTGATTGCCGGGCAGGATGGAGTAGTTCAGATCCGAATCGTCGAGGACCTGCATGGCCTTATCGGCTACCTGCCATTCGCCCTCCACGTTCCACTGATCGACGACATCGCCCAGGTGGGTGACAAAGTCCATGTTCAGCTCGTCTTGGTGGTCCACCAACCATTGGGTTTGGCCCAAGTAGGGCTCGCTACCGTAGCGAGCTTGGGCCAAGTTGCCGGTCTCCGGGGTGGAATAACGAGAGTAGAACTGGGTATCCGGTAAGACGCCGATGCTGAAACGAGAGCCCGCGCTTGGCGACGCCCCCTCGGCCCCAACCTCCGCAGCGCTTGCTGCCGGTACAACAATGAGGTTGCCCACCACCGCAGTTGCAGTTAGGGCAGGCAGGACGAAACGATTTTTCATAGAGAGTCCTTTAAGACTGGAAAGGAATACTTGCACAGGGGAGATGGCGGGAATACGCGGGAAATTCTAGGGTGCGAAGCTTGCAGTTAGTTGACGCCCGCGTAAACAGAAGACTGAATAATGGGAAACTTATGGTTTCTGCCGAAGAGAACATTTTCCCGTGTGAGATTCCGTATATCCTGCCCCAAACTGCATAGTTGCATTGGGGTGCATTAAACTGACAGAATATTCATGAATACGGTTTTACCTCTACGGTTAGGGAGAAGATACTCCCTTCCCGCGGTAGGTAGCTAACCATCCTCTAATGAAAGATATGCATTACGCTTCACAGCGGTTCGCCTAGCCTCCTTCTTCGGCACTTTTCTGTCGCCTTGCTAGGCCAGTCGCCCTCCGCACCAGTCCCCTCCCAGGTAGATTTTTATTTTATGCAATACATTTTGAACGCTATCCGCGGTGCCCTCATCGGCATGGCCGAGCTTGTACCCGGCATCTCCGGTGGCACCGTGGCGCTCATCGTGGGCATTTATGAACGCGCAGTCCACAACGCCAACGATCTCATTTCCGGCCGCTTCAAAAAGGTGGAATGGAGCTTCCTCTTCTCCGTAGCTATCGGTATGTTCATCGCCGTCTTCGGAATGTCCACCGTGCTTTCTAACTTCGTGGAAAATCACGTATCGGCTTCCGGAGCGCTCTTTTTGGGCATGGTCGCCGTGTCCATTTTTGTACCGCTATCCATGCTCTCCAAGCAGGAACGGCTACGCCCCTCCTCCATCATCGCGTTCGTCGTTGCCACGATTGCGATCTTCTTTATCACCGGCTTCACCTCCGAACCGCACGAGGATCCCAGCCTCATCGTGGTCTTCTTCGCCGCCGCCATCGCGGTATGTGCACTCATCCTGCCAGGCATTTCCGGCTCGCTCATCCTGCTGACCATGGGCCTCTACCAGCCCATCATCGGCGCCGTTTCGGATCGTGACCTGGGCACTATCGCCGTCTTTGCGTTAGGTGCCCTGTGTGGCCTTGCGGCGTTTATCAAGGTATTGAACTTCCTGCTGAATCACCACCGCGCCCCTACGCTGATGGCCATGGCAGGTTTCATGCTCGGTTCTCTGCGCGCACTGTGGCCCTGGGGAGCTGACCAAGATGCCTCTAGCGGCATCATCATCGGCATGTTCATCCTCGGTGCACTCATCGTCTCCGCCTTCATCTTCGTAGATATGAAGAAGGCCCGCGCTATAGATGAAAGGACGGCGCAAAAATAATGCCGCGCTCGTTTTCTCGCCGCGCAACTATCGCCGCGGTCCTCGTCCCCACGCTGAGCCTAGGCGCCTGCGTCACCAACGAGGAAGATTCCACTCCGGACGGCTGGGAAGAACCCCATTCCGCAATGGTGCCGGAAATTGCCGCCATGTATGACGACAACGATGGCGTCCTCACTGCCGGAACTAACCCACCCTATGCCCCATTTCAGCTTAAGGATTCCCACGGGGCGCTCCAGGGCGTTGAACTCGATCTTGCGCACGCCGTTGCCGGCGTCTTGGGACTCGATTTCCAGCCCGTGGAACAGGACTTCTCCATGATCCTGCCCGCCGTGCAATCGGGCCAGATTGATATGGGCGCATCCGGATTCACGGATAACCCCGAGCGCCGCAATGAATTCGACTTTGTAGATCACCTCTACGCCGGCATCCAGTGGGCCGAACGAGTAAATGGACCTAAGAAGGTTGATCCGGATAATCCTTGCGGCTTGACCGTTGCGGTGCAGCGCACCACGGTATCTGAAACCGACGATGTGCGGCCCAAGAAGGATGCGTGCAACGGCGATCTCACAGTCTTGTCTTATGACACCGGTGACAACGCCGCGCTGGCGGTACTTATGGGACGCGCAGATGCCCTGTCCGCAGACTCCCCAGTTACGGCGTGGGCGGTCAATCGCTCCGAAGGAAAGATGCGACAGGTAGGCGATATGTTCCAAGCATCGCCCTATGGCTTTGCCGTACCCAAGGATTCCGATCTGGGCAAGGCCTCTGCCGCGGCACTGCAGCACCTCATCGAAACCGGTGAGTATGCAGAAATTTTGTCCCGTTGGGGCATCGAGGATGGCTTAATAGACCAGGCAATGATTAATGAAAGGCCGATCAATGGTTAATGAAAATGCGGCGACGCCAGCTACGGCAGAGCCTAAGGAAAAGCCCGCCAAGATCGAGGCGCGTCCTCTACGCCACCCGTGGCGCTGGGTATTCGCCGGCCTGCTCATCGTGCTCGGCGTGTGGTTCATCATCGCCTCCGCCCGCAACGAGGCTTTTGGCTGGGACACCTACTTCCAGTATCTCTTTGATAAGCGCATTGCGCTTGCCTCCCTGCACACCATTGCCATCACCATTTTGTCAATGATCATCGGCGTTGTGGGTGGTGCCATCCTTGCGGTTATGCGCATGTCCCCGAACCCGGTGCTGCGCAGCGTCTCCTGGATATTCCTCTGGGTCTTCCGCGGCACGCCGATCTATGTGCAGCTGGTGTTCTGGGGCCTGCTCTCCGCCATCTATCAGTCCATCAACCTGGGCTTTACCGAGGTATCTTTGCAGACGATCCTCACCAACGCTTTCTTCCTTGCGGTGATGGGCCTGGGGCTTAATGAAGCTGCCTATATGGCCGAAATCGTGCGCTCCGGCATCACCTCCGTTCCTGAGGGCCAGAAGGAAGCGTCCAAGGCACTGGGCATGTCCTGGTGGATGACCATGCGCCGCACCGTCCTTCCGCAGGCCATGCGCATTATCATTCCGCCCACAGGCAATGAGTTTATTTCCTTGCTCAAGACCTCTTCCCTCGTGGTGGCCATTCCTTATACCGAGGAAATCTTCGGCCGTTCCACGGATATTTCCGCCGCCCTCTTCCAGCCCATCCCATTGCTGCTGGTCGCAGCATCCTGGTACCTCGTGGTTACTTCCCTTCTGATGGTGGGTCAGTACTTCCTGGAGCGCCGCTTTGAGCGCGGTGCAACCCGCGAGCTCACCGGCCGCCAACTTGCTGCGCTGGCAGACGCTGAAGGAACCATCCCCCGCAACGTATCCGTGATTTCGGAGGCTAAAAACTAATGGCTACTCCCATGATTTCCGCCCAGAACGTCCATAAGTCCTTCGGGCAGCTCGAGGTCCTCAAAGGCATTGACCTTGAGGTCCAGCCCGGCGAAGTGGCCTGCCTACTAGGCCCCTCGGGCTCCGGCAAGTCCACCTTCCTGCGCTGCGTCAATCACCTTGATAAGGCGACGGCGGGCCGCCTCTACGTCGACGGCGAGCTGATTGGCTACCGCGAAAAGAACGGCACCCTTTATGAGATCAGCGAGAAGGAAGCCGCAGAACAGCGCTCCGATATCGGAATGGTCTTTCAGTCTTTCAACCTCTTCCCCCACCGCACGGTGATTGAAAACATCATCGAGGCACCGGTGCAGGTGAAAAAGATTCCGGAAGAGACCGCCCGCGCCCGCGCTATGGAGCTGTTGGAGGACGTTGGCTTGGCGTCCAAGGCCAATAACTACCCGGTACAGCTCTCCGGCGGCCAGCAGCAGCGCGTGGCCATCGCTCGTGCAGTGGCTATGGATCCTAAGCTTATGCTTTTCGACGAACCTACGTCCGCCCTCGACCCCGAGCTCGTCGGCGAAGTGCTGCGCGTTATGAAGGACCTCGCAGCTGAAGGCATGACCATGCTCGTCGTCACCCACGAGATGGGTTTTGCGCGCGAGGTAGCCGATAAGGTCTTCTTCATGGATGGCGGCGTAGTTATCGAGTCCGGCAGCCCAGCTGAGGTGCTGGATAACCCGCAACAGCCACGCACCAAGGACTTTTTGGCGTCGCTACTCTAATTCCCGCAGCACTCCGCTGAGTGCCTTCAGCCCGCCGCCCTCTTCCGCGAAGAGGACCGGCGGGCTTTGCCGTGGCTGACTCGTCTACGAAAGCGTCAAAATACCCCGAATCAGTGCGCTGGCCGCGCCCAACCCGGCAACGCTTAGTGAGAGCACGCGGGCCTTTTCTCGCGGAACACGCTGGGCAATCCGGGTGCCGGCCCAAATGCCGACGAACATACCTAAGACTCCGGCGGGCCACATCACCCAAGGCAAGCCATCAAAGTGGGCCGCACCTGTGAGCGTCTTGGTCATCACGGAAAAGAATCCGCCTACAACAAAAATGGGCTGCAGCGTGGCGGCGTAGACATGTTGGGGCTACTTTGCCGCTTGGGCGTAGACGGTAATAACCGGGCCGGCCACGCCGGCCAAGGTGTTGGTAAAGCCGCCGAGAATACCGGCGGAGATGGCAGGGCCTTTGCCCTCCATCGGCGGGACAAACTTCCTTCCAAATGTCACTACGGCCAATGCGGCCAGAAGCGCAGCGCCCACCACGATCATGAGCCCTGCCGTGTCCATGCGCCTAATGAGCAGCGCCGCGGCCAAGGAACCAATCACCATGACTGGTGCTATCAGACCGAACTTCTTCCAGCTCACATTCTCACGCACGGAATAGGTGGTCAGAATCGCATTTATGCAGGCCAGAACGTTAATTACGAGGATTCCTTCGACCGGCCCCATAATGAGCATGAGGATGGGGCCGCCGATGAGGCCGAGCCCCATTCCGGATACCCGTTGCAGTGTCGAACCAACGACAACGACGAGGAAAATAACCAGTGCGAGGCTCACTGCCGGTATTTCTCCTTTACCGCACGACCTACGGATTCGGGGAACATACCCGTTACGTCGCCGCCGAACTTTGCTACCTGCTTACACAGCGAGGAACTAATATAGCCGTACTTCTCGTCCGTGAGTAGGAAGACAGTATCGATTCCCGAAAGGCGCCGATTCATCTGCGCCATAGGCAGCTCATATTCATAATCGAGAGAGCTACGCAGTCCCTTCACTAGGACGTCTGCCCCATGCTCCGTGGTGTAGTCCACCAACAGCCCGGAGCAATAATCCACCTTGATGGAAGAATCCACGCTCTGGCGGATAAGTTCCATGCGTTCCTCCACGCTAAAGAGCCCTGAGGGCTTGTCGGGATTACCGGTTACCAACACGGTGACCTCATCAAACATCTGGTTAGCGCGGTTGATGATATCGACGTGACCTAAGGTAACGGGGTCGAAGGATCCAGGGCAGACGGCCTTAGTCATGCTACTTTCGCTTTCTGTTCAGGGGTTTAGCCTTCGGCGTCCTCGCTGCCGGGGCGGGTATAAACCGCCATATCCATGCGGGCGATGCCAAAGGTGCGCTTCTTCAGCTTCTGGCCGGTGGGCTCAAAACCAGCAGGCCACACCGTATCCGCGGAATCGACGTGGCGCTCAATTACTACCATTGCGCGGTCGGTAAGCACTGGTTCGATGGCAGCAATGAGTGCATCCACCTCGTCGAATGCGTACGGCG
This sequence comes from Corynebacterium sp. ACRPJ, assembly GCF_022347345.1. Lineage (NCBI taxonomy): Bacteria > Bacillati > Actinomycetota > Actinomycetes > Mycobacteriales > Corynebacteriaceae > Corynebacterium > Corynebacterium sp. ACRPJ. The sequence goes on from NZ_JAKRNC010000012.1 coordinate 53,099, forward strand.
GGTCCGCCAGCACCAGATCGAAGTGCTTGCGCGGGGCACTAGCGAGGTAAGTGCCTACCTTCATCTCTTGCACACGCACGCCGGGATGCTTGACGACGCCCATGTTATGCCGGATGATCTTTACCGCATCGGCCGAAGATTCCACCAGTACTGCTTCCTCTGCCCCTCGGCTCGCCGCCTCTAGGCCTAGGGCACCAGAGCCGGCAAAAAGGTCGAGCACCGAAGATCCAGCAAAGCCCCACCGTGCAGTGAGGGATGAAAAGAGCCCTTCCCGGGCGCGGTCTGCCGTAGGCCGAGTTCCTTCTGCAGGCACTTTAATGGTGCGTCCGCGAGCTTCGCCGGCAATAATGCGCGTCATTTATGCTTCTCCAATCTCCATCAAAAGGTCTCCGCCCACCACATCACTAAAGTCAGAGACCACAATACGGTGGACCTTTCCTGGTCCCGGGCTTTCTACGGGAGCCTCGAGCTTCGTGGCTTCAACGGTCGCAAGCGGTACTCCGGTATCAACAGTGTCTCCCACATTCACATGGCAACGGACGATGCCCGCGAAAGGGGCGTAAATTTTCATGCTTCTAGGTTAACCCGTCTTAGTTCTTCTCCAAGTATTCCTGTTCGCTTTCGCTCAAATTGCGCGTGAGTTCCTCAGCCAGCTCGGGATTGCGCATCACCATGGCGCGCGCATCCGTGTGGGTGCGCTCCACAATGTCTTGGTCATCCGCCAAGTTCAGTAGCCGCAGTGTGCGGTGAGTTCCGGACTGCATGGTTCCCAAGATGTCGCCCTCTTGCCGCTGGCGCAAATCAAGCTCGGCCAGTTCAAAACCCGAGGACGTTTGGGCGATCTGAGTGATACGACGGAAGGACGGAGTGTTATCGGCTGCCGTCGTGTGCAAAAGGCAGACGGAGGCATTGCCGCCTCGTCCCACACGCCCACGCAACTGGTGCAACTGGGAAACGCCGAAATGCTCGGACTCGCGAATGAGCATCACCGTGGCATTGGGAACATCCACGCCCACCTCAATGACCGTGGTAGAGACCAGGATATCGATCTCTCCCCTGGCAAATGACGTCATTACCTCGTCTTTATTGGGCATCTTCCCATGCAAAATGGCGACCCGCAGTCCCTTGAAGGGACCGCTTTCTAACTGCTGTGCAAGCTCTAGAACTCCGCCTTTGCCTTCAATGCGTGGGCAAACGATATAGGCCTGATGGCCGTGGGCAACCTCCTCGCGTATGCGCTCGAGTGCGCGCAGCACCCAGGTCGGCCGCCACTCGGCCACCACTGCTGACTGAATAGGTTTGCGACCACCGGGCAGCTCGGTCAGCGTTGATACGGCGAGGTCGCCAAAGACGGTCATCGCAATGGTGCGCGGAATCGGTGTTGCTGTCATCACCAGCACGTGGGGGCTGAGGCCTTCACGTGCCTTTAACCGCAGGCTATCGCGCTGCTCTACACCGAACCGGTGTTGCTCATCTACGACGACCAATCCCAAGTTAAAGAACTCAACGGTGTCTTGGATAATCGCATGGGTTCCAATGATGATGTCCGCGTCACCGGAGACAATATCCAATAATGCCTGCCGCTTGTCCGCCGTACGCATGGAGCCGGTCAGGAGTACCACCTTTACCCCTTCGGGAACCGCGGTCCCGATGGAGGCAGCGTGTTGGGAGGCGAGCACTTCCGTAGGCGCCAACAGTGCGGCCTGCGTTCCTGCGTCAACAGCCTGCAGCATCGCGCAGGTGGCCACCATGGTTTTGCCAGAGCCGACCTCGCCTTGCAGCAATCTCATCATGGGCAGCGGGCGAGCAAGATCGTCTTCGATCTCGCTAATGACGCGACGCTGCCCTTCAGTCAGATCAAAGGGCAGATGGCTCAGCAATTCTTCGCGATAGCCGCCTAAGGTAGCCGGCATGGTAGAAGCGGTGCGGGCTTCGGCATCGCGCTGGCGCAATGCCATCACCAAACCAATAGACAGAGCCTCGTTGTACTTCAGCCGCTGAATCGCACGGTACGGGCCCGCCTCCCCCGGCTCATGGATTTCCCGCACTGCCTTATCGAGGCTGATGATCATCTGATAGTCCAGCGATTCCTCAATCGGCGGGGTCTTAGATAAGACGTAGTGGATGGCACCCATGATGTACCACGAGGTCACCTTGGACGTAGCCGGGTACACCGGGATCCATTCGCGTTCCAAGAGGAGCTGGTCGAGCCTGCCAAACTGCGACAGGTTCCGCAACGAGCCGGTGGCTTTTGGGCGGTGCTTCTTGCCGGATTCGGCCGCTGGCTGGCGGTAATCATCCAGCTCGCCATCGGGGCGGCCGAACGCATCGATCTCTACGAAGTCCGGCTGCTGTAATTGGGGTTGGTTGCGGAAGAATTTAAGCTTGCCGCTCATCATGACGCGCTGTCCGCGGTGCAACATCCGCATCACGTAATTGGCATTGAAGAAAGTCGCAACGATGCTGCCATCGAGCTGCACATTGATGATGGTGGTCTTGCCCGAGTCATGGCGGGTGAATCCGGTAATGGTTCCGGTAACCGTGACGATATCGCCCTCCGCAGCGTCTCCTAGGCCGACGTCCTTGTTGTGGCGGATATAGTCTCGCGGATAGTGAGCTAAGAGCTCACCGCAGGTCTCATACCCCAGCGCTTTGGTAATCTTCGCGGCGTCCTTCGCCGCAAGCACCTCTGTCAAAGGGCGGTTGTCCTGCCAGCCGAGCATTGCTATTCCACTCCGATTTCGGTTGCGATATCCGGTACTTTCAGTGCCATAACGTCCACGCGAAGTTGTTGAGCTAGGTCCTCCTGGTCTAGGTCAAGGGCGCTTAAGACTGTAACCTGCTCACCGCCTTCTGCTAAGAGATCGTGGCAAGTGGCAATGATTGACTGCGGGGTTTCCTGGCTCGGGTAAGCCACTCGCATGGACTTGGCAGCATCACGCATGGCAGCAACGACGGCACCGGTATCTGGGTTATCCGGTTCATAGACGGAAATCGCCGCCAGAGCCGCAGCTAGCGATTCCGCGGGCACTACTCGCCCAGCAGCGGTCTGCGAACTCACGCCGGTAGCAAGAACGATGTCCTCGTGTTCCGCCGCAATGGGATCATCCGGAGACACAACGCTAACCCCCGCAGATGCCAGAAGATCGCTGATGGGCCCGGCTGGTGCGGCGGCAAACACTCTACGAGCAATCGGCTCTCCGGAGGCAGCTTCGGCGTGAGGAGGCAACACCTCCAGGTGCAGGTTGGTTACCTTTCCTGTACCAAAGGCGGTTTCAACGACTTTGCCGGCCTGCCGGGAGTGGATATGTACATTAGCGTTGTCCTCGGTGGCCCGAGCGATGACAAGGCTGTCACCCATTGGGGCAATTGCTGTCTGCAGCGCGTCTATATCTCCCTCAAAAAAGAAGACTACTTCGAGTTCAGTGGTGGGCTCCGCCTCGGGCAGGCCTGTGTGCCCAGTCGAGCCTTCGATCTCAGCAAGGAGAGACTCTAAGAGGATAACGAGACCAGCGCCGCCGGCATCCACCACTCCTGCCTCGCGCAGGGCTGGCAATTGCGAAGGAGTGCGCTCGAGGGCCGTTTCCGCGGCAGCGATTGCGGCGCTGACAATACTGTGCAAGGTTGCGCCTGATTGCGCTGCAGCGTCTTCGGCGGACTCGGATGCTGCCTTCAAAACCGTAATAACTGTGCCTTCCACCGGCTCGGCGATAGCTCGGTCCACCAGCTCCACGGCCTGCTTGAGGGAACGGACAAAGACGTCGCCGTCGATAACTGAGTCCACAGTTGACTCGGCCACGCCGCGCAGGACCTGCGACAGCACCATTCCCGAGTTTCCACGGGCACCACGCACCGCCCCGAGCGCGAGGGAGTCAGCGACATCGCCGCCATTGTCCAGCTCCGCAACCGCTGCCTCCATAGTGTGCGCCATATTCGAGCCCGTATCGGAATCTGGTACGGGAAAGACATTGAGCGCGTTGATCTCATCGCGGCGATGGGCTAATTCCCCCACGGCGCGGGTGGCCCAATTGCGCATTCCGTGGGAATCCAGCGTGCTGGGGTAGGACATGCGCAATAGTTTACAAGCGCCAGTCTATTTCCTGTGCGCCTTGGTCCCGCAAAAGGGCGTTTACCCGGGAAAAGGGCTTCGAGCCAAAGAAACCGCGGCTGGCCGAAAGCGGTGAGGGGTGTGGTGACTTGATACAGGGGACGTCGGGAAGAAAGCGCTCACACGCTTGTGCATCCCGGCCCCAGAGAATCGCGACCATGGGGCTGCGGTTGAGCGCGCGAATGGCAGCCTCGGTGATCTCTTCCCAGCCGATGCGGCGGTGCGAACCGGCTTGGCCTGGGGCTACGGTAAGTACTCTGTTAAGCAGCAGCACTCCCTGGTCCGCCCAGGCGCTCAGGTCACCATCCTCCCGGCCGTTGATACCCAGATCATCGTGTAGTTCGCGGTAAATATTGACCAAGGAACGCGGCGGTTTCACACCTGGGCGAGTGGAGAAGGCCATGCCCATGGCGTGTCCTGGGGTGGGATAAGGGTCTTGGCCGACGATGAGCACGCGGACATCATCCAGCGGTATCTGCAACGCACGGCAGACGTCCTCCGCCGGGGGCAAATAGTCCTGCCCCTCAAGAGCGTGAGAAATCTGTGGCCATTGCTTTTCAACTACCGGTGCCAGCACCGGCTCCCAAGAGGGGTGGTAGGTGGGGTGCATGGTTAAAAGCTCAGCCAGCCTTTCTGATAGCTCGGTGTCGTGCCTCCCAGCGTAACCCCGCAGCCGCGGGTTACGGTGCCAATCTTTCGGAATCCGGAGGGGGCTTCCTTTGCCGTCGTGCCGATGAGGGTGTGGTCTTCGCCGCCGCTGAGTACCCATTCCCACGGGTCGCAGTCGAGTAGATCCGCGGCTTGGCACAGCAATTCTTCCGGTTGCAAGGCCTGCGGATCCAAGTCCATGTGCACGCAGGAGTGCTCGGCCATCGTCGTGCAGTCTTGAATCAGACCGTCTGAGTTATCGGTCATCGCGGTGACCCCCGCGGCACGGGCAATGACGCCGCGGCCGGGGTTGAGCCAGGGGGCACAGTGGGCGTCGATAAGCGGCTGCAGGTGCTCATGCCCTGCAGGAAGGTTCCGGCCAAGGCGCTCCAACAAGGCCAAGCCGGCGGCCGAGTGGCCGATCTTGCCGTGCGCTACCACCTGCTGGCCTGCCCGCGCTCCGTCCAAGGTCAAGGCGGGAAGGCTGCCGCCGAGGAAGCCTACGGCCGTGATATTGATGACCAAGAGATCGGACTTCGTAAGGTCGCCGCCGACCAACTCGGCGTTATAGAAAGAGCTATGCTCCGCGATTCCCTCGGCAATGCCGCGCACGAAGGGCACCGGGGTATCGCCTGGCGCGGCGATTGCAAGGAGGGCGGCAACCGGTCGGGCACCCATAGCTTCCACATCGGCAAAATTGCGCAAGATGGCCTTCTTGCCAATCTCGCGCGGGGTAGACCACTCCCGCAGGAAATGACGCCCCTCCACCATCAAATCGGTGGCCGCTACGGTGCGGGAATTCGGCGGCGCACTGGGCAGAACCGCGGCATCGTCTCCATTGAGCCCACTGGAGGCCACGGAGGTAATTTCCCGGATAGCGGCGCGTTCTCCCACATCTGCGAGAGTCTGAGTTAAGTTCACCAGCTTCCTTTCGATACTATGAGCCCTTATGACATCCCAATTTAACCGCACCGCGATCTTCATTTCACTTGGGTTGTCCATAGTGATGGTTCTGGCGGTCCTCTTCGGCGCAAAATACGTATTCAATAACGTCGCCAAAGCACCCGTGGCGGTCTCCCCCGTGGAGTCTAAGGAGGCAGACTCGCAAGCCTGCCGCAGCTTTATCGACGCCCTTCCAGATGAGGTCATGGATAAGCCACGTGCCGATATTGCCGAGCCCGTGCCTTCCGGCGTCGCGGCCTGGGCCACTACCTCAGACGATAAAGTCACCGTGCGCTGTGGCGTAGATATGCCTTTCCAGTACACCGAGTACTCCCAGACCCAGGACGTAGAGGGCGAACAGTGGTTCCAGGTGCGCGATGCCACCCCTGGCTCGAACCTCACCACTTGGTATGCGCCGCAGCGCTTCCCCATTGTCGCGGTCACTGCCTCCACTGATGCAGAGCCGGGCGAGCTTAACGACGCCCTCTCGTCCCTCGAAGAAAAGCCTGCCACCGCCCACGAGGCGCCACTTAAGGCTCTCAAGGCGGGCAATGACCAGATGTGCGCAGAAGTAGAAAAGGCACTTCCGGATGAAGTAGCTGAGGGCTACCGCCGCCGCGAGGTTGAGGAAAAGAATACCTATGTGTGGAGCGCCGATGGCCGCGAAGACATCGTTGCGCGATGCGGCGTAGCCAAGCCGGAGAACTACCGGGCCGGAGTCAAGCTCCAGCAGGTTAACGATATTCCATGGTTCGAGGACACCACCTTGGCCCATGGCACGACCGCAGGCACGTGGTTTGCCCTCGGCCGCGAGGACTACCTTGCGCTACACGCCCCACAAGATGCCGCGCAGGCGGCACTGGTGGAAATCGGCGATGTGCTCGCAGAGCACACGACCGAAAAGTAGGCAGCGCTCGGGCCTATTTGGCTAGGGCCTGCTCGATAAGCGCCTCAAGTAGCGCCGGGTATTCCACCCCGGAAGCCGCGAGCACCTGCGGGTACATGGAGATCGGGGTAAAGCCCGGCAGGGTATTGATCTCGTTGATGTAGACGGAGTCCTCGGTGACGAAGAAGTCGACTCGGGACAGGCCCTCACAGTTGAGGGCCTCGAAGGCGCGGATTGCCATGTCGCGTAGCTTCTCGGTCAGCTCAGGTGCGAACGGCGCCGGGATTTCGGCGGTAACCACATTGTCGAGGTACTTGGTGTCGAAGCCATAAAAGCCCTCATCGGAATCATCGATACCGGCGAGCAGTGCCGGGACGGAGGCCAGCAAGGTGCCATCGGCATAGTGGAGCACGCCGATTTCTACCTCTTGGCCAAAGATTTCCGGCTCCACCAGGATCTTTTCGTCATCCTCTAGCGCCAGGTCGACGGCTGCGGGGAATTCCTCCCAAGTAGAGACCTTGGATACGCCAATGGAGGATCCACCGCGAGCAGGCTTGACAAAGACGGGCAGGCCTAGTCGCTGCTTTTCTTCCTCGCTTAGCTCGGTGCGGCCTTTGAGGATAACCTCGGGCGCTACTGGCAGATCTGCGGCCGCCAGCACCTTCTTGGTAAATTCCTTATCCATGCCCACCGAGGACGCCAAGACCCCTGGGCCTACATAGGGCAGGCCGGAAAGCTCAAAGAGTCCTTGGACTGTACCGTCCTCACCAAAGGGGCCGTGCAGAATGGGAAATACCACGTCGACCTCGGCGAAGAGGGTGCCGTCGGTGACGTTGTGGAATTGTCCCCTGGCATTGGGATCCAGGGAAAGGGTCAGTTCCGCACCTGGGCTGACCTCCGGCATAACACCATCGACAATTTCTAAGCCCTCTGTGGTGCCGGGCGTCCACGCGCCCTCACGGGTGATACCGATGGGCACCACCTCGAACTTCTCTGGATCGAGGTGGTTCATGATCGCGCCTGCGGATACGCAGGAGACGGAGTGCTCGGTGCTACGGCCGCCATAGATAACGGCCACGCGGGTCTTTTCAGTCATGCCCGCAGATTTTACCCTTGACCTACTCCGACTTCTTGGACCGACCCATCAAAGCGATGATCATATCTTCCACCGCCATGCCCTCGTAGCACACGCCATAAACGGCGTGCGTGATAGGCATCTCAACCCCGGCCCGCTGGGCGAGGCGATAGATGGAGTCACAGGAATAGACGCCCTCCGCGACCTGGCCATTGGTCGCGGCCTTGGCCTCTTCAATCGTGCCGCCTTGGCCCAGGCGGTAGCCAAAGGTGCGGTTGCGCGACAAAGTCGAGGTGCACGTTGCCACCAAGTCGCCCATGCCTGCGAGGCCGGAGAAAGTAAATGGATCCGCCCCCAGCTCCACGCCCAGGCGGGTAATTTCCGCCAGACCGCGGGTGATGATGGTGGCCATGGTGTTATTGCCCAGCCCCTTGCCGGAGGCGATACCACAGGCCAAGGCGATGACATTCTTGCAGGCGCCACCGATTTCCGCGCCGATGACATCGGTATTGGTGTAGGGCCGCAGGTACGGCGCGGCGACCGCTGCTTGCACGCGCTGAGCGCGGTCTTCATCGGAGCAGGCAATCACCGTGGCGGCCACTTGGCCGGCAGCAATCTCCTTGGCCAAGTTCGGGCCAGACAGTACCGCCACGCGGTCTGATGGCACGCCCGCCGCATCCATAATGACCTCGCTCATGCGCTTGAGCGTGGCGGTCTCTACGCCTTTAGAAATAGACACCAGGGTCGCGTCCTCTGGCAGCTGCGGCGCCCACTTTTCCACGTTGGCGCGCAAGGTTTGGGAGGGAACGCCGAACACGACGACGTCGGCAAGCGCCAGCGCTTCGACATCATCATGGGTGGCCCGCACCGCGGCCGGCAGGCGGGTATCCGGCAAATAGTCCGGATTGGTGTGGTTCTCGTTGATGGCCTGCGCCAATTCCGCACGGCGCGCCCACAGGCGAACGTCATTTCCGGCGTCCGCAAAGACCTTGGCCAAGGTAGTGCCCCAAGAACCAGCACCCATCACGGCAACGTTAACCATGGTGTCTCCTCCAAACGTGCAAATCTATAACCCCAACCTTAAAGCATGCCCGTCCCCCGTGGGGCGAGGATGCACAACGCGCCTTACCCGTGGGACAATGGGCGCTTAGACGTTGTCCTCATAAACCCGATTACTGTGGAAAGGCCCCGTGGAGGCAGACGATGCCCAATATTAAAAAGATGCACGAAACCGACAAGGATCAGCAGCACGAGGAGTTTATTTCCGGCCGCCATCAGGAAATCCCGGTGGACCCGGCCAAGGAATTCCCCCGCACTACCCTTGCCGCCGGCGCCGTAATCTGGCGCGGGTCCCCGCAGGACCCAAAAATCGCGCTCATCCACCGCCCCCATTACGATGATTGGTCCCTGCCCAAGGGCAAGGTCGATCCCGGCGAATCCCTGCCCACTACCGCGGCCCGGGAAATCCTGGAGGAGACCGGCTTTAGCGTGCGTCTAGGCAAGCTCATCGGCAAAGTAACGTACCCAGTCCAGGGCCGCGCTAAGGTGGTCTACTACTGGGTGGCCAAATACCTGGGCGGAACCTATTCCGCCAATAGTGAAACCGATGAGCTACGGTGGCTGCCCATCGACGAGGCGCAAGACCTCCTGTCCTACGACGTTGATACCGCGGTAGTGGCCAAGGCGGCTAAGCGCCTACGCATCGCGCCCGCTACCCGCGTGCTTTATGTGCGCCACGCACGCGCGCATGAAAGGGGCAGCTGGCAAGGCGATGACAACCTGCGGCCACTGGATAAAAAGGGCCGCCGCCAAGCAGAGATGCTGGTGCCGATGCTGAGCGCCTACCAACCCACCGCGATTTATTCGGCCTTGCCCCAGCGCTGCCAGCAGACAGCTGCCCCGCTCGCCGACGAACTGGGCAAGGACATTTCCATCAACAAAAACTTTGGTGACGAGGCCTGGGAGAACGACCCAGAAGCGGCCAAGAAAGCTTTCCGCCGCGTGGTCAACGACGGTGGCGTGCCCGTCATCGTCAGTCAAGGTGAAACCATTCCCGGCATTATTGAGGACCTCGCCCCAAAGTTCCTCAAAAAGCCGGTGGACAAGCTGAAGTTCAAGAAAGCTTCTGTGTGGGTCTTGTCTTTCAACAATGGCGAGCTGACCGGTGCCGATTACCTGGCTAGCCCGCTGCCGGTGCGCTAGCTTTTCACCTTTCCCGTTTTACGGCTAAGGCCCTGTCTGCCACCTGATTCGGTGGACCGGCAGGGCCTTCTGTGCACTCCTATTGTGCGACTACGCAGCTTTCTAGCCGCGCAGTCCAAGGGTGCGGCGGACAAAGAGGACCGTAATGAGCGTATTCAGCGCCGGGAACAAAATGATGCCGACGATAGTAAAGCTCAGCACGGCGTACAGGACGGCAATGAGCACGAGCACCAAGATGGTAACTCCAACATTCTTCTTTGCCACCTCGATGGATGCACCAAAGGTTTCGCCCACGGATAGCTCAGGGCGTGCAGCCTTGACGGCCGGCATCCACGTGAAGAAGAAGGCAGCAAAGAGGCCCGGGATAATCAGGAGGAAAAAGCCCAGAATGACAACCACGAACGACAGAAAATAGACCGCCATGAGTCCGGCGATATTCTTTAAGCTGAGGAAGTCCGTTATCTGCAGCGTGCCGGTATCCACCTGCTTATTGGCGGCCTGGTACCAGGTGCTATATGCCCAAATCATCACGAGGAACATCGCAATAAAGACAAGAACCATCACTGCGACCAACCCGCCAGTAAGCGCAGCATCAGACCCCGAGCTACTGTTGGCTAGGGCATCAATGGATGATCCGCTGCCCGCTAGGACCGCAATCAATAGCAAGTAGAGGATAAACATCACTACGCCCTGGATCAGTGGGCCAAAAATCCATTGTGCCCAATTGCGACCAAAATACCGGAAGCTATCGCCGATGACCTGAATAGCATCTACATCTTGGCCAAACAGGGAATCGTCTCCCGGATACGGGCTTCCGGCGTATCCGGGCTGGCCGTTTTGCTGCTGTCCATACTGTTGCTGGCCAAACTGCTGTTGGCCATAGTGCTGTTGGCCATAGTGCTGTTGGCCGTAGCCAGGCTGACCATTCGCATCGTGTCCATAAGATGCAGACTCATGGCCAGCTCCGGGATACTCTGCCCCGTTGTTTCCTGAATTGAAGGAATCATTATTCGAATAGGGATTGCTCATAAGTCTAAAGCTAGGGTGATACTTTGTTGCGGGAAACTGGAGCAAGCAATTGTTACCTATACGTTACCGAGTAATACCCCCATTTACCCCAAGGCGGAAGTTTAAAGTTCACGTGTGAGCGCACGGCGCCCCTACGGCCTCTTCGCGTAGCAGGACTGTAGGGGCACTGCTGGCCCGCCGATCGCCATCGATTCTTCTGCTATTGGGCGTGAACAGCAGGCTTGAAGCTGGGGCGATGCGATTCGTAGGCAGCGATTGCATCCTCGTTGCGAAGCGTAATGCCGATGTCATCCAGCCCTTCCATCAACCGCCAACGGGTGTAGTCATCAATATCGAAGCGGTAGGTATTTTCCCCCACTGTGACTGTTCGAGCCTCCAGATCCACGGTGACCTGGGTTTCTCCTGCTTCCAGCTGTTTCCAGATGAGCTCAATATCTTCTTGCTCCATCAATCCAGTAAGCAGTCCGGACTTTCCAGCGTTGCCGTGGAAAATATCAGCAAAGCGGGAAGAAAATACCGCGCGAAAACCGTATTCACTCAACGCCCACACTGCGTGCTCACGGGAGGATCCGGTACCAAAATCACTGCCCGCGAAAAGCACCGAGCCATCCTTGAATTGCGCCTGGTTGAGTACAAAGTTGTCATCGGAGCGCCAATTTGAAAATAGGCCTTTTGAAAAGCCGGTACGCTTGACCGACTTCAAGTAGCGCGCGGGGATGATCTGGTCAGTATCCACATTGGAAGCGCGCAGGGGCACGCCCGTTCCCGTATGAGTAATAAACTTCTCCATTGTCAATGCCTTTCTAAGCGCTTAATCCAGATCTGCAGGGCTAGACAGGTACCCGGTCACGGCAGTCGCGGCAGCCACCTGCGGGGAGACAAGGTGCGTGCGCCCACCAGGGCCTTGTCGCCCCTCGAAGTTGCGGTTGGAGGTGGAGGCGGATCGCTCGCCCGGAGCCAATTGATCTGGGTTCATACCCAAGCACATCGAGCAGCCGGCCGTACGCCACTCCGCGCCGAACTGTCGGAAGACTTCGTCGAGGCCCTCCTCCTCCGCTTGGGCCTTGACCACGGCGGAGGACGGCACGACCATCATCCGCGTATTGGCAGCGATGGTGCGCCCCTTAACCACGTCGGCTGCAGCGCGCAGGTCTTCGATGCGGGCATTGGTACAGGAACCGACGAAGACGGTATCGATCTTGATATCGCGCAACGGAGTATCTGGCTGCAGGTCCATATACTGCAAAGCCTTTTCCACAGTGGCCTTTTCATTATCGTCACCACAATCTTCCGGATCCGGGACCTTCTCCCCTAACGGAAGGCCCTGTCCAGGATTGGTTCCCCACGTAACAAATGGGGTCAGCGAGGAGCCATCAATTTCCACGACAGTATCGAATTCTGCCCCTTCGTCCGTGGGAAGTGTCTTCCAATACTCAACTGCAGCATCCCAGTCTGCTCCTGTGGGAGCGAACTCGCGGCCCTTGACATACTCGAAGGTCGTCTCATCGGGAGCGACCATACCGGCGCGGGCTCCTGCCTCAATAGACATATTGCACATCGTCATGCGCGCTTCCATGGACATCTTGCGGATGGCCTCACCGCGATATTCAATGATGTGGCCCTGCCCGCCACCGGTACCGATTTTCGCGATTATGGCCAAGATGAGGTCCTTGGCAGATACCCCTTCTTGCAGCTCGCCAGTCACCTCAATAGCCATGGTTTTGAATGGCTTTAAAGAAAGCGTCTGCGTAGCCATGACGTGTTCTACCTCAGAGGTGCCAATACCCATGGCGATAGAACCAAAGGCGCCGTGCGTGGAGGTATGCGAGTCGCCACACACGATTGTCATACCCGGCTGGGTGATTCCCAGCTGCGGGCCAACTGTGTGCACAATGCCCTGCTGGGCATCACCCATAGAGTGCAAGCGCACTCCAAATTCCTCGCAATTCTTGCGCAGGGTCGATACCTGGGTGCGCGAAACCTCATCCTTGATTTCCAAGAGGTTGCCGGACTTGATGCCTTGCGTGGGAACGTTATGGTCCTCGGTGGCCAAGTGCAGCTCAGGGTGACGCAACGTGCGGCCGGCCAGCCGCAAGCCATCAAATGCCTGCGGACTGGTAACTTCATGTAGTAGCTGAAAGTCAATAAAGATAAGGTCCGGGGCCCCAGCATCGCCGTGTTGGACGACGTGATCGCGCCAGACTTTTTCTGCCAATGTCAGCTTCTGGTTCATAAACATCTCTCCACACTTGAAATCTCATAATTTGGGACGTAGATTTCATTGTATGGGAGAGTATAGCGAAGTTTCCGGAATTAAAGTGTTGGATCGAGCAATGGCCATCATGATGGCTGCCGCCAACCACCCCTCCACCCTCAATGAATTATGCGAAACCACGGGGCTGCCTCGGGCGACGGCACATCGATTGGCCACCGCACTCGAGGCACACCGCATCCTCGTTCGCACCCCCGATGGAAAGTGGAAGGCCGGCCCTGCCCTCCCCGGCAACCGCGATCATCTCCTCGAGGCAGCCGGGCCAATCATGGAGAAACTGCGCGAAGACACCGGAGAATCCATCCAGCTCTACGAGGTCACCGGAAATACCCGTACCTGCATTGCCACCAGGGAGCCGGAATCCGGCCTCCACAACGTCGTACCAGTCGGGCGCCAGCTACCGCTTAGCTCCGGCTCTGCCGCGCGCATCATTGCCGCATACGTAGACATCAATACCGATAACGCCTCGTTTACCCAAGAAGACATTGAGGCGGCCCGAAACCAAGGCTATTCCGAGTCTATTGAGGAACGCGAAGCCGGCTTAGCCTCCATCTCAGCGCCCGTTTTCGATAGTTCCGGGACATTCCTCGCAGTGTTGTCGATTTCCGGATCTGTCGAGCGCTTCCAACCTTCCCCAGCCCAGAAATACGCCAACATTCTCACTTCCGCCGCACGCGAATTGAGCAATCTCCTTTAAGGTCCTCCCCAGCTTTACGACGCCCGCCTCCACCTAGCCCCAAGGAGGCGGGCCCTTTTTATTTCCCAAACCGGAAAAATTAGAGAAACGCGCCCACACCTATTGAAACCGAAATGAAAATACGGTTTAATGAAAACACACTGAAAACAACGGGGCTTCCCCCACCAGAGAGGATCAGGCATCATGACCCACACCACCCACGAAGACCATACCCACACCCACGGCGCTGACTGCGGCCACGTTTCCTTCCCGCACGGTGACCACACTGACTACCTCCACGAGGGCCACATTCACCGTGAGCATGATGGCCACTGGGATGAGTGCGAGACCACCGAGCACGTTGAAGCCGAGGCGCACGGTGACCACACCCATGGTGAAGGCTGCGGCCACGTAGCTATCCCGCACGGCGACCATGTGGACTATCTGCACGATGGCCACCGCCACGCCGCACACGGCGATCACTACGACGAGCACTAATCGCCTGTCGGGGCTTAGCCCCTTATCGCGCCGCCCTGGCCCCTGACGTTATGGGTCACGGCGGCCTTTTCTATGTCTGTTCTTTCGCTTTAGAACGCCCTGAAATTCACACCAGAAACATATCTGCGAGCTCGACAGGACGCACTCTCTCATTTCTGTTAAAACTGACAGTCAGACTATTAGTTCTTTCCGGTTGGGTGCTACGGTTCTTCGAGTGATTACTAGTTGGAAGATATTTCTCCAAGATTTCGTCCGCTTGTGGCGGACCCCGCAGGTCTGGGTGATCCTTATAGGTTTGATGATCACCCCAGCCCTGTATTCCTGGGTAAACGTCTCCGGTTTCTGGGACCCGTACGGAAACACAGAACACCTCAAGGTCGCCGTAGTTAATGAGGACAAAGGCGCATCCTCGGAGATGACTGGCCACTTAGATGTCGGCGGGCAGATGATTGACAAGCTGCATGACAATGACAAGCTGGGCTGGCAGTTCATGGACCGCCAGGAAGCCGAGGACGCCGTTAAGAAGGGTGACGTCTTCGCCTCGGTGATCGTCCCCGAGGACTTCTCGGCCGATTTCGTGAGCCTTTTTAAAGGTACCTATTCTCAGCCCACGCTGGAATATCACGTCAATGAAAAGCTCAACGCCATTGCACCGAAGATTACTGATACTGGCGCTTCTACCCTAGACACCACCATTAGCTCGACCTTCAATGAGCAGGTAGCGGATTCGGTGGCTACGGAGCTAAAGAACTCCGGTGGCGATTTGAGCCAGAAGATTAACCGCACCGCAAGCAAGACCGCGGATTCTTTTTCAGAGACCGCAGATACGGTAGCTAACTCCCGGAGCCAGCTTGCTGACGTGCATGCCACCATCGAGGATGCGCGCCCTACCATCGCGCAAGCCCGCGAGTCTTTGGGCACGGTGCAAAAGACCGTCGACGATGCGCAGACTGCCCTGGATGAACTTAACTCCATTACTGCAGAGGTCCAGCGGGAAGTCACTTCTTTCTCGGATGATGCCACCGCCGCCTATGTAGAAGGCACGACCGCCATGGCGGACGGCACCGCCTCCGCCAATGCCACCGTAGGCTCGGTCTCCGGCAAGCTGCGCGGCGCCCTAAATCGCGTAGGTGCCGCATCTGCGGGCGCGTCAGGAATCGTCGGTGAAGCTGACCGGGCCATCGATCAGCTTGAAAAGCTTGCGTCTTCACCGGCCCTGCCACCACAGGTTTCCCAACAGATTAAGGATCAGGTAGGAGACCTCCGCGAACGCAATGATCAAAATAAGGCCGTTCTCGGTGACTTAGATACTCTCAACGGCGATACGAACGACACCATCGATTCGCTCAATAAGACCACGGGCATGCTGGAAAAGATGGCCGCCCAAACGCGCGATGATTCCCACGCGCTGCGCGATAATGTGGCCGAAGGCCTACCCAAGCTCAACGCTGCGCTTTCCGACGTCACCGCTACCACCGGCAAGCTATCCGCCTCACTCGAAAGCCAGCAGGCACTAGTCGGGCAAACCGATGGGCTCTTGGGCGGCGTCGACGAGCAGCTAAGCCAGGCCCAGCAAGTAGTTGAGCGTTTTTCGGTGGACCTCGACGGTATTGAGGAGGGGCTTCGTGCCTCCCGCAGCGACGTGATTGCGCTGAGCAATACTGCCAATAACAATTCCATCCTGCAGTCTGTCAAGGGCCTTAACACCGATGAGGTGTCTTCCTTCCTTGCCTCCCCTGCGGAGATGGAAAGCCACGCCGTATTCCCTGTAAAGCACTATGGTTCCGGCATGTCCTCGCTCTTTATCAACCTCACGCTGTGGATCGGCGCGTTCATGCTGCTCATCATCTTCCGTGCTGAGGTAGACCCGCAGGGCCGCAAGAACCTCACCATTACCAAGGCTTACCTTGCCCGCTTCCTGTTGCTTTCCTTCTTTGCCATCGCACAGGCACTCATCGTGTCCATCGGCAACCTGGCCATTGGTGTTGAACATGCGAATGCATTGGCCTACGTCGCTACCGCTGTTATCGTGGGCCTGTGCTACCTGAGCATTACCTATAGCTTGGTTTCTACGTTTGGACACGTAGGCCGCGGCATCGCGGTGGTCTTCGCCTTCATCCAGATTCCGGGCGCTTCCGGCCTCTACCCGATTGAGATGACCCCAGACTTTTTCCGCGCGGTACATCCATTCCTGCCTTTTACCTACGGCATCGATGCCATGCGCGAAACCGTTGGTGGTTTCTACGGCAACCACTATGCACGCGACCTTGCCGCGCTCATCGGCATGGCCGCGATCGCTTACCTCATCGGTACTGTGATGCGCCGCGGCCTGTCCAACGTCAACATGCTGGTCAATGATGAGCTACGTAAGGGCGGGCTCGTCATCAATGAGCAAGTCCATCTCATTGGCAGCCGTTATCGCTTCACGGACCTTCTCTATGCCTTGAATGACCGCGAGGCCTACCAACAAAGCTTGGAGGATAAATGGAGCATGGCTCGCAAGAATTACTCCCAGCTGATGAAGATCACCGTCGCGGTAGGCCTAGCGTTAGTCGTCGCTTTGGGCATCTACTCACGCATTAACCCTGAAGAAAAGGCCATCATCTTCGGCCTGGCCTGCCTGGTTACGCTCATTGCGGTGGGGGTTATCTGCTCCCTTGAGTACGTCAAGCAGAGCATCGCGCACGATAACCGTCTGGCGGATCTCAGCGATGAGGAAATCCAGGAGCACCTCGAGCACCAACAGGAACACCCAAACCACTACCTCCTAGAGGACTTTGACGAGGAATCCACACCTTCTACTACCAGCGAGACCAAGGAAATGCCCGCCGTTGATGGTGATGACTCCGGAAAGGGAGGCGAGTAAGTCATGAAAAACATTCTGACCATTCTCCGCGATGACCTCCACGCCATTCGCACCAATGTAATGACCGCGGTCATCATCTTTGGCCTTGCCATCATCCCGTTGCTTTTCACGTCCTTCAACGTGCTGGCTAGCTGGGATCCTTTTGCTAATACCAACCAGCTCAAGATTGCTGTGGCCAGCGAGGATGAAGGCCACGAAAGCGACCTCGCCTCCCTGAAGCTTAATCTGGGCGATGAGGTGCTCTCGCAGCTCAGCCGCAATCACGAAATCGATTGGGTCATTACTGATAGCGCCGATGCAGTTGAAGGAACAAAGTCCGGCGAATACTATGCCGGCATTGTCCTTCCCAAAGACTTCAGCGCGGACCTTCTCACGTTCTATGTAGAAGGAACCGAACCAAGCAAGCTCAACCTCTATACCAATGAGAAGAAGAATGCGCTGTCTACCACCATCACGCAAAAGAGTGCGGACGGCGTCATCCAGAAAATCGACGAGTCCTTCACCCGCGTGGTATCCAATGTCGGCCTTGGCGTCGTCTCGGATTTTGATAAATACCTCAATGAGGACGATACCCAGACTGCACTCAATAACCTGCACAATCGCGTCAATAACGTCAGCACTCGCCTCGATGCTGCGGCTGGCACCGTAGGTGCACTAAGCAATCTGGTCGACTCCACGCTGCCGCTTACGCAGGCTGCGGACAATATTCTCGCTGAGGCTGGCCGCCAGGCTACGGAGACAGACAATGACCAAGGCGAAAACCCCATCGACGTTCTGCGCTCTACCCTCAATGACTCGGCTGGTTCGCTCGACGCTTCCTTGGCGGCTACGACGCGAAGCTACGATGCACTCTCTGCCCAGGTCGATGAGTTGCTCAATAATGCAAGCACCACCAGCGCACAAACGGCGCAGACCTACCGCACCGCCGCTGAACGGGTGAATGAGCAAACTCAGGCCTTTGAGGGAGTTCGCACTTCCATCAAGGAGCAAGCCGATAAAGTAGCTCTACCTGCCGCGGTCGCGGGTGGATATAAAGCGATGATGGGCCAGATAGATGCCTCCATTGCCCAGAGCAACGCTCTGCATGATTCGCTGGTATCTACCGCCGATGACCTTGAGCAAGGCCGGGGCACGTCCCAAGACTCCCGGCAGCGCACCAAGGATGCCATCGCCAATGCCAAGCAGGCTGCTGAAAAGGCACGCAATTCCTATAACGAGAACCTCAAACCGCAGCTAGATCAGCTCAACCAGAGCGTCTCGGTGGTCGCGGACGATATTGATGCTGTCAAGCAGGACATCGCAGGCATTCGCTCTTCGGTTTCCCAGGATGACGGGTCGCCACAGCAAAGCCTGGCGCGCGCCCGCGATACCACCGCCGGCCTTGCCGGCACCCTGCGGGAGCAAAGCGGCCGTTTTGCGGACATGGGCCGAAAAATCGACGAGGCGCGCCGTGGCGGCGATTTAGACAAGCTAGCGGATATCGTCGGCAACGATCCAGAACTGCTTGCCTCTCGCATCGCCGCTCCCGTGGCCGTAGACCGCCAGCCGGTCTACCCTGTCGCTGCCTTTGGCGTGGGTATGACGCCGTTCTACCTCACCTTGTCGCTATGGGTAGGTGCCCTTCTGGCATGCGTGTTGGTGCATACCAACGCCGAGCGTAAATACTTGCGCAAGGACGAGAACGGCAAATACGACGAGAGCGAATTCACCCGTGGCCAAGCGTTCTTCGGTCGCTTTGCCACACTCGGCCTGGTCGGCCTTGCGCAGGCCACCTTGGTGGTTCTCAGCCTCATCTTCTTCGTCCAAATCGAGCCTGCTCACCCATTCATGCTCATGTTTGCCGCATGGATAGTCTCACTGGTGTTTATGTTGATCATCTATGCGCTTGTCATCACACTCGATAGTGCCGGCAAGGCCTTAGCGGTGTTGTTGCTCGTGATACAAGTCTCTGGCTCCGGCGGCGCGTACCCGCTGCCTCTGCTGCCTGAATGGTTCCAGAACGTGAGCCCGTGGCTGCCAGCAACGTACGCCATTGATGCTTTCCGCAGCGCCATTGCGGGCACCTATCACGGCGATATTTGGCGCGAGTTGGGCATGCTACTTCTCTTTACCATCCCGGCACTCATCGTCGGCCTCATTCTCCGCCGCGCCATGGATGCCTACCACAAGCGCCTCAAGAAGGCGATTAAGAAGACGAAGGTTATGGCGTAGCCACGCTGGTCGACGCCTCCCCTCCCGCCCTTCCTACACCGCCCACCAAGCCCTATTTCACGGCTTGGTGGGCTTCTTTCATGCTCGGGTCCCACGCTAGTGCCCCAAAGACCTAAAAGGGGCTGAGAAAGCCGCATAGGCATCCACTAAAGGGACTCGGATACCCTTCCTATCGGCTAGGTCTAGCTTCCTTCTTAAGGGATTCCCTCGAACGCAGCTATCGGGCACGTAACCCACTTACGGCCCACCTGAATCCCTACTGAAGGACCGCTACGGGAGTCTGCGCCCCGCTTTACCCCAGCTCCCATACCGTCCCGTGGGCAGGACGGTTAGCCCTTGGACATCGAGACCTGTCCTACATGCCGCTAAACCGCACAGGTCTTGGATAAAGAAAAAGCTGCGAACCATCTGGCTCGCAGCTTTCAGTTGGTACCCCGTACGGGATTTGAACCCGTGTTACCGGCGTGAGAGGCCGGCGTCCTAGGCCGCTAGACGAACGGGGCGCGTTCGCAGCAATCGCACACTGTGCGTTGCGGACTTGTTAAGAGTAAACGATGGGTTAATTCAGCACAAATCGCGCGGTCAAGGACGGTTTTGAGGGCAGGCGAAGGAAAACGCAAAAATTCCCGAGTCCGGTACTGCAGTGAGGGTTCTTCGTGGCCGAGGTGCGGATCGAATCAGTGGTTATTCCGCAAGCAATCTGTGGATAGTCCGTGGCCGAGAACGCTGTGCTAGTAGGACTCGGGATGGCGCTGTGCGTCGAAGTGCATATGCGGCAGGCTCCTATACTTCGTACAAACGTTGGTGGGAAAGAAGTTGTGGATTATAGCGTTACTACCTGGCTGTGCTTTCGGGCTGTGCGCCTTGGCTGTGGTGCGTTTCGCTTTCTGTCACCCGCTCTCCTTTCTGTTTGTTTTCTGCTGTACTTGCAGTCTATGCCTACGCATGCAGGACAGAAAGGGTTTTGCACAACTTCGCGGCGGTCTTAACCCTGGTCTCATTGGCAGGACGCTGCTGACTGCGCGGACGAGTCCAATGGTCTGGGGGTAGGTTATAACCAGTTGTAGCCACCCGCTACTCGCACCCCGTATGGCGCCAGGAGATGACGACGCCAAGAAAAGAACTGCCCCGAGTATGAAAAATCCTCCAGCCTTTAGGCTGGAGGTCTTTGTACCCCGTACGGGATTTGAACCCGTGTTACCGGCGTGAGAGGCCGGCGTCCTAGGCCGCTAGACGAACGGGGCATAGAACTAGTGAGCCTGCCGTTTAAAGCATTTTCACTGCTGGCCTACCAGGACTCGAACCTAGAATGGCGGTACCAGAAACCGCTGTGTTGCCAATTACACCATAGGCCATTTGCTAACTTGCATTGGAAGCTTACTGCTTTTCGGCTGTTCTCCCTTGCTCGCTGCAACGTGTAATAACTATAATGATCAACGCGTAAACTGCCAAATCGCCAGCACACAGCCCATTTTCAGGCCATTAGGATGGTTAATAAAAATGCGGCGAATGACAGCGCTGTAGTTCAGCTGTCATTCACCGCATCGAGGGGCGGGATAGATATCTATCGCCGCCTTACGGGAGGCACTCCTCCTACTGTGCCGCCGGCGCGTAGGGAGTCACTTCACGAGCCGCACGAAGGCGGGCCAGGGTAGACTCCTTGCCCAGCAGCTCCATGGACTCAAAGAGCGGTGGGGAAACCTGGGCGCCGGAAATGGCTACGCGCAGTGCGCCATAGGCCTTACGGGGCTTCAGTTCAAGGTCTTCAATAAGGGCCTTGGATAGTGCCGCCTCGATATTCTCAGTCTTCCACTCCGCAACGCCCTCGAGGGTCTCAATGCCCACCTCGAGCGGCTGAATGGCCTCTTCCTTGAGGTTCTTCTTCGCCGCCTTCTCATCGAGCTTTAGATCGGCATCCGGGGTCACCAAAAAGCTCATGAGGCCATAGGCGACAGACAGAGTCTTGATGCGGGTTTGGACAAGGTCTGCGGCGAAGGCGAACTTCTCGCCATCATAGTCGGCCGGGAAATCCGTGTACTCGGTCAAGTAGTTGCGCAGACGGAAGGCAAACTCTTCTGGGTCCAGCTGGCGGATGTGGTCCGCGTTGATGGCCTCGAGCTTCTTCTGATCAAAGCGTGCGGGATTACCCAGCACGTCGTGGACGTCGAAGTTTTCAACCAAGTCATCCATGCTGAAGATGTCCTGGTCCGCGGACAACGACCAGCCCAGCAGGGACAGGTAATTGAGCATGCCCTCAGGGATGATGCCGTTATCGCGGTGATTAAACAGGTTGGACTGCGGGTCGCGCTTAGATAGTTTCTTATTGCCCTCGCCCATCACAAAGGGCAGGTGGCCAAACTCTGGGGTGAACTCGGCAACGCCAATCTTCTTAAGGGCGTCGTAAAGCGCGAGCTGACGCGGAGTAGAAGACAGCAGGTCCTCACCACGCAGCACGTGGGTAATGCGCATCAGGGCATCATCAACCGGGTTAACCAGGGTGTAGAGCGGCGCACCATTGGAACGAGCAACCACATAATCTGGCTGGGTTTCAGATTTGAAGGTCATTTCCCCGCGCACCAGGTCGGTCCAGGTCCAGTCCTGCTCCGGCATGCGCAGGCGCCAGACCGGCTTGCGACCTTCGGCCTCAAAAGCATCGATCTGCTCTTGGGTGAGATCGCGGTCGAAGTTGTCATAGCCCAGCTTCGGGTCACGGCCGGCCGCCTTGTGGCGCTCCTCCACTTCTTCAGCGGTGGAGTATGCCGGGTAGACAAATCCGCCGTCGATAAGCTTGTCCAGAACCTCTTTGTAGATGTCCATGCGCTGGGACTGACGGTAAGGTTCGTGCGGGCCGCCAACATTGATGCCTTCATCCCAGCCCAGGCCAAGCCAGGTCAGGGAATCAATGATGGCCTGGTAGGACTCCTCAGAGTCACGGGCGGCATCGGTGTCTTCGATGCGAAATACCAGCTTGCCGCCGGTATGGCGGGCATAGGCCCAGTTGAATAGTGCGGTGCGCACCATGCCTACGTGCGGTGTGCCGGTTGGGGATGGACAGAATCTAACGCGTACTTCAGTCATGCCCACCATCGTAGTGGAGCCGCCGATTCCAGTCCGCACCAGCCCAAGCGCCCCTAAAACCTGCCCGGCGCGCAGCAATTTGCAGTCTATTCCTACACGCAAATTGGGGTAACTGGAAACGGGTTTCACTACAAAACCACAGGTCAATGAAACTGACTTTCATTACGTCTAACAGGTTATGGGAATCATTTTCTATAGTTTCTGGTGAACTTGTGAGAACTGTAGAAAGGCCTTCCCAACTGTGGCTTCCCCACGCACCCGTTTCCTTGCCACGCTGAGCACTTTGGCGCTTATCACTCCCGCCACGGCTGTCGCAGGCCCCGATGATGGCAAGCACATCGCTACCAATACCCACGTTGACTCCCCCAAGTCTTTCTGGGAGAACAACGATTTCGTCCTAAAGTCCGAGTTTGGCGGTCAAAAGCCCCCAATTGCAGACACTGTTGCCTGGGTGGGCAAGGGCTACAGCGCTACGGATAACAGCAACCAGTATCTCTATACGCTTCCGGCAAACGGGACCCAAGACTACATTGGGGCCCCTAGCACGACTTACTACACAGCACCGCACCAGGTATCCGGTAATACTTCGCCCATTTGGCTGGGCTTTGGCGCAGATGCTTCCCTGCCCACGGACAAATTTCGGGATGGCGTAGCCTTCCTTGACTTGCTCAACGTCGATGGCCCCGGCGAGGTGGAGCTTTTTACCAATAAAGATGAAGATGAGGACGGAACCCAGCTGCACCGTATGCTCGGTTCCTTCCCGGATTCGCCGCACTCTGCCTACCTTGTTGCCGGCACACATACGCACAACTCCACTCTGTTTACCAAGCCAGGACGATACCGCCTGACCTACCGCACCAGTGCGCGCGGTAAGGACGGCCAGCTCATAGCCAATGAGCCACAGACCACCACCATCCAAGTTGGCGGTCAAAAGCCCAAAGAGGAGAAAACGCCGAGCCTCAAGGAGCGCTTCGCCCAGTCTGCGGCCGGCAACGCCGCTGCTGCAGGCTACAGCCTGCGCATGGCCCCCAAGTCCAATCCTGAAAAAGACGGTGACGACAAGCTCACCACCATTTCCTTCGACGCCAAGAACAAGGCACAAGGCACTCTCACTCTGCTTATCGACGGCTACTTCCTCACCGACCTTCCCGTTAAGGACGGGCATGCTCAGTGGGACGAATATATGGGCCCCGACCCGTCCCAGGTACAGGCCGTCTTCACCCCAGAGGGCGATGCCCCACGCTGGATATCCAAGCCCCTTGATTTCCAACCCGGTAAATCCAGCCACACCGATTCTTCTGCCGCCGCTGATACGTGGCAGGAAACCTCCCAGCCGCGCCAGCTTGCCCCCACCGAGGAAACCGAGCTAAAGGAGCTCGGCTACACCATCCGCATGCGCAAGCAGGGCAATGGTGGCACCAAGATCGTGGTGGATACTGACGATAAAACCTTCAACGGCCTTCTCACGGGCGGGCTCTATGACACGAAGGGGGCTAAATACCCCACCGTGGATCTGGAAACCCCTATTACTAACGGCCACGGCGAGGTCGCCTTTGATGAGGGCGAGTACTTCAAAGGCTATTTTGCCAAGGTTAACCTCTTCCCCCATTCCACCGTTAAAGCTGGACATGCTAGCAGCGTTATTACTGAGTCTTTTGCTTTTGGTGACAACTACGAAGTCAGTGGGAAGTTCTCCACTTCCAATGAAGAACCAGAGGCTACCCCAGGCAAGGAAGACACTCCGTCTTCCGCGCCGCAGCCAGGCACCGAAGAACCGCAAACCGGCAATGCACAATGCAGCGAAAAGTACCTACTAGACCGTGGTCATGTAGACATCAAGGCCCAGCCTGCCGAGGACGGCTTTGCAACGGTTCTGCGCGATGACACGGCACAGGTGGACAAGAAGTCTGTTGACCGCAAACTCGATGACGTTGTACTCGGCGTACACGATAATGCGCTCACCCCGCGCAATAAGAAGCTCGCGGGCAAGGAGTTCGATTTCCTAGGAAAGCCCGGTGAGCGCTTCTATCACCTGCCGCAAACCCAGGACCAAAACATCATTTGGCCAGGCTATAACACCCAGGATTTGAACTATTCCTTAACTAAGGACAATGCCGTCAACCTTAACTTGAAGCCTACCTCCACGCCGGACGGTGCCGAGTGGGGCGCCTTTATCGACGCCTCCCATGGCAAGGGCTTTTCGGTCCTCGCCAATTCTGCGGCTAAGGACTACACCATCGAAACCAACTTTCCGGCCCATACCCATACGCACTGGGCCTTTTCCAAGCCTGGCTTGTACACCTTTGAGGCTACTTATACGGCCACGGGCACGGACGGCAAGGAACTAAAGTCCGCGCCCCAAACCCTCACCTTTGCCGTAGGCGATAAGACATTAGACTCCTGTTCCTTCCTCGCGCCGGGCACGACCGGGAGCGGAGAGCCCAACGAAAGTCCAACAACTAAGCCTTCCGCGGAGCCTTCCCAGGAGCCTTCCACGCAACCGTCCGCCCCAGATACCCCGGACGCACCAGCCCACCCCGGCCGGCCAGAAGAGCCCACAGGGTCCTCGTTTAGCCCGTGGAGTTTGGTCCTACCAGCGGTCCTCGTGGTGATTTTCAAGGCCTTTTATAACTTTTTCCGAGATAACGAGGACCTCATCCGCAAGCGCTTCGGCCTCAACTTCTAAGCCTCTTCTACCCCACCAATTAGACGGGAAACCACAATGCATTATTCACCATCCTTTGCCTCCCGGCACGTCCCGCTGCGGCGCCGATTTATTCACGTATTCGCTGCCGTCTTTGCGACAGCACTGGCCTTCTTCTCCCCCGCCGCGGCACTTGCCTTTGATGAGGTCTTCGACTCTGGCCACGTAGACGCCTTCTATGTCACGGCCCCAGATGGCCAGCTACACCTATCGATGAAGGAAGACATCACTGGATCGGGCGTTCCACGCTCCGGCGATGATGTGGTGCTCAAGGTTGTCGAGGATGCCTGGTCGGATGCCACCGAGGCCGTGCCAGAGATCGGCCAACCCACCTATTTCCTGCCGCAGACACAAGATCAGCGCATCATTTGGCCGGGTTGGGATACCCAACCTGCACGCGATGGCGGCTTTGACAACGTTGACCTAGAATTCGCCGAAGTTTCCGGCCCGGGTTCGGTATATGTCTTTGAGACCAGCGGTTTCGGTGACATTCAGGCGGTTACTGATTCCGGTTCAATGGAGCTGACCAGCGGTGAGGTCATCAATCAACCCACTCCGGCCCACAGGCACGTCAACTGGGCCTTTAGCGAGGCTGGCACCTACACCATGACGGTGCGGGCCCACTCCAACGGCGAGTCCAGCAATGCTGTGACCTACACCTGGGAGGTGGGCGACGGCGGTGATGCGTCCACAGCGGATCGATCGGCTGACACGGGCGAGGTTAGCAATGACCAAGAAGCTTCTAGCACCCAACGATCAGCAGACAAGGGCGGCGCTGCAGCTGCCGATAAGTCCGGCGTCTCCGGGGACGAAGAGTGCACCCCGGGCATGACGCCGCAAATCAAAGACGATACGGTTTCCCCTTCCCAGTGGCGCGATGCTGATGGCGCTACCTTTTATCTCTCCGATAAATCCAGCGTCGATCTGCCCCAAGAGGTAGGCCCAGTGCCAGCCGGTCAGGCGTGGATGATTGGTTCTACCCAGGTCGATGGTGTGCCATGGCTCGGCGCTAATACCCAAAGCCCTTCAATGCGCGAGAATATCCCTGGCGATGTCACCTGGGAGTTAGCAGGCTTCAAGGGCCCTGGCCCGATGATGGTCTACTCCCAGGGCGGACTGGGAAAGATTGTGGGCGATGAGTGGTTCCGAGGCAATGCCGATGCGGCGGAGGGCACCTATTCGATTGCCCCCAATACGCACGTGCATCCCAACTGGGTCTTTGGTGCGCAGGGCACCTATGACGTCACCATTCGCCAGGTGGCCAAGACCGATGAGGGCAAGCAAGTTGCCGGTGAAGCGACACTTCACTTCGTGGTCGGCGGCGACAAGCCGGCTGAAGCCTTTGACAACGGTCACTTCGACTTGGGCGCTGCGGTAAATCCGGAGGGCGGCGACTGCGGGCATGGCGCTGCGGCAGGTGGGGCGTCGGCAAGCGCTGGTGGCTCTACCGCAAGCACCGGATCCAACACTGGCCAGTCTGGGCAGGCACACAGCAAGGGCGGTTCTTTAGCCAATACGGGGACTCCTATTGTTCCCTTTGGCATCGGAGCGTTGGGCTTGGGCATGCTCTTCCTCGGCCTAGGCATTGCCCGTCTAGCTGTAGCTAAGGCAGCGGACTAATGGCGCGTGCGCTATCCCATAGACGCAGGCTTCGGACCATAGGGGCGCTGCTGGGCTCCTGCCTGCTGGCCACTGGTTGTGCCCCTTCAGCTGCGTTGGATACCGGAAGCGGAGAAAAATTCGCCGTGGTGGCCACCACCCCGATCCTCGCGGATCTTGCGCGCAACGTCGCGGGAGAAGATGCCCGGGTACAAAGCCTTATCCCCAGCGGAAAAGATCCGCATACCTTTGAGCCAACGCTGCGCACGGTGCGCGATGTTGCCAATGCCGATTTGGCACTGAGCAATGGCTACTTGCTGGAGCCACAGTCTCTCATCGATACGCTGCACGAATCCACCGATGCCCCCGTGGTGGAAGTCGCCGATGCTGCCTCCACCCGCGGTGCCACTCTGGTGCCGCTGGTAGAAGATGTCTCGCTCGAGGCAATTTGGCTGGGGCTGCGCATCAGCGGTGCACAGCAGCGTTCTTCCGGAGTGGACTTCCGCATGGTCTCTGCCGATGGGCCAGGTAACGTCGCGGCCTATGTGGTCTCTACCTTCGGCACCCCGGAGGTTCTTTTTAACTCGGCCGATGGCATCGATGGAAAAGACTCAGTGACCTTGCCGGCCAACGCCCACACGCACGTGTCCTGGGGATTTTCCCAGCCGGGAATCTACCACCTCGGGTTTCAAGCAGAGGGCACCGACGTCCAACACCTCACTGTGGCCGTGGGAGTAAACCCGCCTAAAGGCATGCAAGTGATAGATTCCGGACACCTGGATATTGCAGGAGACCTAGCCGAGCGACGCATTGACCTGCGCGACCAGGACAAGCGCTTCGACCCTGCCACCACCGTGGTGTCAATCCCCTCTTCGGTACTGCAGCCCATACCGCCGGATCCGTCCTACCGCTTCCTGGGCAGGCCGGGATCGGATACCTACCTATTGCCGCAGGCGGTGTTGGGAAAACACATCCACGGCGAGGTGGATCCGCACCTATGGCACAACGTGGACAACGCCATCGCCTACGTCGATGTCATTGCCGAGGAAATGGCGCAGGCAGATCCTTCCCACGGGGCGTCCTACCGCCAACGAGCGGAGGCCTACACCCAGCGCCTGCGGGATACGGATTCCTACGTAGAGCACGCCATTTCTTCCATTCCTCAAGAAAACCGGCACCTTGTGACCACGCACCACGGCTACGCCTATCTGGAGCAAGGTTATGACATGTCGGTGGCCGGCTTCGTCACTCCCAATCCGGCCATCGAGCCTTCCCCACGCGAAGTCATTTCCTTGCGCCGCACGCTGGAGAACCTCCATCTGCCAGCCGTATTTGTAGAACCCGTGCAGCAGGCAAGCGCCGAGTCCCTGAAGCAGGCTGCCGCGGAGCAAGGCGTGGAGCTGTGCCCCATCTACGGCGACACGTTCGATGACACCGTCAGCTCCTACATCGACCTTATGAAATTTAACGCTGATTCCCTGCAGCGTTGCCTGAACCCCAACCCCACCCATGGAGATAAAGATGCTTAAATTCGCTACTCGTACCGCCACCCGCACCGCCGCCTGCGTCCTCACTGCAGGTTTGGCACTTTCTACCAGCCCTGCTTGGGCGGGCGACCTGGCCCAGGTGGTCGGTGCCGATGAACACGTTGCCCCGCAGGGCGAAGAAAAGGTCATCGATACCGGTCACGTAGACGTTGGCGCCCTGCTTGATGGCACGGAGTCTGAGCTTATGGCCCGCGATGATGCCGGCGATAAGCCAGTCTGGCGTCACTTGGACGACCTCGTGTTTTCCGTGGGCGATAAGGCACAGCAAACCCTTCCCGATACGGATGACTTTGGCTTCGTTGGCGCTGAGTCCGGCGATAAGGTCTGGGTGGTTCCCCAAACCGAGCAGGTCGGGGTTCCCTGGCTGGGTTGGAATACCCAAGCGCCCTCGCTTGTCGATGCCGCCGATCGCGGAGTCACCATGGAATTCCTCGGCCACTCCGGTCCTGGCGATTTCTCCCTTTTCCTGCAAAACGGCGGCTTTGAAGCACCACAGCTGTTGTGGTCTACCGCGCAAAAGAGCGACGAAGACTTCTGGGTAGACCTCAATACCCACACCCATGCCAATTGGACGTTTACAGAGCCAGGCACCCATCAGGTAGGCATCAGAGTCAAAGGTAAGACCAAAGATGGCGCTGATTTCAGTACCGATGGCGTGCTCACCTTTGCCGTGGGCGATGATGCCGACGTCCAAGCGGCCCAAGACACTACTTGGAATCCAGACGATGCCCAGACCGCAGGCTCTTCCATCCCCACTTGGGTCTTTATCCTCGCCAGCGTGGGTGCAGTCGTACTCCTGCTGGCCCTTGGCCTAGTACTGCGCTCTTCCAAGCGGGGCGATAGCCGTGGCTAAACCGCTCATTTCCGTAGCCGACCTGGAAGTATCGCTATCCCACCGGCGCGTAATCACAGGTGCGAACCTAGAGGTCCGATCGGGCGAATTCATTGGGCTCTTAGGCCCCAATGGGGCGGGCAAGACCACACTTATGCGTGCCATCTTAGGGCTCATCCCCTCCTCCGGTACCCGAGAGATCGGGGGAATCGTAGGCTACGTGCCCCAGCGGCACGAGGTGGAATGGGGCTTTCCCATCAATGTCTACCGCACCGTACTCAGCGGGCGCACCGGCATCATTGGCTGGCTCAAACGGCCACGTGCCGCGGACCACGCCGCGGCGGCAGAAGCTCTTCGCCTGGTAAACATGGAAGATTTTTCCACCCGCCCCATCGAAGAGCTCTCCGGTGGTCAGCGCCAACGCGTCCTCATCGCCCGAGCGCTCGCCACGCAACCAGACGTGCTGCTGCTCGACGAGCCCTTCACCGGCCTCGACGCCCCCAATACCGAATCACTACTCGAGCTATTCGAAGAGCTTTCCCAGCGCGGCAAGGCCATCCTCATGTCCACCCACAACCTGTCTGAAGCGGCGCACTCCTGCCACCGCTTGGTCCTCTTTAACGGCACCGTGGTGGCCGATGACTCCGCTCCGCGCCTTCTTCACCAGACCGCTCCGTGGACGCAAACCTTTGGTGTACGCGCCGGTTCTCCCCTGCTTTCTGCCATTGGAGTCTCCGCATGATAGAAATTTCCTTCCTCGATTTCCTCCGCGACCTTGCTAACCCCCACCTCGACTTTCTCGCCCGCGCGGTAGGTATTTCTGTGCTTGCGGCCATCGTCTGCGGCGTCGTCGGCTGCTACGTGGTGCTGCGCGGCATGGCCTTTATCGGCGACGCCGTCTCCCACGCGGTCTTTCCTGGCCTAGCCATTGCTTTCGCTTTGCAAGCCTCCGTGCTCGTCGGTGGCGCGGTGGCCGGTGCGGTTGTGGCGTTGCTCATCGCCGCCTTTTCGCAGCGCCGCCACGTACGGGCAGATTCCATCATCGGCATCTTCTTCGCCGCGGCCTTTGCCTTAGGCATGGTGATCATCTCGCGCACCGATGGCTATAGTGCTTCGCTGACCAGCTTTCTCTTCGGCTCGCTCACCGGCGTATCCCGCAGCGATATCATCGTCGCGGCCAGCGTGTGCACACTGGTTATCGCCGTCGTCGTAGCTTTTGGCCCCCAGCTCAACGCCACCTGCCTGGACCGGGAAACCGCCCGCGCCATGGGGCTTCCCGTAGTTGTGCTCGACATCATGTTGTACCTGTGCGTCACAGCCGCCGTGGTCATCTCTGTGAGCACCATTGGCAATATCTTGGTCCTCGCACTTCTCATCACCCCGGCCGCGACGGCACGCCTGCTTACCACGCATCTTGCGACCATGATGTGGCTTTCCGCCCTCATCGGCGCGCTGTCCAGCTTCCTCGGCATCTACCTGGCATGGGCCATTGATCTTCCAGCCGGCGCCACCATCGTGCTCACGCTCACCGTCATTTTCTTAAGCGTTTGGGCCATCCATCCACTCCTCGGCGCCCGCAAGCACGCCGGTGCCTCGCTTTCCGACGCCCCACGTCCCGACACCCCACGAAAGGAATCCATTACCTCATGAAACCAGTCTGCCGCACCACGGTGGCCCTAGGCGCTGCCAGTCTCATCGGCCTCGGCTCACTTTCAGGGACGGGCGTAGCTGCCATAGCCCCCGCCTCCGCCCACGCAGAAGAGTCCACCGCGGCCTGCTCCGCCAGCGACTTCGATCTCATTACCAAGGGCCACCAAGACATGGCGCTTAGCGGCGATTCCGGCGATCTCAGCTTCACCGTCAAAGACGATGACAAGGGAATCAAGCATGACTCTGAGACCTTTGCTATCGAGGTATCCGATGGGTTGAAACAGCCACTATCTGGGCTCGGAGATAGTTCCCTTCCTGAAGAAGGCTGGGTGCTGCCTCAAACCCAAGACCCCACCGCTCCCTGGCTGGGCTTTAACACCCAGGAGCTATCCCAAGACCTACTCGCCGCTGATGACACCGCAACCTTAAGCATGGCGATCGCACAGGGCCCAGAAGATGGGCGCATTGTGGCCTACCAGGCGGAGCTAGGCGAACCCACGGTGCTCATGGACACTGAAGATGGATCCGCCTGGGATTACCCAGGCAATTCGCATTCCCACCCGGCATTTGCGTTTACCAAGCCCGGAACCTACGCGGTGAGCTTTACCTTTGAGCTTCCCGATGGCTCCCGCCACCACCTCCATGCCGGCTTCCTCGTAGGAAAGCAGGCTGAGGCGAAGGACCTGTGCGACGTGGACTATTCCGAAGCAGATGCGGCCACTGGTTCTGGCAACGGCGCGGATAGCCGCCCCAAGCAACTGGAAAAGGACATCAAGGACGTAGACAAATCCATCGCCGGGTTGGACAAGGAACTGGAGAAGACCCTGCAGGAAGGCCAAAAATTCCTTGACGGCGGCGCACCTGACGATGCCGAAAAGGGCAAGCACTCAACACCCAAGAAGCCGGCGAATACTGAAAAGTCTGGAGCGCCACAAAAGTCCCACGCTCCGACATCAACCCGATCCGCTGCACCTGCGCAAAAGTCCAGTTCTGGTTCACAAACTACGACCCACCACTCGGCTAGCCGTGTCAACGAATCTGCCTCCACCGCAAAATCAGGCAAGAGCACGTCATCTGGCTCGCACTCCTCCGCTTCCACCAGCGGTTCTTCCCGCTCGACTGCCAAGAAGTCCGCCAGTAAGAAGGACACAAAATCCTCCTCCCGTACGAAAGCAAAGTCCGCCG
Organism: Corynebacterium sp. ACRPJ; assembly: GCF_022347345.1. Lineage (NCBI taxonomy): Bacteria > Bacillati > Actinomycetota > Actinomycetes > Mycobacteriales > Corynebacteriaceae > Corynebacterium > Corynebacterium sp. ACRPJ. The sequence continues at coordinate 85,107 of NZ_JAKRNC010000012.1, forward strand.
ACGCCCGCAGTGCACAGCATGTTCCAAATGCAACCGACAAAGAGAACAAGGACAGCAAGAATGTGCTGACCGATGCCGCTGCCTATACCTCTACCCTCGCAAAAAGCAGCTTCTGGGCGGGGACCCTGGCCGGACTGGGCGCCTTCGCCTTAGCGCTCGGCATCGGGTTGTTGGTCTATGTCCAGTTCTTCCGCAAAAAGAAGACACCACACCAGCACCAGGCCAGTGATGCCACGGCGAACATACCGGGCGTCGATTAGCGCAGGCCCGGCTTAAGAAAGCACAAAACCCAGAGGATCTCTCCTCTGGGCTTTAGCGGTGGCTAAGAGCTCATGCTTCTATACCCGAGTCTTGGACGACAGGAAGTCCCAGACCACGTTCGGCGTATCTGGCTGCCAGAACCAGGTGTGGTCTTGCGGAACCTTAACCAATTGCACATCCTTTTGGCAGCCGTTAAAGCTCAAGCGTTCCGAGCCGCCTGCTTCCGGAGTGGACTGGAAGGTCATATCGCAGCGATTTCGCTTCAGATAGCCGCCGAGCACCGTACGAACAGGGAGGTATCCAGCCTCGTGCCGGTCACCGCCCTCATAGGTCATCATCTCGTCGTTAACGCCGTGCATGATGAGGGTATTCATCGGCGCATCGGCACAGTTGACCTCAACCGGGTTGTAGAAGGCACCCGAAACCATAGCTACAGCAGCAAAGGTGTCCTGTGCGTGGCAGCCAAGCACCGAGGTAAAGCCGCCTCCATTAGACATACCCATGGCGTATACGCGGTTTCGATCAACGTGGTAGTCCTTGTCTACCGAATCAAGAATGCGCTTGATAAAGCGGATATCCTCCCCATCGCGCGTCTTAGCATAAGGCGCAGCCTCCCAGGCGCGCTCGAATCCCTCTGGATAGACGATGATGGCCTCGTTATTGGCCTCAGTGGTCTGCATGCGTGCATAGCTGGAGTAGTTCTCCGGGGAATCTCCCCACCCACCGAAGCCGAAGAGAACGGGCGCCGCCTTTTCCGGCGAATAGTGGTTAGGAATACGCAACAAGTACCTACGGGTCTTACCCTCGTGCTCCATTTCTAGGGACTGCATGGAACCCGGCGCAAACGGCGGGTTCGGATTGATGCTGGTATCTACCATTGCCGGCCGCGGCGCTGGCTCGGGAAGAGACGATCCCTCAGGACTAGGCGCTGCATTGTCATCGCTGCTGCCGCCTTCTACTGGTGCCGGGGTGGATTCCTTAACACCTTCTGGAACTAGGTGGGACCCATCAGGCTGCGGGGTAACCGGCTTTGCATTTTCGGGAGCAGGTGCTGGAGCTGGCGCTGGCTGTGGTGCATTTTCAGGGCCAGGGGCGGGTGCGGGAGGTGGCCCTTCTTGAGCATGGGCAGGAGCGGCGCACACAAGCGCAGCGCTAGCCAGCGCAGCAGCGAGGATCAGGTATAGAGAACGATAAAGAAACTTAGTAACATTAGCCACAAGGTTAGAATTAACCACATCCTTCACTTGATTCACTGTTTACACGCCCAGTGCACACTCAATTCTGTAAGAAAAGCCCAAGGCACTAAGCTAGATCCCCATGCACGAAGACAGACCAAGCACCGCCCCCGATTTTTTGCTTTCGCGAGCAACGGGGTCTGTCCGTACCCAAGGTGCGCGCCACACTTTTAATGACACCGACGCAGCGGTTTCTGCCCTGCGCAGCAAAGATGTTGACATGGTCGTCGGTGCGATTCCGTTCGACTCTGACACACCCGCCGCGCTAACGGTGCCGGAGGCCATCATCCGCGAAGAGGGCCCCTTGGAGCCGCACGCCTACTACCGCAATAAAAGCCTAAACTCGCGAGTGGTCGGATTCGATCCGGAACCCGAAGAGCACCTACGCCGCGTAGAGGCGGCCATCGGCACGATCGAGACCTCCAAACTGGACAAGGTGGTTTTGGCCCGTGCCGTAGATATCGAATTCCCTGAGGCTATTGATCCGCGCCTGGTCGCGGCACGCCTTATCGACCTTTCCGCCAACCGCGATGGCTTCATTGCCGATCTCTCCCCTGCTGGGCGGCCGGGCGCGATGCTAGTTGGTTCTTCTCCAGAGGTTTTGGTCAAGCGTCAGGGCTCGACGGTGTCTGCTTTCCCCTTGGCCGGATCGTCACCGCGCCGCGCCACAGCGGCTGAGGATCACATCGCAGGCCAAGATCTCTTGCATTCTGCCAAGGATCTCCACGAGCATTCCTTTGTAGTGGAACACCTGCGCCGGGTGCTTAGCCCATTATGCGAGCGGCTAGATATCCCGGACGCCCCGCAACTTATTAGCACCAATGAGATGTGGCACCTAGGCACGCCAATTTCCGGAACGCTCAAGGATAAAGACTTGACCGCTCTTGAACTTGCCTTGGCAGCACACCCCACACCGGCCATCTGTGGCACTCCAGCAGAGGCCGCCCAAGCCCTCATTGAGACTGCAGAAACGGACCGTGGATTCTATGCCGGAGCGGTGGGCTGGTGCGATAGCTCCGGCGACGGCGAGTACATGGTGGCCATCCGCTGCGCGGAAGTGGCCGGCGATGGACTTTCCGCGCGTGCTTGGGCCGGCGGTGGCATCGTAGGCGATTCCGATGCCCATGCCGAGCTGGAAGAAACCACGGCCAAGCTGCGCACCATTTTGAAGGCACTTAGCCTCTAGCCCACACGCTTGGCGACGAGCACGACGTCGCTTTGGTGGTGCGCACACGCGCCTTCCCCACATCCAATGCCGAGGGCGGTGCCGGGGTTAAGTCCCGCGGCGTAATCGACAAGGGTCTCATTGGGGTTGCCCGATCACACCCGCCCAGAACTCTGGTAGTGTTCCCCCATTTCTTCGGAGGTGGGTACGCAGGCGCGGTGCTCCTAGTGGCTTGGGTTATGCACGGTGGATGGAATTGCGCAGGGTGCCGAGGCCTGGGATCTCGATTTCGATGGTGTCACCTGGGACCATAGGAGCGGTACCAGCTGGGGAGCCGGTGGTGATGACATCGCCGGGCAGCAAAGTGTAGGCAGCGGAGATCTCCTCCAAAATGCCGCCCATTTTCACAATCATCTGGTCCGTATTGGAATCTTGCTTTTGCTCGCGAGAACCCTCGTGCGTCAGGTAGGCATTAATCTTCTGATCGTCCAGATTCAAACTATCCAGATCGGTTTCGATCCACGGGCCGAGCGGGCAGAAGGTGTCAATGCCCTTGGCACGAGCCCATTGACCATCCTTAAACTGCAGGTCGCGGGAAGAAACGTCGTTGCAGATGGTGTAGCCGAGCACATGGTCTTTCCAGTTCTCGGCCTTGATATTCTTCGACGGCTTGGAAATGACCACGGCTAGCTCGCCCTCAAACTCGACGTTGGTGGCGTAGTCCGGAATCTTGATTGCAGCATCCGGGCCAATGACCGCGGTAGATGGCTTAATGAAGATGGTGGGAGGGAGACTATCGGCAGACTTTTTGAAAACCTCGGCAACGTGGTCCGCATAGTTGCGGCCAAGTGCTACCACCTTGGTGGGAAGGGTCGGCGCCAAGAGGCGAACCTCGTTAAGTTTCCACTCGCGGCCGGTTGGCTCCGGCGGAGTAAAGGGCGTGCCGGCAATTTCCTTTGCTACTAGCTCTTCCATTGGGGCGTCTTTTGGCCCATCGATAATGGCGAAACAGATTCCTTCTGGGTGTGCAATTCGTCCTAAACGCATAGCGGCAATCCTACTCAATCGCCTCCTTCACATGTGTGCAAAGGGTACGGTGTTAATTAGTTAATTTGAGTAAATTCCCATTGTCCTTTAATCACCGTTGCTAACCCCAGTGCGGACTACGCCAGGACGCGGGGGTTGGGGACGTCGGCAAGCACCCAGCGCAAAAAGCCCGCTTCTATTCGACGAGCAGCTTGGCGATTCGGTCACCCACTTCGACGGTCTTTACCGGTTCGGCACCGCGGCGGGCAACATCCTGCGCCACCGCATCCTCAATCCGCTGCGCATTAGACTCATCGCCCAGGTGACGAAGAAGCATGGCGGCGGACAAGATTGCCGCCGTTGGGTCTGCAATCCCCTTACCCGCAATATCTGGCGCAGAACCATGCACCGGCTCGAACATGGAAGGATTCGCGCCTGAGGCATCGATGTTTCCGGATGCAGCAAGGCCAATACCGCCAGTTACCGCGCCCGCCAAATCGGTGAGAATGTCTCCAAAAAGATTATCGGTGACAATGACGTCATAGCGCGCCGGATCGGTCACCATATAAATGGTTGCAGCATCAATATGCTGGTAATCCACCCGAACCTCTGGAAACTCGGCGGCGACTTCATCAACGGTGCGCTGCCACAACCCACCAGCATTGACCAAGACATTTGTCTTGTGCACCAAGGTCAGATGCTTACTGCGCTGCGCTGCCCGCGCAAACGCATCGCGCACTACACGCTCCACGCCGAAACGAGTATTTTGCGATACCTCGCTGGCCACCTCGTGCTCAGTACCCTCACGCAAGGTACCGCCGTTTCCGCAGTACAAACCCTCGGTACCTTCGCGCACCACAACGAAGTCGATATCGCCCGGTTCAGCGAGCGGCGAGGAAGCGGTGGGATAGAGCCTGGAGGGGCGCAGGTTCACGTGATGATCCAGCGCAAACCGCATCTTAAGCAACAGCCCCCGCTCCAGAACGCCAGGCGGCACCTCACCTGGGGCGCCAATCGCCCCCAACAGGATCGCATCGTGTTCGCGCAGGCTCTTCAAATCAGCGTCCGTGAGAAGCTCCCCATTGCGCAGATAACGCCGCGCACCGAGGTCATACTCGGTGGTCTCGATATCGGAACGAACGGCACCCAGCACCTTGAGCGCCTCGGCCGTCACTTCTGGTCCAATTCCGTCGCCGCCAATCACCGCAAGTTTCACTGTATAAGATTCCTTTCTCACAGAGTGGATATGAGATTACCTTAGCAAAAGAAACCCGCACAGCGCAGGAAATTACCTAGCACCACGCGGGTTGAGATTCTGTTGCAGTCCGCAGCCTTATGCCTCCATGTTCAGCTGTTCACATTCAGCGCCCAAGGCCGCATTAATTTCGGCGATGAGCTCCTCTGGCACCTCGGCTTCCACGCGCAGAATCAGCACAGCATCAGATTCCTGTTTACCGTGCGTCAGAGCGGCCGCCACGATGTTGATTCCCGCAGCACCCAACTTGGTACCTACCGTTCCCAGTGCACCAGGGGCGTCCGCGTAGCGGAAGAAGAGGTTGCGGCCGGTAGCACGCATATCTACGCCACGACCGTTGATGCGAATGAACTTTTCGGTTCCATCGACGCCGATAAGTGCGCCGGTGAGCGAGGAGATCTCGCCATCAGCACCAATGACCTTCACCTGCAGGGAAGAGCGGTGCCCCTTGGACTCCGTATTAGTAGATACCTCAACCTCTACCCCACGACTATGCGCGATCTGCATTGCATTGACAAAGGTCACCGGTTCCGAAGTCACGCCGCTAAACAGACCCCGAACGGCAGAAAGTCCTAGCACCTCCACGCCTTCGGTAGACAACTCGCCACAGGCCTCCACCTCGACGGCAACGGGAGCCTGCCCCAAAAGGCGGCCAGCAGTAAGTCCTAGCTTGCGGGCGAGGTCCAACCAACCAGCAACCTCTTCTCTCACTGGCCCGCCGGAGACGTTGACCGCATCCGGGACGAACTCTCCTTCGAGCGCCTTCAAGACAGACTCCGCGACATCGGTTCCCGCACGGTCCTGGGCCTCTACAGTGGAGGCGCCTAGGTGCGGGGACACGGTGACTTGCGGCAGCTTAAAGAGCGGAGAATCAGTGCACGGTTCCGTGGCATAAACGTCAAAGCCCGCACCTCGATGATGTCCCGACTCGATAGACTCAGCCAGAGCCGCTTCATCTACCAAACCGCCTCGCGCTGCGTTAATGAGAATCTGTCCTGGCTTCGCCTTGGCCAAAAGTTCCTTATCAAACATTCCGGTTGTCTCCGGAGTCTTTGGCAGGTGAATGGTCACGAAATCCGAACGCGACATCAGCTCTTCTAGCTCAACTAATTCCACGCCCAACGCTGCCGCGCGAGCCGGGTTGGCGTACGGATCGTGCGCGATAATAGTTGTCTCAAAGGACTTCAGACGCTGGGCAAAGAGCTGGCCGATGTGTCCAAAGCCAACAATGCCGATGGTCTTTCCGTAGACCTCTACGCCCTTGAAAGAAGAGCGCTTCCACTCCCCTTCGCGCAGGGACTGGTCGGCCGCTGGTATCTGACGCGCCGTCGCTAAGAGCAATGCAATTGCCTGTTCACACGCAGAGTGAATATTCGATGTTGGCGCATTGACCACCATGGCACCCTTGTCTGTGGCCGCCGGAATATCGACATTATCCAGTCCCACCCCGGCACGGCCCACAATCTTGAGCTTTGTGGCCGCCTCCAATACCTCTGCGTCAACGGTTGTGGCAGAGCGCACCAGCAAAGCCTCTGCCTCCGGAACCGCGGCGAGGAGCTCGGCACGATTCGGCCCATCCACCCAACGGACCTCAACAGAATCCCCCAAGGCCGTAACCGTGGACTGGGCTAATTTATCGGCAATAAGGACTACCGGCTTCGACATATCTTCCTTCGCTTAAGTGAAATGCGGTGCACGCGGGTTGCCCGCGTGTCAAGGAAGTGTAGTTCAGTCAGGAGTGCCCTGCTTGATTTTTGCCTTAAATTCTTTCACTCGACCGAATTCCGGCCCCAAAGCTACTAAGGCGCCGTCCTCAAGGCCCGCAACAGCAGCCATGCTGTGCTTATCCGCTAGCGGATCGGCAGTCGGCACGACCAAAACTCTTCCACCGTAGGCTGCCGCAGTAATAACGTTCGCGATGGGACTATCCTTAGTGGCAACGATATTTGGCGCCATCTGACCGTCCCTGCGGGACTGTGCTGGGATGGGTTGGCTCTTTTCCTCTCCGGCATCAAGTTCGCCTTCATACGGCACCCAGGCAGGACGCAGCTCCATTTGGGGAGTCTTATCCAGCCGTGCAATATCTTTTACCATCTGCTCCGGCGAGGCTACCACCTTGGAACCATATTGGAATGCCGTGAACTCCCCCAGTGCTTTATGCGTTCCTGGATCCTTGATCACGCTGAATTCACCAGAGGTTTTCGTCCACGGCACGTCACCTACTACCACCAAGCGCCTTACTCCCAAGTCCGTGAGCAACTTATGGATCTCCAAACGCCTAGCATCGTCATACTGCACCGCTGGCAAATGCTGGTTTACCGCCAAGGTTGCTGCACGAAGAATAGACTTATCGTCCGGGGCAAAAAGGACAAGCGAATCCGAATCTTCAAAAAATAGTCGGCTGGCTTCAATTCCAATGGGGTCATTAACAATGACCAACTTGCCATCAAATTTCGGATCAATAAGACGGTTTTGGTTTTCCGCCTTGGCCTTGCTGAGATCGATTTCGGACTCATCCAGATCGGACAGACCACGCCTGACCAGCTTGGATTCTGTGACCGGAGTGCCACAGGCTGCTAGTGCAAGAGAAGCAACAAGCACTGTAGCGGCCAAGCGCACAGATTTAGCGATCAAAAGCTTGCGGACCTTCCTCTCCACCAAAAAGGTTTGCTTCATCCACATCGCGGATAACGGGTTTACCTAAAGCATATTCCACGATGCCCAAGAAACGGTGACGGCGGTCCGCAAGGAATTCACGCGGCTGTGACGCCCGCAGGAAATCCAGGTTCATTTCGTGGGATGCTAGCACCTCATCAAATTGCGCATCTTCCATGATGGACTTGGACTGAACGCGAGGTAGGTAGCGGTTGGGGGCGAAACCGTCGAGCACTACCTCGGTTCGCTTGCCCATCGGGGTGTAGTTCATCACCGACTCAGCCAAGACGGGATCAACTCCGTGACGCTTGCACCAATTTAGCGGGAATACAGGGAAAAAGCCTGGCTTGAGCTCTTCAAAGGTATGCCGGGTGAAGGCCTTTCCGGTGCGCCAGTCCTTCGCGCCGCGCGCCATGAGGAGGGCATAGAGTCCGTGCCATACGCCATCTTTGCCATCTACGGAAAGCAGCCGGGATTCACGGAAGGTGGCATCAGCGACGGTCTTCGGCGTCTCGTCCGTTGCACCGGCTACCCATTCGGTGACCTCATCTACGTCGCGAGCTGCACGCAGCTGCACTGCAGAAGAGCCGTAGAGCTCGCCAAAGACGCCACACCAGAACCATTGGTTGATGCGGTTCCAGGACTGCTCGGTAGAAAGCGCTCCCCCGCGCTTGGCCAAGCGGGCGATAATGACTGCCAGGGGAACAATCTGCTCATTAAACGGAACCTGATCCATGCTGAGGATGCACCGCTCCGCCAAGAACTCTGATACCTCACGGAAGGTAATGCGCAGATCGTTGGCTGCCGACTTGTACTCCGCCAATGACAATTTCAAAATATCCTCGCGCTGGCCACCTGCACAGCCCTTTTCACCGGAGACCAGAAGCGATACAGCGGAGAGAAACTCGGTGCGCCCAATTCCGTCCAAGGCTGGGGATTTACGCAAATCCTTTTCCACTTCTTGCCAATCAGCGGCCAAGTGGAAGCTGGGATCCTCAGAGGCAAAGACGGCAGTTAGGAGATCGAATACGTCCATCTGCAGGCCGGCCGAGTTCGCTTGGGCAAAAATCGAGCCGATGCCGGCTCGCTCCGTCTCGCGGGAAAGTCGAATCATTGGCAGGTCATAGCCGGACAAAGGTCGAATGATGCGATTGTTAAAGGCGGCCAGTTCCGCGCTATATTCCTGCTTAGTCGCCGCAAGTTCAAAAAGCATGCCGACGCCGTCTTCACTCAGCAGAGAGGCCACGGGAATGCACATATTCTCTAGCGCATCTTCGCGCGTTAGGATTTCGCTCTCAATTGCCGGTGCGAAGTGCGAGCAAATCTTGCCGTCTTGATTGACTGCGAAGATGGCATCATCCGGCATAAGATTGCCGCGTACGGCTGCGCGGATATCGATAAAGAAGCGGCGGTGAATCTTCTTCTTGCGGAAGTCAGTGGTATCTACAAAGCCCTCGCCGTTAAAGCAGTGATACAGGGTGGTCAGGCGCTGCTGCCCGTCTAAAAGGAGCAAGCCGGGGTCGACGCCAGTGTCAGGTGCGCCCGCAAGGGCACGGGGACGAAAGCGCATCTTTTCGTTTCGGGTGTCAAGAGCCATGAGCGCGCCGATGGGATAACCGCGCAGCACGGAAACAATAAGAGATCGAATACGATCTTCATCCCAGGCATAGCTGCGCTGGAAGTCAGGTAACTGGATATCCCCGCGATCAATTCGTGCAAAAAGGTCTTTGAGATCATAGCTTGGCGTCGTAAAACCCATGGCCCTCATCCTACTCCCCGCACCGGAGTTTTACCTGACACAAATAAGGCAAAACCCACGGTAAACATGCCTGTTCACCGTGGGTGTGCGCTGCAGACGCCGCCTTTTATTCCTAGGCAGTAGCATCCAGCGGGTTCTTGACCCAGCTCATCAAATCGCGCAGCTTGGTGCCAGTCTTTTCAATTTCGTGCTGCGCAAATTCCTCACGCAGACTCTCCAGCTCCTTGTTGCCGCCCTCAATATTGGCCAGCAGGCGCTTGGTGAAGGTGCCATCCTGGATATCGGACAAGATACCCTTCATGCGCTGCTTGGCATCGGCATCAATAACGCGAGGGCCAGAAATGTAGCCGCCAAACTCGGCGGTATCAGATACCGAGTAGTTCATGTTGGCAATGCCGCCCTCAAACATCAGGTCCACGATGAGCTTCATCTCGTGCAGCACCTCAAAGTAGGCCATTTCTGGCTCGTAGCCAGCCTCAGTCAGAACCTCGAAGCCGGTGCGAATCAGAAACTCTACGCCACCGCACAGGACAGCCTGCTCGCCAAAGAGGTCAGTAACCGTCTCTGCTTCAAAGGTCGTCGGGATAACGCCGGCACGCGCACCGCCGATGGCTGCAGCATAAGACAGGGTCAGATCGTGGCCTTCGCCCTTAGGATCCTGTTCGGTCGCAATCAGGCACGGAACACCCTTGCCATCAACGAACTGGCGGCGAACCAGATGGCCAGGCCCCTTAGGGGCAACCATGCCGACGGTGACATTGGCCTGTGGTTCAATCAGCTTAAAGTGGATATTCAAGCCGTGCCCAAACAGCAGCGCATTGCCGTCTTCCAAGTTGGGGGCAATTTCATCTTCAAAGATCTGCTTCTGAGAGGTATCTGGTGCCAGCAGCATGATTACGTCTGCCCACTTGGCAGCTTCTGCAACGGTCTTGACCGCAAAACCGGCTTCCTCGGCCTTCGCCGCCGACTTGGAGCCTTCACGCAGACCAATAACAACCTCGACGCCGGAATCGCGCAGGTTCTGCGAGTGCGCGTGCCCCTGGGAGCCGTAGCCAATAACGGCTACCTTGCGACCCTGAATGATAGACAGATCCGCATCATCGTCGTAGAAGGTTTCAATAGCCATGTCGTAGTCCTCAATTCTGTAGTAATTGTAAGTTCAATGAATTAACGTCCCACCTAGCACTATACCACTGTGCGAGACGGAGTGACCATATAGTGGGATTTAATTTCGCGGGGGCGCCATCGCCTTGGGACCACGCCCCAAGGCCACGTCACCAGACTGCACCAGCTCGAGCACACCGAATGGCTCCAGGACATCGAGAAGGGCCGCCAGCTTTCCAGGGGTACCGGTAGCCTCCACCACCACTGATTCTTGTGCCACGTCTACCACGCGGGCACGGAAGATATTAACGGCATCGACCACCTGCGGCCGGTTGGCATTATTCGCAGCCACCTTGACCAGCATCAGGGCTCGCGCCACAGTCGAGTCTGCTTCGAGCTCCACCACCTTGATGACCGGCACGATCTTGTTGAGCTGCTTGGTTACCTGCTCCATAATCCTTTCGGAAGCATCGACCACGATAGTCAGCCGGTTAATCCCTGGATTTTCCGTCTGGGCAGAAACCAGCGAAATGATGCTGTATCCACGCCGGGAAAACATGCCCGTAACGCGCGACAAAAGCCCCTCTACGTCTTCTACCAGGACCGACAAAGTATGCCGGGAAACGTCACTGGGTGCCATGCCTATACCTCCTGGATAGTCTCGTCGATATCGGCAGGAGTTTCTGCTGCCGATTCATTTTCATCAAAAAGCGGGCGCAAGCCACGGGCATATTGAATTTCTTCGTTAGAAGCCCCACCGCCAATCATTGGCCAGACCTGGGCGTCCTCACCAACGATAAAATCAAGGACCACTGGGCGGTCATTGATTGCGCGGGCCCGTTCAATGGCCGGCACTACTTCTTCCTCACAGGTGACTCGGATGGCCTCGCATCCCAGCGCCTCTGCCAAGCGGACGAAGTCTGGGGTATAGACATCTCGTTCTCGCAGCTTGGTATTGGAGTAGTTCTCATTAAAGAACAGTGTCTGCCACTGACGGACCATGCCGAGGTTGCCGTTGTTAATGACGGCAACCTTAAACGGAAAGCCCTCCACTGCCGCGGTGGTGAGCTCCTGGTTGGTCATTTGGAAGCAACCGTCACCGTCAATCGCCCACACTTCTTTATCCGGGCATGCTGCCTTAGCGCCGAGGGCCGCCGGCACGGCATAGCCCATGGTGCCGGCACCGCCGGAGTTGATCCAAGAGCGTGGATGCTCAAAATCAATGAACTGTGCCGACCACATCTGGTGCTGTCCCACACCGGCACAGTAGATAGCCTCAGGACCTACGGTTTCACTGAGCTTTTCCAACACAAATTGGGGATTGAGCTGCCCATCCGGAGTGGGATCATAGCCACGGGGGAACCGTTCCTTGAGCCCATCGAGGTACTCCCGCCATGGGCCTACTCCCGGAGATTTCACCGCGGAGTTCTTACGGTACTCCTTTAAGAGACCGGCCAACACGTTGCGGGCATCACCCACGATCGGCACGGCAACGTCGCGGATTTTCCCAATTTCAGCCGGGTCAATATCAGCATGAATTACCTGGGCCTCAGGGGCAAAAGTGGAGGTATCACCGGTTACTCGGTCATCAAATCGCGCGCCGATAGTAATCAACAGGTCAGCTCGCTGCATCGCCGCAACTGCAGGGACGGTGCCATGCATGCCCGGCATGCCCATGTGGAGCGGATGAGATTCCGGGAAGGAGCCTAAGGCCATGAGCGTAGTCACGACAGGAATTCCGGAAAATTCCGCAAACTCGCGCAACTCCTTGGCTGCCTCGGCCTTGATGACACCGCCGCCGGCATAGATGACCGGCTTTTCTGCCTGTGCAATGAGCTCAACCGCTTGCGTGATTTGGCGATGGTGCGGCTTGGTCGTCGGTTTATATCCAGGCAGTTCAAACGTAGCCGGGAAGGAATAGTCCAATTCACCGTTTTGCACGTCCTTCGGGATATCCACCAAGACCGGCCCCGGACGGCCCGTAGAAGCCAGATGGAATGCGGCTGCAATGGCAGCTGGAATCTGGCCCGGTTCCGTCACAATGTAGTTGTGCTTGGTAATCGGCATCGTCACGCCGCGAATATCGGCCTCTTGGAAGGCATCGGTTCCCAAGAGGTTGCTGCCCACCTGGCCGGTGATGGCGACGATGGGAACGGAGTCCAGGTTGGCGTCGGCAAGCGCTGTCACCAGGTTGGTCGCACCCGGCCCGGAGGTGGCAATGCATACGCCCACCTTGCCGGAAGCTTGGGCGTAGCCTTCGGCGGCGTGGCCGGCCCCCTGTTCATGGCGGGTGAGCACGTGCCGCAGCTTGGTCGAGGTGTGCAAAGCATCGTAGAGAGGAAGCACGGCACCGCCTGGAATGCCGAAGACGAGATCGGTTCCCAAGTCTTCGAGAGTGCGGACAATGGCATGGGCACCACTCATCCGCTCCGGAGCGTGGGCGCGTGAGGCTGCAGCCACCGAAGCGGGCGTGGGCGAAGTTGTCGTAACCACGGTTAATGTGCTCCTTGAATTGGTTTATTGCAGGTCCTGATCATCATCGGTATCGGCCCCAGATATGAACAAAGCCCCCGCGGGCTTGTCTGTCTGCGGGGGCGAAAAGCGTCGACGTCGTGAGGCACCGCGGTCACCACCGCGTTGGTACTACCTGAAGTCGAATAATGATCATGGGCCTGACTATACATTGATAGGTATTGCACTCGTGGCAATTGCCCCCTTTTGGGATCCGATTCCCACCTGGTGAGACACGCCTGAAAATAGGTTCGCCCTTGCCCGCCTTAGTGAATTAGGCTTGCACACTATGACTCCACCACCTAAGGACAACAAACCTCGTCGGTCCACCACCCAGGCAGAGGTTTTCAAGCCATCCCGCGACCACATCTTGGGCATCCTCATTCTGTCCGCCATTGCTTTGCTGAGTATCGGATGGGCCCCCAAATACCTCGCCTGGCTGTTCATTATCCCCATCCTCGGATTGTGGTGGGTCATAAAATCCCGCACCAAAGTCTCCGAATCTGGAATCGCTATCTCCTACGCATTCCGGAAAAATATCCAGATCGCATGGGACGATTTTGCCGGAATCGGCTTCCAACGCGCCCGCGCCTTCGCCCGCACCAAGGCCGGCGCGGAGCACAACCTGCCCGGCGTGACCTTTAACTCGCTCCCGCGACTTTCGGAGGC